>JAZNCB010000067.1:0-4082 GCA_046156285.1 Eubacteriales bacterium | reverse complement strand
ATGTACGGCGACCTCTACAACCTCGAAGCTACTCCCGCAGAGTCTACAAGCTACCGTCTTGCAAAGCACGACGTGAAGAGATACCCCGAAATCATTACTGCTTCTGACACAGCTGACAAGACTCCTTACTACACAAACTCCTCACACCTCCCCGTTGGCTACACTGACGATATTTTTGCTGCTCTTGATATTCAGGACGAGCTTCAGACACTTTACACCTCGGGTACTGTATTCCACGCATTCCTTGGCGAGAAGCTTCCGAGCTGGAAGAGCGCCGCAACTCTTATCAAGACTATCGCAGAAAACTACAAGCTTCCTTATTATACTCTTTCTCCCACATACTCGGTATGTAAGAACCACGGCTACCTTTCAGGCGAGGTTTACGTATGCCCGACCTGCGGTGAGAAGACAGAGGTTTACAGCCGTATAACAGGCTACTACCGCCCCGTTCAGAACTGGAACGACGGAAAGGCTCAGGAGTATAAGGACAGACTTGTTTACTCTCCCGAAAAGTTCGGAAAGAAGACAACAACTCTTACAGGCGGCGAGTGCTGCTGTGAAGAAGCTCCCAAGACTGCTGAGGCAGACAAGGTTCTCCTCTTCGCAACTGCGACCTGCCCCAACTGCAAGGCTGCCGGAATGTTCCTTGACAAAGCTGGCATTCCCTTTGAAAAGCTCCTCGCAGACGCTAACCCCGAGCTCGTAAAGAAGTATGGAATTAACCAAGCTCCGACACTCGTTGTTATCTCGGGCGACAAAGCTGAGAAGATTGTAAACCTTTCTAACATTAAGGCATTTACCGAGAGGGTAAAACAGTAATGTACGATATTATAATTGTAGGCTCAGGTCCTGCAGGTCTTACCGCCGCGCTTTATGCGCGGCGGTTTGAAAAAAGCGTACTTGTTATCGAGAAGAACACCTTTGGCGGACAGATTACTCACTCCCCGAGAGTAGAGAATTACCCCGGCTTCGTTGAAGCCTCGGGAAGCGAGCTTGGTGAAAAGTTCCTCGAACAAGCACTCGCGCAGGGCGCTGAAATAGAACTTGATACTGTTACGGGCATCAGCGGTGAAGCAGGAAATTACACCGTTACCTGTGAGGGAGGAAGCTTCCTTGCAAAATCGGTTATAATCGCTTCCGGTTCAAGACATAGAATGCTCGGACTTGAAAATGAAGAAAAATTCACCGGCGAGGGTGTTTCCTATTGCGCCGTTTGCGACGGTGCTTTCTACAAGGGACGTACGGTTGCTATAATCGGCGGCGGTAACACCGCACTCCAAGAGGCTTCTCTTCTCTCCGACGGCTGTGAGAGGGTTATCGTTGTACAAAACCTTCCCTACCTTACGGGTGAGAAAAACCTTGCCACAAGAATTTCGGAAAAGAAAAACGTGGAGGTTATACTCTCTACCGTCGTTACCGAAATTTTGGGTGATGAAGAATTCCGCGGAATAAAAATCAAGAACACCGAGAGCGGTGTTGAGAGCGAGCTTTTGGTCGACGGTATTTTCGTCGCAATCGGACAGATTCCCGAAAACAAGCCGTTTGAAAACCTCGTGGCTCTTAACTCGTACGGCTACATTGAAGCCGGTGAGGACTGTATTCCGAGCGGAAGTGCCGCCGGAATATTCGTTGCGGGCGACTGCCGTACAAAAGCGATAAGGCAGGTTACCACCGCAACCGCTGACGGAGCGGTTGCGGCTCTTGCGGCGTGCAAATTTATTGACAGCTTATAAAAAAAGGGTTGTGAAAACCGAGCTACGTGCTCCGATTTTCACAACCTTTTATTTTGTTCTATTTAGATTGCGTTTCCGTCCTTATCAAAAAGAGGAAGGGGCGCAAGATAGGTGATATCCTTACGGCTGATAGCATCACCCTCTGCAAGTATTGCCATCTTGCCTACGATTTCGCCGCCGGACTGCTTAACGAGGTTTTCAAGCGATGCAAGTGAGCCGCCCGTGCTGATAACGTCGTCAACGATGAGGACGCGCTTGCCACGCATAAACTCTGCGTCTGCACCGTCGATATAGAGTGTCTGCGCTGCCGCGGTCGTTATAGACTGAGTTTCGCACTTAACAACGTCCTTCATATAAAGCTTGACAGATTTACGTGCGAGGACGTATCTGTTCTTGCCTGAGAGACGGCACATTGCGTGGATAAGCGGAATTCCCTTTGACTCCGCAGTGATAAGGAGGTCATGCTCGGGAGCGAGCTTATAAAGAGCCTCTGCTGATTTCTCGGTGAGCTCTACGTCGCCAAAAAGGACGAATGCTGCTATGTAAAGCTTATCCGAAATAGGACAAAGCGGAAGGTCGCGCTCAACACCCGCAACGTTGATTGTATATACCATAATAGTGTTCCTTTCAAGAAAAGTTTTATTACCATATATTAGTATAATACAACCCGATGATTTTTTCAAGTCTTTTCGCAAATTTTAAGCATAAAAATCGTGTTTTCCTATTGTGAAAAGATACTCTCTGTTATTCGGTATCCAGCTCGACGTCGAATTTTTTGGGTAGAGGAAGAAAAGAGCTGAATCGTTGACGTTGTACCCTTCAAGACAAATCTTGGCGGCGGTTACCGAGACTGCGTTCGGTGTGGCATAGATACTGCCGTCAAGCACGGGTGAAAACTGAACTCCGTACTTTTTATCGAATATTACTCCCCAGATGGTATTTGGGTAAAGAGGTGATGCCACACGGTTCAAGACAACAGTGCCCACCGCGAGCTGACCGATAAGGCTCTCGCCTCTACTCTCTGCGCTTATTATGCGTGAAAGCCAATATACTGCATCCTCTCTGTAATAGGTGCTTCCGTGTTGAAGCGGTTTTATGCTTCCCGAAAGTGCTGTCACCCCACTGCTCTTAAAGCCGAAAATTTTAGTCAGAAGGTCGAGCGAGGCATAGGTTTTTCCGTTATTCATTCTGGTAGATGGCGTCATCGCAAAAAACGTTCTGCCGTTAGCATAGATTACGTTTCCTCCGTCTATAACCTCGATATCAAATCCCGTGCCGCGAATTTTAAGTATTTTTCCCGTGTTGTCATATGTAGCACTGAAACCGGTCAATTCCTTGACAAAATCTTCTACCGCAACGAATACTGTGTCCGCTATAACTCTTGCATCGACGTTTGTTTTTTTACCGTTATACGTAAGAGTGGTTTTTGTATAAGCAGATGGGTTTTTATTCGTTATTTTCGTCACCGAAATTTCGTTTCTTACGAGCGCGCGCTCAACACTCGCCTCGGTGGTGTGGATCGCTTCCCTGACACCCTTGTCACTCGCCTGAATGTTAACCGCAGACATTGACACGGCAGAGGAAAGCAAAAGCACTGATGCTAAAATTTTTCTTTTGGTGTTCATTTTCCATTCCTTTCATTGAGTATACGTCATTATCTCATATTTGAGCATTTTTTTCAACGCAAAAGATATGGTAAAAATGGAAAACTCGCGGAAAAAGGAAAAACGGAATGCCCGAAATTAACGGGCATTCCGCATTGTAATCAGAAATATTTTCTAATTTAAGTAGAATTTCGCAATTAGTGGCAGATGCACTTCTCGGAATCCTTATCGAAGATATGAATTCTCGAAGGATCGATTGCAACTGTGATCTCATCGCCAGCCTGAGCGCGTGAACGAGAGGAAACTCTCGCAATGATGTTCTTGCCGTTTGTTGCGTCCTCCATACCCTCAAATCCGAGGTAGAGGTAGAGTTCAGCACACATAAGCTCTGTTAGGTCAACGGTAACCTTCATGGTTGTGTCAGCGGGAGTGTGGAGATACATGGGCTCGTCGTGAATAGCCTCGGGACGGATACCGAAGATAACTTCCTGGTCGATATACTCTTTAAGAGCAGGGTTGTTAGCCTTGTCAGCGGGAAGCTTAATCTCGGTTGTACCAAGTGTTGCGTAAAGGTCGTTATCATGCTTAACAAGCTTACCGTTGATGAAGTTCATCTGAGGTGTGCCGATGAAGCCTGCAACGAAGAGGTTGCAAGGAAGGTCGTAAAGGTTCTGAGGAGTATCAACCTGCTGGATAAGACCGTCTCTCATAACAACGATACGGGAAGCCATCGTCATAGCCTCGA
>JAZNCB010000066.1:0-3802 GCA_046156285.1 Eubacteriales bacterium | reverse complement strand
GGATGCAGTCGGTCTTGGCTATCCTACGGTAACCGAGGATAATCGTGACGAGGTCGGACAGGTGCAGGCGTCCTGCCGTGCAAAGCTTCGTGCTATCGGTGGCTTTAACCCGAATGCTATTGAGGAATACACCGAGGTTAAGACACAGTTTGACGAGCTTAATATTCAGGTTGAGGACCTCACAAAATCCCGTGACGAGCTTTACGGCATCATAAATCGCTACGAAAACGAAATGAAGACGAGCTTCATTTCTGCGTTTGAGTCTATAAACAAGAACTTCGGAATAACCTTTAAGGAGCTTTTCGGAGGAGGAAATGCAGAGCTTTCGCTTGAAAACCCCGAGGAAATTCTTACAACGGGTATCGAAATCAAGGCTGCACCTCCCGGCAAAATCATAAAGAGCCTTTCGCTTCTTTCGGGTGGTGAGCAGTCGTTTGTTGCTATTGCGCTTCTTTTTGCAATCTTGAAGGTTAACCCGACACCGTTCTGTATTCTCGACGAGATTGAGGCGGCGCTTGACGAGGTTAACGTATTCCGCTTTGGTGAATATATCAAGCGTCTTGGCGACGAAACTCAGTTTATTCTTATCACGCATAGACGTGGCACTATGGAAATCGGTAATCGTCTTTACGGTGTAACGATGCCTCAGCGCGGTATTTCGCAGGCTCTTGAGCTTAACGTAAACGAAATAGAGGGAAAACAGAAGGAGCTTTTAGATGGGGTTCTTTGACAAACTGAAAAACGGTCTTTCTAAGACCAAAAGCGCAATATTCGGAAAAATAGATAATCTTTTCAGAAGCTTCCGTCACGTTGACGAGGACCTTTTCGACGAGCTTGAAGAGCTTCTTATTTCCGCTGATATCGGTGTAAATACCACCGAGCAAATTCTTGACGAGCTTCGTGACTATGCTCTTGATAACAAGGTTAAAGAGCCGTCAGAGATAAAAGCTGAGCTTTTCCGTATGCTCCGTGAGCTTGTCGGTGAACACGAGCCCTTAAAGCTTGACACAAAACCGTCGGTAATACTCGTTATCGGTGTAAACGGTGTCGGAAAAACCACTTCAATAGGAAAAATTTCGGCAGATCTCAAATCAAAGGGTAAAAAGGTCGTTGTTGCGGCGGCGGACACGTTCAGAGCCGCAGCGGCAGAACAGCTTACCGTCTGGTGTGAGAGAGCAGGAGTTGATATAGTAAAGCAAGCGGCAGGCGCAGATCCTGCATCGGTTGTCTTTGATGCTATAAATTCCGCAAAGAGCAAAAATGCCGACGTTTTGATTATCGATACCGCAGGCAGACTCCACAATAAGAAAAATCTTATGGATGAGCTTGCAAAAATTGATAGAGTTATCGGGCGTGAGCTTCCCGGGGCATCCCGCGAAACACTTCTCGTGCTTGATGCAACGACAGGTCACAACGCAGTAGTGCAGGCAAAGGAATTCAAGGAAGCCTCGAATATCACGGGACTTATTCTGACCAAGCTTGACGGAACTGCAAAGGGCGGTATTATCCTCTCGGTTAAGAGTGAGCTTGGCATACCCGTCAAGTTTATCGGCGTCGGAGAGCAGATAGACGATATGAAGCCCTTCTCGGCAGAAGAATTTACAAACGCACTCTTTGAAGAGTGATGAGGAAAAATATGATTACAAGTAAACAAAGAGCCTACCTTCGCTCGCTTGCTGCAAACCTTGATACGATATTTCAAATCGGTAAGGGCGGTGTCAGCGAAGAGACGGTAACCCAGATTTCAAACGCACTTGAAGCACGCGAGCTTATCAAGGCGAGAGTTCTTGATAACAGCGGATACACGGCAAGAGAGGCGGGCGAGCTTATCGCAGAAAAAACAGGTGCTGAGCTCGTTCTGACTGTCGGCACGAAATTCGTGCTTTACCGCGAATCAGAAAAGAAAAAGAGGATAGAGCTTTGATTAAGAAAAGGGTGGGAATTTACGGCGGCACGTTCAGTCCGCCTCACCTCGGTCATATAGGTGCGCTTGCCGCATTTGCAGAAGCGCTACCGCTTGATGAGCTTCTCATTATTCCCGACTTTTTACCGCCGCATAAAAATATAGACGGCGAGGCAACAACCGAAAATAGACTTGAAATGTGCCGTCTTGCATTTTCTTCTATCAAAGGGGCGAAAATCTCCGAGATAGAGATTTTGCGAGGGGGAAGAAGCTACACCTCTGTAACCCTCGAAGAGCTTTCTATGCCCGATACGGAACTCTATTTTCTTATGGGTACGGATATGTTTTTAACTCTTGGCGAGTGGTATCGCCCCGAGGTTATATGTAGCCTTGCAACCATTTGTCTTGCAAGGCGCGAATCCGACCTTGACGAAAAGATAAATCTTGCGAAAGAGAAGTATTTTCGTGATTTCTCTGCGAGAATTATCACGGTTGACTTGCCGATTAAGGAGATTTCGTCAAGCGAGGTCAGAGCGGCTATAAAAGATGGGCGAGATACCTCGTCGCTTCTTTCGAGTGAAGTTGATGAGTATATTCGTAAATGGGGGCTTTACAGATGAGTTATTCAAAAAACGAGCTTGGAGCTCTCTTATTTGAGATTAATAAAAGACTTTCGCAAAAGCGCTTTTTTCACACTATCGGAGTTATGGAGTGCGCAGCAAGGCTTGCGTGGCTTTGTATGCCCGAATACGAGAGTGAGGCGCAGGTAGCAGCGCTTTTGCACGACGTTACAAAGGAGCTTCCAAGAGAGGAGCAAACGGAGCTTCTTTCACCCGAGGAGCTTTCGCTCTTTGACGGCGAGAGCGAGGGTATACTTCACGCATTTTCAGCTCCCGCGGTGATAAAAAGGGATTTTCCGAGCTTTTCCGCCCCCCTTATACTTAACGCAGTCAGAAATCATACTACGGGTGCGCCCGATATGTCGGTTTTCGACGAAATAATTTTTCTTGCAGATTTTATCGAGAACGGAAGAGAGTACGAAGCGTCAATAAAAACCCGCGAGTTCGTATTTTCCGAAATGAAGCTCGGTAAATACGAGGAAAACATCAAAATACTTCACAAGGCTTGTCTTATGGAAATAGATTCAACAATAGAGAGCCTTGAACGAAAAAACAAGAGCGTATGTGGGATAACACTTCGCACCCGAGAAGCGCTCGAAAAAAGGATATAGTATGGATAACGAAAAGAACAATTCTTTACAAAATTGCGAGGCAGAGTGTCTTGCAAAGGCTATTACCTATATTCTCGTTGAGAAAAAGGCGAGAGATATCAAGGTTTATAACGTGTCCGAGGATAGCTCGGTCACCGATTTTTACGTAAATGCAACGGGTAATTCAAGAACCAACGTTGCAGCCCTTGCCGATGAGGTTACCTATAAAGTAGGACTTTCCGGCAGAGACGAGCTTCGCATTGAGGGACGCGGCGAGAACGAGTGGCTTCTCGTTGATTACGGTGACGTTATCGTCAACGTTTTTGACCCCAAGGCACGTGAGTTTTATAACTTCGACAGACTCTTTTCTCCCGATAAGGCGGTCGATATTTCGGACGTCATTGAAGAAGTAAATAATAAATATGATATAAATAAAAAGGACAACTAAAATGAACTACGAGTACAAACGAATCGAAGAAAAATGGCAAAAAAAGTGGGATGAGGCAAAGGCTTTCGAGGCGAAGCAGGATTTTTCGCTTCCCAAATATTTCGCCCTCGTTGAGTTCCCGTACCCCTCGGGACAGGGACTTCACGTTGGTCACCCGCGCCCCTACACAGCTCTTGATATTGTTTCAAGAAAGAAGAGAATGCAGGGATACAACGTTCTTTTCCCGATGGGCTGGGATGCT
>JAZNCB010000065.1:0-7597 GCA_046156285.1 Eubacteriales bacterium | reverse complement strand
GACCTCAGCTCTTCTCGAAGTTCTCGACCCCGAGCAGAACAAATTCTTCCGCGACAACTTTATGGAAGTACCGATAGACCTTTCCGATGCTCTCTTTATCGCAACGGCAAACAGCTACGACACAATTCCCACTCCTCTTCTTGACAGAATGGAGGTTATTGAGCTTTCTACATACACCGATACAGAAAAGCTTGCCATCGCTAAAAACCACCTTATTCCAAAGCAGCTTCAAAGAAACGGAATAACAAAGAAAATGTTCAAAATCACAGACGGCGGTATCCTCGCTCTTATCAAGAGTTACACAAAAGAGGCCGGTGTTCGTAATCTTGAACGTACTCTTGCATCTCTTATAAGAAAGAGCGCAAAGAAAATTGCCGAAACCGATGCAACGTCGGTTAAAATCACCGAAAAGAATATAACCGAATTTCTCGGCAAGGCAAAGGTTATTCCAGAAAGACTTGAAGAGCAAAACCCGATAGGCATAGTTAACGGTCTTGCCTACACCCAGGCCGGAGGTGACCTGCTCAAAGTCGAGGTTGCGACTATGGAGGGCACGGGTAAAATCGAGCTTACCGGCTCGCTTGGCGATGTAATGAAGGAGTCTGCAAAGATAGCTCACTCCTACGTTAGAACAATTGCAGATAAATACGGTATAAATCCCGACTTCTACAAAACAAAGGATATTCATATTCACTTCCCCGAGGGCGCAATTCCAAAGGACGGACCGTCTGCGGGTGTGACTATGGTTACCGCTATTGTCAGCGCGCTCGGAAACATTCCCGTAAAGCGCGATATAGCTATGACGGGCGAGGTTACGCTTCGCGGCAAGGCCCTTGCTATCGGAGGTCTCAAAGAGAAAACTCTCGCGGCATACAGAGCCGGTATTACCACCGTTATTTTGCCCGAGGATAATATGCGCGACCTTGACGAAATTGACAAGGAAGCTCGCGAGCACCTTAATTTTATCCCCGTAAAATGTGCGGAAGAGGTACTCACACACGCACTTTCAAAGTAAAAAAACGAGGCAGTCTAAATAATTATGAAAATTAACGTCAATAATTCAAAAATAGCTATGACGGTCGGTGCATCGGCGCAATTCCCTCGCTCAAATACACCCGAGGTTGCACTTTCCGGTCGCTCAAACGTCGGAAAAAGCTCGCTTATCAACACTCTTCTTTCAAGAAAAAGCCTTGCGAGAGTTTCCTCTGCTCCCGGAAAAACCATAACCATCAACTACTATGACGTCGACAATAAGCTCTTTCTTGTCGACCTGCCCGGCTACGGATATGCGAAGCGCTCAAAGGAAAGTCAAAGAGTTTGGAGCACTCTCACCGAGGACTATTTTCTTAAAAATCCGTCGGCTGATGCGATAAAGCTCGTGGTACAGCTTATTGACGTGCGCGTAGGACCGACAGACGACGATATTATGATGATAAATTGGCTTATTGACGAAGAAGTTCCATTTATCGTCGTTGCTACAAAAACCGACAAGCTCTCAAAAACTGCGCTTAAAGAAACCCTTGAAAAAATCAAAAACGATTATTTTCTCGGCACGAATATAGAAATCCTCCCCTTTTCATCGGTTACAAGAGAGGGACGGGACCAGCTCTGGTCAAAAATATTCGATGCCATCGGATAAGCGCAAGCCCAAAGAAAACGAGGTAACGCAATGTTAACGTATATTATTATCTCTGCCCTCGCAGTGCTTATTATTCTCACAATTCACGAGTATTTCCACGCGTACGCTGCGTATAAGCTCGGTGACGGCACTGCAAAGGCTTGCGGCAGATTAACCTTAAACCCAATAAAGCATATTGACCCCATCGGCGCTGTCTGCTTACTTTTATTCAAAATAGGTTGGGCAAAGCCCGTACCGATCAACGCAAGAAACTTCAAAAAACCGAAGCGCGATTTTGCGATATGTGCACTTGCAGGACCGCTTTCAAATCTTGTGTTTGCCTTTTTCTCGGCATTTCTCTATCTATTTCTCACGAGGATTTTTCGCGGTGTGGAATTTGAATCGGATTTCCTTTTCAATCTTGTAGGAAATCTTCTCCTTTTCCTTTACCTCTTTCATTCTATAAATATCGGTATTGCAATTTTCAATCTTATCCCCGTGCCACCTCTTGACGGCTCACGGCTTCTTAACGTTGTTTTACCGACAAAGGTATATTTTAACGTGATGAAGCACGAGAGAAAAATTTATCTTGGACTTGTCGCGTGGCTTCTTCTCGGAGATTACGCAAAGGCAATGCTTCTTTCCGTGCCGTTTATTGAGGGCAACCCTGTTTTAGCATTTTTTGCGGGGCTTTTATCACTTTCCGATATGCTTGGCGCTCTCATTTCTTTTCTTTCAGGGGCTATGATGAGCTTCTGGGAGCTAATTCCCTATCTCAACTTTTAATTTATCCGAGGTATAATCAATGATAGAACAGCTGACGTACAGGCTTGACCAATTTGAAGGTCCGCTTGACCTACTCCTTGCTCTCATAAGTAAAAACAAGGTTAGCATAACCGATATTCCTATCATCACGATATGCGACCAATATATGAAGTTTATCGAAGAGGCGGAGAGGCTTGACCTTGAAATTGCGAGCGACTTTATAGTTATGGCGAGCGAGCTTATGCTCATAAAGAGCAAAATGCTTCTTCCTCACGAGGAGGGTACTGAAAATGACCCGCGCCGTGAAATTCAGGACGCACTTCTTCTCTACAAGCAGGCAAAGCTTGCCGCAGAGGAGTTGAAGCCGCTTTACGACGAATATTCGAACCGATACGTCAAGGGCACTGACGAAATTCCTCCCGAAAGAGGTCTTCCCCTCGACCTCGATCCCGACTTACTCATAAAGGCGCTTAACGCGGTTATGAGAAGAATAAAGATTGCCGAGTCGGAAAGAACTCCCACCGAGCTCGTTAACCCGCTTATTAAGCATAAAATAGTCTCCGTTGAGGAAAAGATAGAAGAGATATGTCAAACGCTCTTCGAACAAGAGGAAGCGTCTATGTTCTATCTTTTGAAGGACTCTGACTCGCGCTCTGAGCTTGTTGCGAGATTTATGGGTCTACTCGAACTTATCAAGATACAGAGAATAGTAATTACCTCGTTTACACAGATAGAAGACGTTATTGAGTATGACGAGGTCGGTCTTAATATGACCTTTAAGCTTAATCCCGACTACGTGCCGGGCGAGCTTGCGACCAGTGAATTTGACACCCCTGAAAATAACGAAGAAAGCGACGGTAACAACGAATGAGTGAAGAAATGAACAACACTCCCGAAATAGAAGAAAACGAAGAAATTATAGAAAACGGTGAGCCCGAAAGAGTTGTAGTTTTCGAGGAGGCGCTTGAAGCCGTGCTTTTTGCCGCAGGACACCCGATGACATACGCAACTCTTGCAAGAGTTTTTGAGCTTACACCCGGTGAGGTTAAGGCCAGAGTGCTCGAATACGCAAAGGTTTATAACGCCCCTGAATTTGCGCGCGGAGTTATACTCCTTACCTACCCCGACTCATGCCAGCTTTCAACGAAGCAATTCTATCTTACCGAGATACGCAATGCGCTCGGCATAAAAAAAAGCGGCACACTTTCGACCTCGTCGCTTGAAACACTTGCAATTATCGCATACAACCAGCCGGTTACGAGATTTTTCGTTGACACACTTCGCCGTGTTGACTCCTCGTATGCTATGACAAACCTGCTCGACCGCGGACTTATCGAGTCCAAAGGACGAGTCGACGCGCCCGGAAGACCTATGCTTTACGGCACGACAAAGGATTTCCTCCGTTGCTTCGGTCTTTCCGACCTTGACGAGCTCCCCGGAACGAGCGACGAGCTTATGGCAGTTTTCGACAAGGCTAAAATCACAGCCGACAACACCGATACCGACGGCGAGGACTACGACGAGCTTGACGGTGCTGAGAGCGAAACCTCAGCTCCGCAAATAGCAATGGAGCTTGATACCGATCCTGTTGAAATGTTTGACGAGCCGTCAGCAGATGACGAATAATACCGAGTACATATTAAAATATCGGTAGGTATTATATGCTTTTTTCGGTTACCATACTAATCCTTTTTACAATAATTTTAGTAACTCTGTTACAGAACGTAAGAGTGCGGTTTTTTATTGGCGAGGATACGGTAATCGATTTCGATTTTCTCTTATTTAAGCTTATTCTCTATCCAAAGCATAACCGCAAAAGAAAAAAGAGGAATAAAAGCTTCGGAAAATCGCTTGTAAAAGGCATTAGAAAGGCGGCGGCATTCAAAAGGGCTCTCGACTATCTTCTTATGCGATCGACACTTACTGTTGAGCGGGTTGATATTTCGTTAAGCTCCGAGAGTCCTGCAAGAGCCGCACTCCTCACACAAAATATTTCTACATTATTTAATATCGTTTTGACATATCTTCATATAAAATTGGGAACACTAAACACTGAGGACGGAATTTTTCTCCGAGACGACGGCGACAGTGAGCCGAGGCTTTTTATCGGTGCAACGCTTGACACCTCGCTCTCGGTTATTCTTTTATCCTACCTCAAATATCTTACGGCAGGAGTTATGAGAGTTGTCAGAAACGAAAATGAGTGAAATAATCAAAACCTCGCTTGACGGTGTTAAGAGCTTTACCGATGCAGAAAACGCTATCGGCGAGCCTATTTTAACCGCAAGCGGTGTTACTGTTATACCCGTTTCCAAGGTATCCTTTGGATTTGCCTCGGGCGGTCTTGATTTTGGGCAAAAAAAGCTCATATCAAGTCAGAATTTCGGAGGTGGCGGCGGTACGGGTCTGTCTATTACCCCTATTGCGTTTTTGACTATTGATAAGAACTCGAGGGTTGAGCTTATTCATATTGCAAACGAAAAAAGCACTCTTGAAAAGGCTATTTCAGCATTTGAAAGTTCTCCCGAAATTATCAAGAAAATTAAGGATACTTTTACGTAACTTTCCGTAATATTTCCCACTCTTTTTAAGAAAGATAAGAAAAAGGCGGTGAGGTTATGTTTCAAAACAAAACGAAAATACTACTTTTTCTTCTCATACTGACGCTGATTTTTTCTCTCTTTACGATCTATATATCGTCGGAGGGCGGATTTCAGCTAAGCGCTCGGGCGGCAGTACTCTACGAGCCGGAAACCGAGAGCTTTCTCTACGAGAAGAACGGAGACGAGAGGCTCGCTATGGCGAGCACAACGAAAATAATGACGGCACTTGTTGCTATCGAGTGTCTCGCTCCCGATAAGGTTATAGAAATTGATAAAAGAGCCGTCGGTGTCGAGGGCTCATCAGCATATTTATCCGAGGGTGAGCTTATTTCCGCCTACGACCTTATTGCCTGTCTTATGTTAAGCAGCGCAAACGATGCGGCAGAGGCTCTCGCCTACGAAATTGCGGGCGGCATAGAAGAGTTTGCAAAAATGATGAACGATCGGGCGCAAAGCATCGGTCTAAAAAACACAAGCTTCAAAAATCCGCACGGTCTTGACGAGGATGGCCACTATACAACAGCCCGCGACCTTGCGCGGCTTACGGCTGAGGCACTTTCAAACGACACCTTTAAGGAGATTTCATCCTCATATAAAAAGGTGGTTTACTCCTCGGAGACGGCAAGAACACTCGTAAATCACAACAAAATGCTGAAAAGCTACGACGGTTGTGTCGGTGTTAAGACGGGCTACACAAAAAGCAGCGGCCGCTCTCTCGTTTCTGCGGCGGAGCGCGACGGTCTTACTATGATCTCGGTGACGATAAATGCCCCTGACGACTGGCGCGACCACAAAAAGCTGCTCGACCTTGGCTATTCCCTTTTACGCTCGGATGTGCTTGCAGAGGTTGGCTCGTTTTCCTACGACATCCCCGTACTTGACGGTCTTGCCGACACTGCCCGTATATCAAACAGAGAGGGATTTAAGCTGATTTTACCCAAGAATGACGAGGAGATAGTCACTCACGTCAGGCTCTCGCGTTATTTTTGCGCACCTATCAGAGAGGGTGATATTCTCGGCACTGTAATCTTTACGAAAGGCGGGGTCGAGGTCGGCAGAATTTACCTCACCGCAGAAGAAAATATTGAAAAAACGAAACGCAAACAGAGTTTTCTCAAATGAAAGGCTAAATATAAATGGAAGAGTTAAGACTTCAAAAGTTCATTGCGGACGCAGGACTTATGTCACGCAGAGCCGCAGAGGAAGAAATCAAGCTTGGCAATATCTCGGTTAACGGTCACGTTGCCGAGCTTGGTATGAAAATAAATCCAAGGCGAGACGTCGTAGCCTATAAGGGCAAGCGAATTACCTACGAGAAAAAGGAATATACATATATTCTTATGAACAAGCCGAGAGGCTACCTTTCCTCAACCTCGGATGACCGAGGCAGAAAATGCGTTACCGACCTACTTTCAGGTGTTGAGACACGCGTTTATCCCGTTGGAAGACTTGACCTTATCTCCGAGGGTATGCTCCTCCTTACTGACGACGGAGAGCTTAAAAACCGTCTTACGCACCCGAAAACAAGCTTGCCTAAGGTTTATCGCGTAAAGGTCTTCCCTGCCGTTACAGACGAGCAAATCGACACCCTCACCTCCCCTATGGAAATAGACGGATATGTGATAAAGCCCGTCGGTGTTACCATCGGTGAGAGCGACGAGAGCGGCACTGTGCTCAAAATGACACTTCTTGAAGGAAGAAACAGACAGATAAGAAAAATGTGCGAGGCAGTAAACCTTACGGTTAAGCGCCTTTCAAGAATTTCGATAGGAAATATCAAGCTCAATAATCTCCCAGTCGGAAAGTGGAGATACCTCACGAAAGAAGAGGTTGAGTATCTTTACAAGGCAACGAAAGGATGAGAGAAATGTTTAAGATTTCACCTATTCAGGATCAGGCGCTCCAAGAAAAATACGCCGGTGAGTGCGGAGCACCCTATTATCCCGATGCTTTTGCATACGCTATGATAAACGAGGAGGACGGCTCGCTTATGGGAATGTCGCAGTTTGATATTCTCGGAGAGGCAGGCTGCGTAAAAACACTTCGCGCGAAGGTGGGCTACTCGGATTTTGAGGCTATGTTCATTCTTGCGAGAGCGACTATGAACTTTATCGACCTTTGCGGCTCGCATACCGTGGTAGCTGATGAAAATACGGCTGACGAGAGACTTCTTCTCTCCGTTGGCTTCAAAAAGTGCGACGATAAATACATAGCCGATATGACCGATATGTTTTCCGGTCATTGCGACGGAGCTTGTAAATAAGCATAAGATAGCGCTGTGAATATTACTTCACGGCGCTTTTTTCGTTATACAAAGAGGCTGAGTCATTAAGAATTCAGATAAATCAACAGTTTTTTAGAAATTTTACGAATGAAATCTGAATTCTTAGTGCGAAGCATCTTTCGGGGCTCGCTTGATTTAGGAGAGAAATCGACGGCTGAAAATAAAGCGAAGCGAAAAAGGCAAATATATTTGCCATTAAGCGAGCGAAGATTGCTCTACTGAGCGTTGCGATAAAATCGCAACGAGCACAAAGTGCCGCCGCAAAAGCGGCGTTGCTCGTGAAGAGTACGAGCGATAGGCGTACAAGGGTACGTCGAGCGAGGAAAC
>JAZNCB010000064.1:0-7106 GCA_046156285.1 Eubacteriales bacterium | reverse complement strand
TGCCTATTCCTACGGAATCAGGGTTAACCTCGGATACAGCTGGGGCTGGCAGAAAAGCTGTGATAAGATAACCGATATTTCCGACGCAACTCTTTCCGAGCTTCGCGAGAGCATTATTGCAGAATACGAGAAAAACTATCTTTCTACGGGTTGCGACGGAATTTACTTTCAGTCCTTTACCGAGCGCGGTGACGAATATATCGGCGAGAGACTTATTGCCGAGGCGGTTACAACACTTGTAAATATGACGACCGAGAAGCTTCTTACAAAATACCCTGACTTAAAGCTTCAATTCGGTCTGCACGCAAGCTCTGTTAAGGAGCACCTTGACGAAATTGGTAGGGTTGACACCCGCGTTGAGATTTTGTGGGAGGACTGCGGAGAGTTTCCCTACAACTACAAGACCTACGTCAGAGAGGAAAGATACGAAAAGACGCTTGAGCTTACGAAAAAAATACTTAAGCTGCGCGGCGGTGTTGGTGTCGGTCTTGTTTTCAAGGGTGTTATGATGATGGACTGGCGCTGCTTTGTAAATCAACGCGGACCTTACGTTATGGGTGAAAACTCACGCACTGTTGCAATGCACGATAGACAGGTGAGAAGAAACTCCTGGCGCGAGTTTACGGCGGACTGGCTGAAAAACGGCGAGCGAGCTCTCGATTTATTCAAATTCATAAAGGAAAACAAGCTTTCAGAGGTTAATATGTGCAGTGCGGGTACGTTTGACGGTGGAATTTATCTGCCCGAGGCTATCCTTGCCGAAATGTACAGAAAGCTTACGGACGATTACCAAAGAATACTTCAAAAGACCTCGCGCAGAGCGTCGACCACCTACGATTAAAGGAGATAAAGTCTATGAATAGAGATTTTTCTGCATATTCAAAGAAGTTCGAGGACGTTTTATTAAACAATTTTGCGCCGTTCTGGACCGAGTTTTCGGTAGACAAGGAATACGGCGGTTACCTTTGCGGATTTATGCGCGACGGCGAGCTTTTCTTCGAGGATAAGTCGGTCTGGCAACAGGGCAGAAGCCTTTGGATATTTTCAAAGCTTTACAACGAGTTTGGAAAAAAGCCCGAGTGGCTTGATGCCGCTAAATCGGGATATGAATTTATGAATAAGTATTGCTTTGCGGAAAACGGGCATATGTATTTCAGGGTTACCCGTGACGGCCGCCCTCTCGTTGAGCGCCGTTACTACTTTTCCGAGGCATTTGCCGTAATGGGCTACGTTGAGTATTACAAGGCAACGGGACTTGCCGAGGCAAAAAAAAGAGCTGTAAAGCTCTTTGAAAAAATGCTCTACTACTACAAAACACCCGGTGTTTTCCCTCCAAAAGTAAACCCCGAAACCAGAAAAAACCGCGGTCACAGTATCGTTATGATTATGATGAACGTCGCGCAGACACTCCGTGAAATCGACGATAATCCGAGGTACGACGAGCTTATATCCGAAAGCCTTGGCACTATCAAAAGTCTATTTATAAAGCCCGAGGAAAAGGCGCTTTTCGAAACGGTCGGTCAAAGCGGAGAGAGGCTCAACTCCCCCGAGGGACGCCTTATCAACCCAGGTCACAGTATGGAAACCGCCTGGTTTATGATGCGTGAGGCGATACACCGCAAGGATAGGGAGCTTATGGAGCTTTCAATGCAGGTGCTTCTTTGGTCGCTTGAGCGTGGCTGGGATAAGGAAATGGACGGAATTTTCTACTTCGTTGACGTCGAGAATAAGCCCGTCACAAGTCTTGAATGGGATATGAAGCTTCTCTGGCCGCATTGCGAAGCAATGATAGCTCTCGCTTACTCCTATCTGTACACAAAGGACGAGCTTTATATGGCTTGGTTTGACAAGGTGAGTGGGTACGTATTCGCACATTTCCCCGACGAGGGACACCCCGAATACTTCGGTCATCTTCACCGCGACGGCACACCGATAAACTACATTAAGGGCAGCGACTGGAAGGGTCCTTTCCACAACGTGAGAGCGTTTATGCTTCTCACACAGCTTTTTAGAGCTATTGAAGAAAACCGCGAGCTTGGGTTTTAATAGATTAAGAGGGTAACTCGATTTTGAGCTACCCTCATTTTTTGTTAAAATTGTTTATCGGCACCTTGAACTTTTGTATTATTTTGATTTACGCTTTATTTTCAATTATCCAGGCAAGAAGCTCTTCGTATGTCATATCACCGCTTGCCACGGCAAGACCGACACGGGCGACCTCGGCATTCGTTGGGCGGATTTTTACACCGTTGGTTTCAAGAAAGGTGAGAAGAACGTACATGCCGATTCTTTTGTTACCGTCAACGAATGCGTGATTTGATATAAGCGAAAATCCTATTCTTGCGCCCTTTTCTTCTTTCGTTGGGTATAGTTCATTTCCGTCAAACGTGGCAAAAGCAGATTCAAGAGCACTGTTAAGAAGCGCTATGTCACGGATATTGGGATCACCGCCTGTTTCTGCGGTAATAAGCTTGTGCAACAAAAGCACTTTTTCTTGACTAAACTTGATCATTTCGCAAGCTCCTCAAATGCGGGACGGTAAAGCTTCAAAATACGCGCCGCTGCAAAGTCGATCTTCTCATCATCGGTCATCTCTATTGTGGTATCGTGTTCTATATCAACGAGCTTATATTTCGGCTTATTGTTTTTGAAAATAAAAAGCTCGCCGTGCTTTTCTGCCATACGTGCAACACGGGAAAAATTTTGATTGGCTTCGGAAATCGAAACGATTTGTTTAGTATCCAAATTCATATTATCAACTCCTTTATAGAATTACAACAATATTATATACAAATTTTAGGATATTGTCAACCTAAATTTGAAAATTTACAAAATTTTAAGGGATTGTGTTTTTCTAAAACATTGACTTTCGCGGCGAATTGTGGTAGGATAAATAGCGAAAAGATATATAGAGGTATCAATATGAAAGATATTTTAGAGTTTGCAACACCCGAGGCGGTCGGAGTTTCTTCGGCGGCTATTTCGGACTTTATAGACGACGTTGTGCGCCGCAAGCTTGCAATGCACAGTTGTATCATTATAAGACACGGAAAGGTATGCGCCGAGTGGTATGCTCCGCCGTTTAAGCAGGATGAGCTGCACAGAATGTACTCGACGAGCAAGACCTTTTCATCGATGGCGCTCGGCATTCTTATCGGTGACGGCAAGGTGCGTCTTGACGACCTTGTTTCCGATTATTTTCCCGAATACTGTCCCGCCGATATGCACGAGTGGATAAAAAACACTACTATACGCGATGCGCTTATGATGGCGACCTCACACACGAAGGGCACTTACGGAATTGCTGACACGAACTACGTTTCGAACACCTTTACGAAGCCCTGCGAGCATCCGTCAGGCTCAATGTTCATTTACGACACGAATGCATCAAACTGCATTGCATCTATCGTTGAGCGCGTTTCGGGACAGAAGATGATGGATTTTCTTCTTGACAGAGCTCTTCGCGAGATAGGATTTTCCGAAAACACTGACTGCATTGAGATGCCTCAGGGCGGTGCTTGGGGCGGCTCGGGAGTTCTTTGCTCGACAAGAGATTTGGCTCGATTTGCACTTCTCGTATATAACGACGGATATGCGAACGATAAGCAACTTCTTCCCCGCGACTACGTTATAGCGGCAAAATCAAAGCAGATAGACAACAACCTTTCAGGTCACTACGATAATCTTCACGGATTTGGCTACGGATACCAGATCTGGCGAATTTTCGAAAACGGCTACGGCTTTCTCGGAATGGGCGGTCAGGTTGCCCTCTCTTTCCCTGAGCACGACCTTATATACTGTATGACGTCAGACGTTCAGGGCAACCCGCAAGGCTACATTCCCTTTACCGAGGCGCTCTATTACAACATTCTAAAAACACTCAAAAAAGGTGACACGGCTACCGCTCTTCCCGAAAATTCGGCAGCATACGACGCGCTTAAAAGAAAAATGGAGAGCTTCTCGCTCCCGCGTCCTTTCGGAAACAGCACGAGCACTTTTGCCGACAAGGTGAGTGGAAAGGTTTACAAGGCATACGAAAACCCAATGCAGATTTCCGAGTTTTATCTCACCTTCTCAAAAAACGAGGGCACGTTCAACTACAAGACACCGAGAGGAGATAAGAAAATCCGTTTTGGTCTTTTTGACTTCATTACCGAAGAGTTCCCCGAAACTCACTACTACGGAAGAAAGATGCACGTTCCGCTCGGCAGGGGCTATCGCTCTATGTCAATGGCGGCTTGGAGCGAGGAGCACAGACTTTCACTTCGCACATACGTTATAGATGACTTTTTTGGAAATATGACTATTACCTTTGCCTTCAAGGGCGATCTTGTGACCGTCAATATGTTCAAAAAGGCTGAGGGATTTCTCACTGAATACCAGGGCGAGATGGTTGGAAAAATTCAAAAATAACTTTTCGAGGAGATAAGGAATATGATATTTCTTCCGAAAACTTCAATACGCGGTGAGGGCAGCCCGATAATACAGAACGGCAAGCTTGTGGGTGCTGTCACACACGTTATACTCCTTTGCGGTGCAAGCGATGCCGCTTGGTGCTATGCACTCTGCTTGTCATAAGACAAGTCACCGCGGAGCAATCTGCACTCGCTCACTTGTAAGCAAACTTACAGACTCGCTTCGCTTGATTATGTGTAGCAAATCCGACCGAGGGGTATGGTATTTTCATTGAAAATATGCTGAATGCGGCGCAAAGCCAGGTTATGCCGAAAGCGGCGTAAAAATAATGCAGAATTCAGAATTCATAATTCTAATTTATGTTTCTGTTATTCTGCATTTTATTTTTCTTTATATTTTGTATTTTGCATTTTGAATTTAAAGCTGTTTACCTTATTATATACTTGGCTTGATATCGCGCGGAAAGGACATTTTTAATTATACCTTAATTGATTACGGTACAAAAAAATATATCAAATTAAGAAAATATTATATAGACAACTCTGTTACTAAGTGATATAATTATCTCATAGGGGGTGAGAGTATGAAAATTTTTGTAAGCTCGTCGGATAAGGCAGTCAGATTTGCTGCGGCGGAGCTTGAAAAATATCTTACGCTTATGGGTGCGCCTGATTTGTGTTTTTCCTTAAAGGTAGAAAACCCTGCGCACGAGGGTATGATGCTTGTTGAAAATGCGGAGCTTGACGACCAGTATTACATACGGGTTGACTCTCGTGGACAGGTTATCGTCGGAAACAATCCGAGGGCTCTCTTGCTTTCGGTCTACAGATATCTCACGCTTATAGGCTGTCGCTTTTTAAGGCCGGGTAAACGCTTTGAAATTATACCAACCCTTAATGTAACTTCGGATTTTTATGCTTTCGAGGAGCATACGGCTTCTTTGCGGCACAGGGGTGTTTGCATTGAGGGGACGGACAGCGTTGAAAACGTTTCCGATATGCTTGACTGGCTGCCCAAAATCGGCTGCAACAGCTTCTTCTTTCAGTTCAAAACGCCTCACAACTTTCTAAAGAAATGGTATGAGCATGATAGCGAATTTATCGGTGAGTGGAGCGAGCAGGACTCTGAAAATGCTTTGGAAAAATTTGACGAGGCAATGGAAATCCGCGGACTTTTGCGGCACCGTATGGGGCACGGCTGGACTGCGGATATTATAGGCGCTAAAAATACTTACGGCTGGGACAAGGACTCCTTTGAGCTTTCTGAGAAAATACGCCCTATCGTTGCAGAGGTAAACGGAAAGCGTGAGTTAATCAAAAGCGTTGCAATAAACACAAATCTTTGCTATACGAACCAAAAAGCACTCAAAAAATTTTCGGAGAGCGTTATCAAATATCTTCTGAAAAAGCCTGATACAGAATACCTGCATATATGGCTTGCTGACGGATATCACAACTTTTGCGAGTGCAAGGTGTGCAAAAATCTGCGCCCTGCGGACCAATATATAGTTCTCCTAAATTTTCTTGACAAGGAGCTTACGAGAAAGGGTATTAACGTAAAGCTATGTTTACTTATGTATGAGGACCTTTTTTGGCCTCCGACTGTAAAAAGGCTCGATAATCCCGAACGCTTTACGCTGATGTTCGCACCTATACACAGGACCTTCAACGCCTCTTACAGTGAAGTAAAAGAACTGCCTCGGATACCGGATTTTACGCTTAGCAAGACCGATTTTCCTGAGGACGTAGCCTCAAATCTCGCTTTTCTACATGCGTGGAGGCAGGTTGTCCCTTGTGACAGCTTCGCATACGACTACTATCTTGGACGTGCTCACCACGGCGAGCCGACGCACTTTAAGATAGCGAAAATTTTGTATGACGATTTGCACCATTACAAAGTTATGGGGCTTGGTGGTATAATAAGCTGTCAGGAGCTGAGGGCGGCGTTCCCAAACGCACTTCCAAATTACGTTATGGGACAGGCTTCCTTGAATTTATCAAGAGATTTCGACGATATAGCTCGTGAGTACTATATTTCCGCTTACGGCGCTTACGGCGAGGAGTTATATACCGAGATGTCAAAGCTTTCTATTCTATTCGATTTAGACTACGCAAATCCGCTTTGTCCTACCCCGTGTGAAAATTCCACGCTTGCTCTGAATATGGAAAAAGCTGTTTTCTATATTGAAAACATAAAGGAGTTAATCAATAAAGATAAGCAGGATATCAATGCTATTCAGGCGTATATGTGGGGCGAGCTCAACTTTTTTGTTAGCTATACAGCTCTTTTCTCAGAGATAATAAGGTTATGCGCTTTAGGTAAAAAGATAGATGCTAAAGATATTTTTGATGAGAAGCTTATCCCTCTGATTACAGCACACGAGAAACGTGACCAGTCCGCACTCGACGTGGCGAGGGTTATCAATACTCTTTTTCGAGGACTTGGGTTAAATAAATTATAAAAAAGGGCAATACCATTCCAAATTGATATAATCCCCTTAGAGTAGACACTTGAAAAAACAAAAAGTTTTCAAGACTACTTTAAGGGGATTATTTTTATGCCAAGAAGATCACGAAAGAACAAGAAATACAGTACCGGATTGAAATTACAAGCTGTTCGAGATTACTTAGGTAGAGAAGGAACACAATGGGCAATTTGCAAAAAATACAACATTTTGAGTCCAACACAAC
>JAZNCB010000063.1:0-2477 GCA_046156285.1 Eubacteriales bacterium | reverse complement strand
CCAGTACTGGTAGAAGTCATAGGGTGAGGTTTTCTTAGGATCAAGCCAAACGGCTCCGCTTGCGGTTTTACCCATCTTCTTGCCCTCGGAATTGAGAAGCAGAGTGATAGTCATAGCGTACGCATCCTTGCCGAGCTTTCTTCTGATAAGCTCTGTTCCGCCAAGCATATTAGACCACTGGTCGTCACCGCCGAACTGCATATTGCAGCCGTATTCCTTGTAAAGATGATAGAAGTCGTAGGACTGCATAATCATATAGTTGAATTCAAGGAATGAAAGACCCTTTTCCATTCTTTGCTTGTAGCACTCTGCGGAGAGCATTCTGTTAACCGAGAAGCAAGCACCGACGTCGCGAAGCACGTCAATGTAGTTAAGACCGAGAAGCCAGTCAGCATTATTAACCATAATAGCCTTGCCCTCACCGAAGTCTATAAATCTCTCCATCTGCACCTTAAAGCAGTCGCAGTTGTGCTGAATTGTTTCGCGTGTCATCATCTGACGCATATCGGTTCTACCCGAGGGGTCGCCAATCATAGCAGTACCGCCGCCGATAAGGACAACGGGCTTGTTTCCTGCCATTTGAAGTCTTTTCATAAGGCAAAGCGCCATAAAGTGACCAACGTGAAGGCTATCAGCCGTGGGGTCAAAACCAATGTAAAAGGTAGCCTTTCCATTGTTGATGAGGTCGCGTATTTCCGCCTCATCGGTTACCTGCGCGATAAGGCCGCGCGCAACGAGTTCTTCGTAAATTTTCATATCTAAAAATCCTTTCTTAATTAGCAAAATAAAAAAGTCCTTGGGAAAACCCAAGGACGCAAATTGCGTGTTACCACCTTGATTTATATATTTCTTGCGAAATATACCTCATAACCGACGCACTATCGGTCTGCGCAATAACGGACGCTGCCGTTGTAGCCTACTTTAATAAATTTCGGTACACACTCAGAGATGTATTCGTAAGCAACTTCCTCCGCGCCTCTCATCAAACGGCAACTTTCTGTTGAGGTGTTTTGCTACTACTTCTTCTCATCATAGCTTTACGAGAAAATTATACAATAAAATGGGGGATTTGTCAATAGATAAACGAGAAATTATTTCTTTTCGACCTTGTATACTGTGGTTTGCGTATAATCCTTGCTCACACCGTAAATGCCAAGACCGCGATTAACACCGTTTGGAATATCCTGTGCTTCAAGGCAGATACCTCCGTGGCGGACGGCGCGTGCATTACCTTTTAGACCTACACAGTCCTCCATACAACCGCCCGAATAAATCTGAAATCCTTCGCGGTCGGTATACATAGAAAGCCTGAGAAGCTCGTTTTCGAGCACTACTGCGAGGGGAAGTGACTTGCCGCAGTAGCTTTCGTATTCTTTCGAAGAAATATTGAAATGAATATCGTAGTCAACTCCGCGGTCTAAAAGCTCGTCACCAAGCTCGCGAAGAGACGAGAAATCATATCTTGTATTTTGGATAGGAAGCATTGTACCCGTAGGAATGTTTTTCTCGTCAAGCTCAGCATAGGTGTCGGCAAAAACCTGCATCTTGTGTGCCTTAATATCGCCGCCAAGCCCGTCAAGGTTAAAGTAGGAGTGGTTTGTAAGGTTAACTGGTGTTTTCTTGTCCGAGGTTGCCTTGTAGTCGATTACAAGAGCACTTCCGATAAGAGTATAGGTCACAAAAACGGTAAGATTACCGGGAAAACCGTGCTCACCGTCGGGTGAGGTGTAGGTGAGAGTAATCGAGCTTTCACTGTGCGAAATCACGTTCCATACGCGACGGCTTAAACAAAATCCGCCGTGAAGACAGTTGCCGCGCTCGTTTACAAGAAGATTATACGTAACACCGTCAATAGTAAATCTGGCATCGCGTATTCTGTTAGCAACTCTTCCAACCGTAGCACCCTGCGAGCCGAAATTGTTAAGATAACCGTCGATGGTGTCGTAACCGCCAACGATATCCTTGCCAAAGGCAATAAATTTTGCCACAGCCGCGCCAAAGCTTATTATTTCAACCGAGGTGTCGCCGCTCTTGATAGTATATTTGTAAATTTCTTCTCCCGTAGGGAGAACACCGAAAAGCTTTTTCATAAAAACACCGTTTTTATTTTAATTTTATCATAAAGCGCCTCAAAAGTAAATAGTAATATTGACTTATAAGGAAATTTGTGCTAAAATAATTTTATAAAAATGAAGAGAAAGCGTTTGTTATGAAAAAGGCAGTAATAGTAATCAACGGCAGAGGCGGAGTCGGCAAGGACACACTTTGCGATTTTGCATCAAATCATTTCAAGGTTAAAAATATATCCTCAATAACTCCAATTAAGGAAATTGCAGTGCTTTGCGGCTGGAACGGAACAAAGGATAATAAGTCGAGAAAGTTCCTCTCCGACTTGAAAAAGCTTTGCGTTGAATACAACGATTATCCAACCGTCTGGGCGCTCGGTCAGTATAAGGATTTCCTTTCTTCCGACGAGG
>JAZNCB010000062.1:0-4749 GCA_046156285.1 Eubacteriales bacterium | reverse complement strand
ACTTGATGCGGACGGGCTTCGAGAGCCGGATATTTCAAGCGGACTTGGTAGCATTGATATTTCCTCAAAGAAGCTTTTTAAGGAGTACGAATCCTCGGGTGAAAGCTATCTTATCCACCGCGGAAAGCTTGACGGATATATTGATGAAAACCACCTCGCCTGCGCAAAGGCGATAGTAACGAAAAACGAGGTGCGTGGATACGTAATTTCTCTTTCCTCTACCGCCAAGGAGGATAACTTTATCGGAGTTACCCGTAGGGTAGTAATCAATAGCTCCGCATGGGTTTTGCTTGCTACGGTTATAGCAACGTACTTTATCACAGAGAGAATAATTCACCCGCTCCGTAATATGACGAGTGCTGCAAAGCAGTTTGGAAAGGGTAAGTTTGAAACGCGCGTTGCCGTCTACGGCGAGGACGAGGTTGCAGAGCTTGGAAACGCCTTTAACAATATGGCGGACTCTCTTGCAAACCTTGAAAAAATGCGAAACTCATTCCTGGCAAACGTCTCACACGATCTGAGAACTCCTATGACGACGATTTCG
The DNA here is from genome assembly GCA_046156285.1 of Eubacteriales bacterium. GTDB lineage: Bacteria > Bacillota > Clostridia > Oscillospirales > CAG-272 > UBA1740. The sequence goes on along the minus strand of JAZNCB010000062.1, from coordinate 4,205 downwards.
GGCTTTATCGAGGGAATAACCTCGGGCGCTATTCCGCCTGAAAAGCACGATTACTATCTTGGTATAATCTCTACCGAGGTGCATCGCCTGTCAAGGCTTGTAACCCAGCTTCTTGATATTTCAAGGCTTGAATCTGGTGACAGAAAGCTTGAATTCCGTGACTTCGACGTTGCCGAGGTTGGACGAATAATTCTTATATCCTTTGAAAAGAAGCTCGAAGAAAAAGAGCTTGACGTAGAGTTTTTGTCCGACGAGGACTCAATGTCTGCAAATGCAGATAAGGATGCAATTTATCAGGTTATGTATAACCTTTGCCACAATGCGATAAAATTCTCAAAGGACGGTGGCAAATTCAGCATTAAAATTGCAAGGGAAGCAGGAAAAATCAGAGTTACCGTCTACAACGAGGGCGAGGGAATACCGAGCGAGGATATTCCAATGGTCTTCGACCGCTTCTACAAGAGCGATAAATCGCGAGGACTTGATAAGAGCGGTGTCGGTCTCGGACTTTATATATCTAAAACCATTATCGACGCGCACGGTGAAGAAATCACTGTTAAGTCGGTTTTAGGTGAATACACCGAGTTTTCATTTACGTTAAAAGAGGGCGAGCCACTCAAAAGACAAGGCTTAATCTAAACTTTAAGGGGGCAGAAAATGTCACGCGTTATATTACATTGCGACTGCAACAGCTTTTTTGCCTCGGTTGAAAGTGCCTCACACCCCGAATACAAGAACGTCCCTATGGCTGTCGGAGGAGACGAAACCTCACGCCACGGCATAATATTGGCAAAAAACGAGCTTGCCAAAAAATATCACGTAGAAACCGCGGAAACCATATATTCAGCAAAGAAAAAATGCCCGAATTTGTTAGTCGTTGCTCCTCATTATGACGAGTACGTTAAATTTTCACGGGCAGTCAATGAAATTTATGCAAGATATACCGATCTTGTCGAGCCGTTCGGAATTGATGAGAGCTGGCTTGACGTTACGGCAAGCAGACGTCTTTTCGGAGACGGGGAAACTATCGCCAACAGAATACGTAATGAGGTAAAAAACGAACTTGGAATTACCGTTTCGGTTGGTGTTTCCTTTAATAAGGTCTTTGCAAAGCTCGGAAGCGATTATAAGAAGCCTGATGCTGTTACCGTAATTAGCCGTGAAAACTATAAGAGCATCGTGTATCCCTTGCGTGTCGGAGATTTGCTCTTTGTTGGAAGAAAGACGGTAAATGCGCTTGCTTCAATGGGAATTCGCACTATCGGCGAGCTTGCAGAGACGAGCGTTGAGCTATTAAAGAAACGATTTGGTAAAATGGGCGAGATGCTCTATAAGTACGCAAACGGTGAGGACGACAGCCCGGTTGAGCGGGGAAGCGAGGATGCAAAGAGCGTAAGCTCGGGACTCACCTTTAAGCGAGACCTTACGACTATCGAAGAGTGCCGTGTCGGAATTGATTATCTGTCCGACGATATAGCGCAAAGGCTTCGCAGACAAGGGCAGGTTGCCGGCACTGTTTCTATCGGCGTCAAGGATAGCTATTTCAGAACTCTCCAAAGACAGTCGCCTCTCCCAACTCCAACCGACGTTGCAAAGGAAATTGCTAAGGGCGCTACCGGAATTTTATCTGATGCTTGGAGCGACGACAGAGCGGTCAGAAGTCTTACCGTTTCGGTCACTCACCTGGCGCGAAAAAGCGATTTCGCCACACAGATTTCTATGTTTGCAGACGAGCAGGATGTAAAGCACGAAAAAAACGAGAAAATCGAAAACGCAATAGATAAAATACGGCAGAAATATGGAAATACATCTATCGTAAATGCAGGAATTATCGACTCCGACATAGGAGTTTTCGAAAAGAAAAAGAAGAAATAAGAAAAGGGCTTGGTCGGCTTTTACCGATTCGGCCCTTTTGATTTTTAGTGCTTAAAGCTTTCGATTAGCGTCATTCTTTTTGTTGAATACAGGTATGCGTTTTCATAGTCGTATATCTGCTTATAGCAGTATTCAAGGTCACCGTAAATCGAGAAGATAACGAATGCGTTGTAGTTTTCCTGCTTGATAAGCTCTGCGGCTGTGAGAAGTCTTTTAATTGCTAAAAGATAGTTTCTTTCCTTGATTAGATTTTTTGCCTCCATATGTAATGCAAACATAGAGTTTTCAAACGAATAGGAAAAATCCTGCGTCATATACTTAAAAAACTCGTATTCAACCGAGCCTGCAACCGAGGCTCTGTATTTTGGTGCATCAAATTCCAGAAGCGGAGACTGAATATTTTTGCATATCGCTGAATACATAGGTATCTGAGCCTTTATGTATTCGGTATTCATTCTCGTTTTCTCGGCATATTCCTCCGAGATTTTGAGGTTTTTTTCTGCCGAAACAAGCGAGCCGTTTGAAATAAGCTCCTTTGCGTATTCAAGATGCGAGGAGGAGAGAATTAGAGACAGCTCGTCATCAAAATCCGAAAGGGAAGCTGCAAGGTCGATTACCGCCTTGTATCTTTTTGCCTCATAGGCACGGTAAATTTTCGGTAGTCTGTCTTTTTTTTCATAAAACGAGAGGTCGTTTTCCTCTTCGGAAATAAGATAGGAAACCGAAACAGAAAGCCTCTCTGCAATATAGCGCAGGGTATCAAGCGAGGGATTTGCGTTTCCGCTTTCGATACTGCTGAGCATATTTCGGGTTATTCTGTCGCCGACAAGCTCGGTCTGGGTTATCTTGCGTCTCTTACGGAGCATTTTAATCTTTTGTCCGAGTGTAGTGTTGTTAATATTATTCTTCATCGGTCAGGTTACTCATTTTTCTTTTGATTTTGATTTCGGAGAGCGGATTTTTCTCCATAGCCTCCTCAATATTGCGGTCAACCACGTGAGTGTATATCTGCGTTGTGTTAAGCTGCTCGTGTCCGAGAATATCCTTTAATACACGTATATCAACCTTACCCGTCTGATACATAAGAGTTGCGGCAGTATGACGAAGCTTATGCACGGAGAGACCTCTTGTGCCAAGACCTGCGATGGAAAGATACTTGTTTACCATCCATTGCACAGTTTTTGGAGAAATTCGCTCCTGCCGTCTTGATAAAAAGAGTGCGTTTGTGCTCGTCGCTATGTAATTCGGGTCAAGTCGCAGTCTGATATAATCTCGGGTAGCCTCTCGCGCTGCATCGTTCAGGTATATCATTCGCTCTTTTTTACCCTTACCGATAACTCTTACGGTTTTTAACTCCGAATCAAAGCTTTGCAGGTTAAGTCCTACAAGCTCGGAAAGACGCATTCCGGTATTCAAAAAGAGAGCAACGATAGCGTAATCTCTCACCACGGTTTTTGATTCTCTGTCAGCCTTTATAGCTTCGAGCAGGGAAATAGCCTCGTCAAGAGAAAGATATTTCGGCAGTGTACGGCTCTTTTGCGGAGCATCTACGTCCTGCGCGGGATTATTGTCAATAAGATGCCTTTTCGAGTAGGCATACTTATAAAAGGATTTAATTGCGGAGAGCTTTCTCATTCGCGTTGTGGGGCTGTTTTGCCTTTCAATATTCACGTACATAAGATAGTCGATAATATTCTGGCTTGTTACCGCCTTTACGTCATCAAGTGTCAAATCGCGAATGCTGATTTTTTCAAACTCGTCTGTGGAGAGGTCAAGGTTTTCTTCACGCATTTTGAGAAATCTGAAAAAGGTGCGAAGGTCGAGCAAATATTCTGCAACCGTCTTGTCACTGTTGCCCTTAATAGCAACGAGATACGAGGCATAATCTTTGAGAACAAGAGGAAACGTTTTATATTCTTCGTTGTTGTTATTTATCCTTAATACCGACATTCCGAATTCCTTTCTTTGATTCCTATATTTCTATTATACAAAATAATTTTTAATTTTAGTGTATAAAATGTAAACAATTTTGAATTCTACTTGTTTTTTTTAATATTTATGCTAAAATATTGTATTATTAGAAATCGAAAGGGCATTTATGAGACTTCTGAAAGAACATTCGTACGACATTATCAGACTTTATATTAACCAAATCGGTATCACCATATTTTCGTTGCTTTTATATTTTTCGTCTTCGTCGCTCGACGGTAATATCGCCTTGAAGTTAAAGGTTTCTATCTCGGTTTTCGCAACACTGTTTTACTTCGTGCTTCTTTATACTGCCGCGTGGGACCTTGGCGCAAACGATATTATTAGTATTGATGCAGGAA
>JAZNCB010000061.1:0-9298 GCA_046156285.1 Eubacteriales bacterium | reverse complement strand
CCCCAGGATGTCTGGTGGCAATGCTTGAGGGTGTTGTCATTATCAAGGAATTGAATACCGAACGCTTCCGCAAATCCCGAGCCGAAGTTATGCGAAGTACCGCCCTGGAGAGCCTTTCCGTCGTGCATAAGAGCCTCAACCGTGTAGGTAGCCTTAGCGCCTGCGAACTTTTCCTTATCGGTCTTCTGACCGCGGATAACCGGCATTGCAAGATCATGCTCAAAGAAATCTGCATAGATATTCAGCATCTGAACGGTTCTTGCCTCAGCCTCCTCGGCAGTTCTGTGCATGGTGTGTCCCTCCTGCCAGAGAAACTCTCTTGAACGGAGAAAGGGACGGGTGGTTTTTTCCCAACGCACAACCGAGCACCACTGGTTATAGTTTTTCGGCAGGTCGCGGTATGACTTGATAATATTTGCGTAATGCTCACAGAAAAGAGTTTCGGAGGTAGGTCTTACGCAAAGTCTTTCAGTAAGTCTTTCGCTTCCGCCGTGGGTAACCCAAGCAACCTCGGGAGCAAAGCCCTCGACGTGCTCCTTTTCCTTTGTGAGAAGAGATTCAGGAATGAACATAGGCATATAGACGTTTTCAACGCCCGTTTCCTTAAATCTCGTATCGAGAATTTTTTGTATGTTTTCCCAGATAGCATAGCCGTAAGGACGGATAATCATACAACCCTTAACGCTTGAATAATCGATAAGGTCCGCCTTTTTAACTATGTCAGTATACCATTTTGCGAAGTCCTCGTCCATTGAGGTAATCTGCTCGACGAGCTTCTTTCCGTTGTCTGCCATTATATAAATCCTTTCAAAGATAATTATCTAACATAAATTATATAATAAAATAATAGCTTTGTCAAGATTTGGTGTGCAAAATAGTGACTAAAATAAAGCAATTTTCAAGCACTTTTAGTGCAATATAATGAAAAAGAGGAAAAATGTAACAATTTTTGCAAAATCACTTGAAAAAACTTTCAAAATATACTATAATAGAGAAGTAATTTAAGCAAAAATGAATTTTTTGCGACTTAATCATTCAAAAAATGGAAAAAAGGATAGAAAAAATGACAAAGTATCAGGACCTCACAAAAGAGGAACAAAAGAAGCTGTATGACGAGCTTTCGCTCATCTATAACGGCTATAAATCAAAGAACTTAAAGCTTGACCTCTCACGCGGAAAGCCCAACTCAGACCAGCTTGATATAAGCCTGCCGCTTCTTTCCGAGGCAAGACCTCGTGAGAAGTGCTTTTCGGAGAATGGAATAGACTGCCGTAACTACGGTGTGCTTGACGGTATTCCCGAGATGAAAAGGCTATTTTCCGAAACTCTCGGACTTAAAACCGAGTATATCGCCGTAGGCGGAAATTCGTCGCTTCAACTTATGTACGATACCCTCACAAGAGCTATGCTCTTCGGAGTACTCAATTCTCCTCGCCCCTGGTGTGAAGAGAAGGGAAGAAAGTGGATTTGCGTTGTTCCTGGCTACGATAGACACTTCAAAATGACCGAGGTGCTCGGCTTCGAGCTTCTCACGGTTAAAATGACACCCACAGGACCGGATATGGACGAGGTAGAAAGACTTGTTAAGGACGAAAAGGTTAAGGGTATCTGGTGCGTTCCCAAGTACTCTAACCCTACGGGAAATACCTATTCCGATGAAACCGTCCGCCGTCTTGCGAAGATGGAGTGCGCCGCACCCGACTTCCGTATTATCTGGGATAATGCGTATGCGGTACACGACCTCGATGAAAACGGAGATAAGCTTCTCGACATATTTGCCGAGGCAGAAAAGTACGGCAACCTTGACAGAATATTCTACTTCTCATCGACCTCGAAGATTACCTTCCCCGGTGCAGGAGTTGCTCTTATGGCGGCATCGCCGAAAAACCTTGAAAATATCGAGAAATATCTCGGTGTCCAGACAATAGGCTACGATAAGCTTAACCAGCTTCGTCACACAACCTACTTTAAGGATGCCGCGGCGGTACATTCTCATATGATGACCCTGGCAAAATTTATCGGTAAGAAGTTTGAGATTACTCTCAACAATCTCTCAGCGCTTGAAGGTCTCGGAATTGCGGAGTGGACGAAGCCGAAGGGCGGATACTTCGTATCCCTCGACGTTATGCCCGGCACGGCAAAGAGAGTTTTCTCTCTTATGAAGGAGGCAGGAGTTGTTCTTACCTCGGTTGGCGCAACCTTCCCCTACGGAATTGACCCCGAGGACAAAAACCTTCGCATAGCTCCTACCTATCCGACCGACGAGGAGCTTGATTTGGCAACCGAAATTCTTGTAGTTGCAGTTAAAATGGCAGCGCTTGAAAACCTCATTATGCAATGAGGTTAGGCTATCGTATTTAGGGATAACCTAATAAAAAACGAGGTAGATATTACGAGCTTATAATCGTAGGTTTACCTCTTTTTCTTTTCCGTATTTGCTTGATTTTTGTGTCAAAAATTGTTGAATGTGTTAAAAATATTATACACAATAGCTAAAATCAACGAAACCGTATTGAAAAAAGAAAACAAAAATGATATAATAAGATGAAAAGTTATACTAAGGAGAAAATATATGAAAAATCTTAAAAAGCTTTTGCTTTTGCTCCTTTCGCTTTCAATTTCTTTCTCGCTTTTCTCTTGTAGCCTTTTTGGCAAGAGTGACGGCGGAAAAGACGATGATGACGAGGAAATCTGCGAAGAGCACGAGGACGACGACGAGGATTGCATTTGCGACCTTTGTGATGAAGAGCTTCACGAGGACGACGACGATGACGGAGTCTGCGACTATTGTGACGAGGAGCTTGAATCAAAGGGCGACGGCGGCGATGGCAATGAAGACCCCGAGGACGAGGTTGTCCTTATTGAAAACGAGGATATAAACTTCCAGATAGTTTACGAGGCAGGCCTTTCAAACGAAGTATATCAGAGGATAGATTATGCTATAACTAAGGTGCTTCGCAATGATTTTGACGTAAACGTCAACGTTGTAAAGGACGGCTCGGCAGACGATGAGGAAGAGGAAATAGAAATTCTTATAGGCGATATTAAAAGCCGCGGAAACGGCTATTTTCTTGACGAGCATACTCTTGGTAAAAAGGGTTATGCTATAAAGGTTGTCGGTAGCAAGATAATTATCAATGCAGGTACGGAATCTCTCCTTATGGACACTATTGATATGTTCGCAGAGGACGTTCTTATGCTTGAAGAGGATTATCTTGAAGACGTTGTTTTCACGACCAACGATAACATCGTTGAAATTCAGGATGACTATAAGATTACCGAGCTTATTATCGACGATACCGATATGAGAGACTATACTATTGCGGTAGATATGAATAACGAATATCTTCTTGGCGGAGCTCTTACTTTCCAGGACTCCATCTATGCGAGAACGGGATATTGGTTTGATATCGTTGATATTGACGATGCTGACGACGAGTCTATCATCTTCAAGACAAAAAACAAGGTTTACGGAGCAGCTGACGGCTTCTTGATTTACACCTCAGGCGGAAAGCTTATCGTTGAATGTGCGTTTGAGAATATGTGTGAGAGAGCTGTGACTAAGTTTATCACGTCTAAAATCCTTTCTGCTCCCGCAGGTGAGTTTGTCTTCGACGGAGAAATCTACGAGCAGGATATCAGCTTTGTTACCTACGAGGATTTCGGAGCAAAGGGAGACGGTAAAACCGATGACTTCCAGGCTATCTACGATACTCACGTATTTGCTAATATCTCAGGTCAAATAGTAAAAGCAGCTGCCGATGCAAGATATTACATATTTGAGACCAAGGCGGCAGCACCCATTCGCACAAACGTTTACTGGGGCAATGCCGAATTTATAATCGACGACAGAGAGCTTGGTCTTTACGCCGGTGACAAGAATCTTGGTATGGCAGGTATGGCAGTATTCGAGGTTGTTCCCGACGTAGGATACGAGGAAATTATAATCGACGACTACGATGAGCTTATGGCTATCGTTGATGCAGGTCTCAACCCCACAACGACCAACATCAACCTTAAAATAGACGGTTGGGACGGCGGACTTATGCTTATCCCCTATAACACCTCTCATAAGGTTTACAGGCGTCGCGGATACTCCTCATATATGGGACAGGAAACGCATGAGGTAATCGTAATTGATAAGAACGGCAACCTTGATGAAGCTACTCCTATTATGTTCGATTATCCGAGCCTTTCAAGAATAAAGGTCTACAAGCTTGATCCGAGCACTGCTATCACTGTTGAGGGCGGTGTATTTACAACCAAGGCTTGTCAGAAAAACATTATCGAATACAATTCCGAGACCGGAAGATATCAGTATATCGAGGGAACTCCCGCGCTTTCAAGAAACCTTAACGTAAGACGTTCGTTCACGACCGTCAAGAACGTTCAGCACTTCGTAACCGACGAGCTTACTATCGCAGAGCAGTTCGGTGAAAACGACGATATCGTAAAGGGACTTGCTCCTTACTACGGCTTCTTTACCGCAGACTACGCACACGACGTAACCTTTGACGGTTGTATCCTTACCGGTAGACGCGCTTACGCAAGACCTGGTGCAACACTTGGTACTATCGGCGGTACGGGCGGTACTTACGACCTTGAAGTAGAGAACTCGAACCTCGTTAAGTTCGTAAACTGCGAGCAGCAAAACTTCTGGATTACGATAGACTCAAACTACAACATCACTGTTGCTACTGAAAACACCGCGGGCGCTATACCTAATATGGCATTTATAACCTACGGCTCGGTTCACCCGACAACGCTTCAAGTGTTCTGGGGTATCGGTGGCTCAAACTTTTCAAAGAACCTTCAATATATCGGCTCAACTCTTACACGTTTTGATGCCCACGCAGGTCTTTATAACGGTCTTATCAAGGACTCTACCGTAACAGGTATAGCTCTTACAGGTAACGGCACTATGAGAATAGAGAATACAACCTACTACTCTCCCAAGGCGACCTCTACCTATAACTCACTTATTTCTCTCCGTTCTGACTACGGCTCTACTTGGGCCGGTGACGTTATAGTTAAGGACGTCAAAATGTACGTGTACACAAGCGGTAACGATTACAGCGGTGTATTCATTGCAAATAATGAGTATATCAACTGGTACTACGGATATCAGGTAAAATTCCCGAATATTTCTATTGACAACCTTGATCTTTATGATTTAGGTAAATACGACGTTGCGGGAAAGACTAATACCGACAGTGGCAAGAGACTTCAGAATATTCCTGTTTCTCAGGACTTTAAGGTTGTGCTTTGCAAGATGGAGCTAAAATCTACTCATGAGAATTATATTGAGCCGAATAAGAACCAAATGCACCTTGACGAGTCGCATCAGAATACTATTATTCCGATTTACGACGGAAACAAGAACGGATATATCGACGAGCTTCCGTTTGACGTCGACGGCGACGGTGTGGTTGATGCGCCTATCGACCTTGACGGAAACGGTATTGCAGGCGAAACCGGAATTAAGTATCAGGAAGCTTGGAACGAAGCGTACGCTATCGGTAGACACGAATCCGGTGTTACACTCTCAACCTTTGCCAACGTCAATATCGTACAGCCTCCCGAATATATCAAGATTATAAACAATGACGGTGTTGATACCGACGGTGACGGCGTTGGTGACAGCGGCGGATGGAAATTCCTCGTTGCAAAGACCGACGGTGGCGGAACAAGCAACGGCGGCTGGTACGGAATAGAAGAAAACTTTGGCGGCTTCTTTGGATGCACGAAGTTTATCTACGGCACGGGTGAAAACGATTACGTAATCGGTACGGCTAATCCCGATCTGGATAACCCGAATGACCCGTACACAATCGGCGCATTCTCGTTTGTAAGATCTACACTTCAATAATTAAATATAGAGAAAAAACCGTTCGAAAGGGCGGTTTTTTTCTTTGCAAACGGGGAAAAACATTGACAAATCGCTTCCAAAATGGTAAAATATATTAAAATAATGTTGAGGGTATTCTTATGACGCAAATCGAGGCTGAAAAAAGAATAAAATATCTGCGCGAGCAAATCGAATACAATTCAAAGCTTTACTATGAAAACGATGCTCCCGAAATTTCGGATTACGAGTACGATATGATGTTTCGTGAGCTTACCGAGCTTGAAGCCGAGTTTCCGGAGCTTGTATCGGATTCATCACCAACGAAAAGAGTAGGCGGAAAAGCACTCGATAGGTTTGAAAAGTTTAGCCATACCGTGCGTATGGGTAGCCTAACCGACGTGTTTTCTTATGAGGAGCTTTCCGACTTCGTTGCTAAAACGAATTCCGCGCTCGGTCACGAAGCGGAGTATTCGATAGAGCCGAAAATCGACGGACTTTCGGTTTCTCTTATATACGAAAACGGTGTATTCGTCAAGGGCGCAACACGTGGCGACGGTCTTGTTGGCGAGGAGGTTACGGAAAATTTGCGTACCATTCGTTCAGTACCCTTGAAGCTTTCAGAGCCTATACCTTATCTCAACGTTCGCGGTGAGGTCTATATGCCTCGCAAGGTCTTTTTGGAGCTTAACGAGGTCCGTGAGGCAGAGGGACAGACGCTCTTTGCCAACCCGAGAAATGCGGCGGCAGGCTCGCTTCGTCAGCTTGACCCAAAGGTTGCGGCGGCAAGACGTCTTGAAATCTTTATATTCAATCTTCAAGAGGGTGACGTCTATCTTGACGGTACTAAGCCGAAAACGCATAGTGAAACCCTGAGAAGACTTACCGATCTCGGTTTCGTTACCTTGCCTGAGCAGAAAACCGAAAGCAACCTTGAAAAAATCAAGGAGCATATAACCTTCCTCGGAGAAAAAAGACCCGAGCTTTCCTTTGATATGGACGGCGCAGTTGTAAAAATTGATAATCTTTCCGAGAGAATTACCGTGGGTGAGGGAACGAGCACGCCAAAATGGGCGGTAGCATATAAATACCCCCCCGAAGAGAAGAAAACGAAGCTTCTTTCAATAGACGTCCAGGTCGGAAGAACAGGAGTTTTAACCCCCACGGCAAACCTTGCACCCGTAAAGCTTGCAGGAACTACCGTGTCAAGAGCAACCCTTCATAACCTTAATTTTATTAAGGAAAGAGATATAAGAATAGGCGATACCGTCGTCGTACGTAAGGCAGGCGAGATAATCCCTGAAATACTCGAAGCCGTAAAAGGCGAGCGAGACGGTAGTGAAGTAGAATTTGAAATGCCTACCGTTTGTCCCTCGTGCGGCAAGCCCGTTGTGCGTGACGAAGCAGGTGACGGCACGGCTATTCGCTGTATATACGCAGGCTGTCCTGCGCAGAATGCGCGCGGAATAGTTCATTTTGCCTCAAAGGGCGCTATGAATATTGACGGTCTTGGTCCGCAGGTGGTTGAGCTTCTTTTAGCAAACGGCAAAATAGCCGATATAGCCGACCTTTATACCTTAAAGGTTGAAGATATAGAAACCCTCGACAGAATGGGTAAAAAGAGTGCGGAAAATCTCGTTGCCGCTATCGAAGCATCAAAGTCGAGAGGACTTGAAAAGCTTCTTTACGCCCTTGGTGTAAGGCAGGTAGGCGAGGTTGCTGCAGAGGAAATCGCAGGAAAAATGCGTACGCTTGACGCGTGTATTGAGGCTGCCGCTCGGGATTACCTCACTATTGAGGATATCGGTGAGATTACTGCGACCGCTCTCGTTGAATTCTTCGCAGACGAGAAAAACCGTGCTCTTTGCGATAGACTTTCGGCTCTTGGTGTCAGCACAAGCGCAGTAGCAGAGCCCAAGCTTGACGTCTTGGCAGGTCTTACCTTTGTTCTTACGGGAACACTTCCGACTATGACGCGCGACGAAGCATCAGCGCTTATAAAGAAAAACGGAGGAAAGGTCTCCTCCTCGGTATCTAAGAAAACCTCCTACGTCGTAGCAGGCGAGGAAGCCGGCTCAAAGCTTACAAAGGCAAATGCGCTCGGTGTTCCGGTCATCGACGAGGACGGACTTAAAAATATGATTACAAAGTAATACGTATGGGCAAATATCATTTTCTGGTGTTTGCCCGTATTGTTTAGGAGCTTTTATGGATGTTAAAGAAATTATAGAAAAGCAAAGGGAATATTTCGAGAGCGGAAAAACACGTTCCCTCGCAGCAAGGCTTGATGCGCTGAAAAGACTTAAAAAGGCTATTTCGGATAACGAGGAGCTTATATATGAGGCACTCCTCTCCGACCTCAACAAGCCTCGCTCAGAAAGCTATATGTGTGAGCTTGGGCTTGTCTACGAGGAAATATCCTACCATATAAAGCATCTTCCGAAATGGATAAAAAATAAAAGGGTAAAAACACCCTTAGCGCAGTTTTCGTCAAAGAGCTTTGTCTCACCCGAGCCGTATGGAGTGACGCTGATAATGTCACCCTGGAACTATCCTATCCAGCTTGCCCTCTCACCGCTTGTCGGAGCGATTTCGGCTGGTAATACCGCTATCGTGAAGCCCTCCGCATACGCACCTAAAACGAGCGAAGTAATAAAGAAAATCCTAACAGATGCATTTTCACCCCAATATATTACGGCGGTCCTTGGCGGCAGAGAAGAGAATTCAGCGCTCCTCTCCGAAAAATTCGATTATATATTTTTTACGGGAAGTGTTGCCGTCGGAAAGCTCGTTATGGAGTCCGCCGCGAAATACCTTACACCTATTTCGCTTGAACTTGGCGGAAAAAGCCCTGCAATAGTAGAAAAGAGCGCCAATATCGAAATTGCCGCTCGCAGAATAGCATTCGGCAAAGCCTTGAACGCAGGGCAAACCTGTGTTGCTCCCGATTATCTCTTTATAGAAAAGGGAATAAAGGAAGAGTTTATCAAATACTACGAAAGGGCGCTGCGTGAGTTTTTTGAAGACGATAGCAGAGCCGATTTTCCGCATATAATAAACGAAAAGCACTTTGATAGGCTTATCTCGCTTATGGAGGGAGAAAAGGTCATTCTTGGCGGTAAATACGACCGTGAGCACCGTTTTATTGAGCCTACACTCCTTGATAACGTTGATTTCAATTCTAAAATTATGAGCGAGGAAATTTTTGGACCAATACTTCCGATAATTGAATTTTCAGAGCTTGATAGTGCAATTAGTTATATAAGAAAAAATCCGAAGCCTCTCGCTCTCTATCTTTTTACAAGAGACAAGTCGGTAGAGAAAAGAGTACTTGATTTTTGCTCCTTTGGCGGCGGTTGCATAAACGATACCATAATCCACCTTGCAACAAGTGAAATGGGCTTTGGAGGAGTAGGGGAGTCCGGTATGGGCGCATATCACGGTAAAGCAAGC
>JAZNCB010000060.1:0-11019 GCA_046156285.1 Eubacteriales bacterium | reverse complement strand
GATATAGCGCAGCTGTATATATTTGCGCTGTATCCCATATTCTCGGCAGCTCTCTCGGTGCAAAGGTATCCTGATACACTTGTTGCTGCGGCAAGCTGTACTATAAAGGTCTGCACGAACGGGCTTCTCGCCTGAATTCTGTGCTGGAATGCTACGTAAAGCTCAAAGGGGTTCGATGCAAAGGCGATATCGCCTATTCTCACGATGTGAATTTCAACCGTTTTATAGTCGGAATTATTAAGATATCTGTTTATAATTGCCTCGTATCTTCCGAGAACCGAGCCGTGCCCGGTATTCTTCTTGTAGTCCGCCATCTTATCACCGGTATTGACAAACTCCTGCTTTGAGTAAAACTCGTATTCTTCCTTTGCGGCGTTGTACTGCTCGTCGGTTATCTTCCAGGCATCAAGGTCCATATTTACTACACGGTGCTCGACCTTAGCTTCCTTTATCTTTTCCTTTTGCGCCCAGGAGTAGACGTCGTCAAACGCTTTCAGAATACGGTCCGCTATATCACGGCGCCCGAAAATCTCGTGCATATCTATAATATCGGGAATTTTTTCATCACCGTATTTAAGAGCAAATCTTCTCTTCATTGCAGACTTGCAGTGAAGGGCTCTCGGCGACATATCACCTGCGGCAGAGCTTTGCGGTAGGATATAGATATCTCCATACTTTTCCTTGATAAGCTCTCTGAACTCGTGCCAGTAGCTCGCAGAAAGAACGTACTCGCCCTCGGAAAGCTGTGAGGGACATGGAACGTTTACGATAGCACCCGTAAGCTTTTCGTCCTTATCAAAGGTGAAAAGGAAGTATGCGGAGCTGTCAACGTTGCCCTCGTACTCGTTGAACATCGGGTCGTTCGTTTTTCCGTACATCCTCGCATACTTATCTACCATAAGCGAGGGGGGATATTTTGCATCGTCTCTTAATCTTAAGTCGTCAAGATAGGTAGGTCTTCTGTGATGGGCAACGACGGCGTAGCCGTAGCCGTATGAGTAAGAGCCCTCGGCTCTCGATTCATACGCTTCTATAACGGCGTCAGACGCCTGATTTACGAAAAATGCTCTGTAATCAAGAGGGTTTATAATATCTATGCCGTCGCTTGGTGCCTTGTCGTATGCCGTCTTTCTCTGAAATCTCGGACTCGTATGCGTGTGGGTTGCATTCATAAGTATCTTTTCCGCAGGAATTTCGGGATTCTTCTCCCTCACGGCATCACGAATCTCAAATATAATTTCGTCTTGTAAGCCGACAACGTCCGCCGACACCATAATAGTCATATCAGAGCCGCCGTCGATAACGAGAGCCGTGAGAGTATTGGGGTCAAGGATTCCCTTGGAAATCCTCTGGTGGAACTGTCCTGTGATTGCAATAGGTCCCTCAATGGAGATGTCCTTTTTGCTCCAACCGATTTTTAACATAACAATTCTCCTTTTAAGTATTATGATTTTACGATTAGGTAGTACATTGAGCGAGAGGTTTCGCCAAGCCTAAATTTAAGCTTACCGTTCTCGTATTCGGTCGGAACGTTTCCGATATAGTAGCCCTCGGCGCTGACCGCCCATACCTTCATACCCTCGTAGCAGGTTTCAAGCTCAATTTCAGCTTCGATATTCTCAATGGTTATCGGCGCACGTCCGACGTCGACCATAAGGTCCTTGATAAACTTGGCATCGGTATTCTGCGCTCTGCCGACGGTGGTCAAAAGAATGTTGTCAGATTTTGCAATCGGGTCTGCCGTAAGCGAGCTCATAGCCACTACGGCAAAGTCGGTTTTGCATTTTACCGTCATGCCCGAAAGCTCTATTTTGCCGTTGTTTGCAAGGCTGCCGTACGCGCACTTGGTCATTTCGGTATCTACCGTGCCGTAGCCGAGCTCCCAGTTTCTGTAAAGCTCACCCGTGTCGGATTTTGCGAAATTCGTTCCGTCGTCATCGGGTACTTGTTCGAGACCGTATTTATTATCAAGGTCGGTTGCGAACTTGTATCTGTCGACAGTTGCCGCAACTCTGTCCTTATTCCACTTTATGCGGTTTTCGCTGTCTATTGAGTAGAGCTTCTCGCCCTCTTTTACGTCACCGCGCCTTGTTATGAGCGCTCCGTGGTAGAAAAGGCCGAATTTTGCGGGATCGTTCCAGGTTGCGAAAACTCCCTGTCTGTAAGGAACGTTTCCGATCATAGCAGACGAAACCTCCTCGCCTATAACCTTAATATCCTTGGGATTTACAAGATATGAGTAGGTGTGGATAGCAAAGCCTGACCAGCCCTGGAATGCACCGATAGCGGCCGAATAGATAACCGACTCGGCTCTGTATTCGTTAGGCCAAGGCATATCCCACTCTGAAACGTAGGAGGGCTTATTCGGGTCTGTTGTATATCCGCTTCTTCTGAGATAGGAATCCTTTGCGCCCGAGACAGAATCGTTTGCGCAATGTCTTTCAAACTCGCCCCATCTCCAATCGTAATAGTAAGGATGAGAATCAAGGAAATCACAAGCGAGCTGGGATTTGTGGTGGTCGGGATTAACAGCCCAGTTGGTCGCCGCGATAGGAATTTTTACACCTATCTTTCTCATAAAGTCCTTCATTTCGGTGTAGTACTTTATCTGAATATAGGTCTTGAAATCGAGAAGGTCGCCGTCGTCCTTTGCCGTAAGGTCAAAGGTGGTTATCTCTCTTTTGATTTTATTTTCACGAAGCCACTCGGCAAGATAGGAAAGAAACTCGCTCTTATAGGGCTCGATAAAGTCAGTTTTCGTAGCATAAGCTCCGAAAAGGTCGCACTCGTTAGTTATTTCGGTAAGGACGAAAGCGGGGTCGTCACAGTATCTTTTCTTTGTGTAGGGGTTTTCGTGTGTCCAGATTTCCTCGCAAAATTCCTTTTGAAGATCTATAAGACGTCTTGAAAAGTTGATATAAGGCTTTCCTGCATCTTTAAGAAGGTGAGCATTCAAAACTCCCTCGTCGGAGCGGAATTTTCTGTACGTTATCATATCAAGGTAAAGATAAATTCCCTCTTTTTCAAGGCAATAAATGAAATAGTCGAGTCTATCCATACACCAAGGATCAAGGTGCGCATCGGTTACGCGCTTGCCCTTAGATCTGCTGAATATATTAGGTGTCTGCCACTCGGAATCAAGCTGATGAAATCTTACAAGGTTTATACCTATCTTTGCAAGACGCTTTGCAAGCTTTTCTGCATATTCGCGGTCGGGAAAGCATGCGGCACCGTTAAAATTCGTGCCCCAGAATTTTGCCTCTGTTCCGTCCTCGAATACGAATTTTCTGCCCTCAGCTCTGAGAAAGCCGTGCTTTCCCGCAGGCTTTTCGTCCTCAAATACGAAAGAAATGTCTATCGGCACGTCATCGTGAAAGAAAGGATAAGGAATGTAATTTTTCATTTTTATGCTCCTTTTTATAGATTACTACTTGAATTATATCATAATATGAGTTATAATCAAGTTGTGATATTCGAAAAAAGCAATGATTTTTGTCACAATTTTTATTTTTGCAGGGTGAGGTAAAAAATGAAGGCTGTATTTGAAAAGCATATACATTTCGACTTGCGAGCAAAAGAAGTTGAGAATTTCGGAGGATATCCGCCCCTCTTTCATTCGCACTGCGAGCTGATATACGTTACCGAGGGAAAAATAGATATGTCTATCGACGGACACACCCGCACACTTAGCCGGGGTGAGTTTTCGGTAACCTTTCCCTACGTCACACACTCGTATAAGGATTCCCCAAAGGCGAAGGCTATTATAATCCTCTTCGATGCAGCAAGTACAGGTGTATTTGAGGGAATTCTTATGACGGAAAAACCCACGTATCCTTATATTGACAAGCTCCCTCATCTGTTGCCTATGTTTTCAAGAATAGTCGAGCTGACAAAGGATGATGACCCCGTAAAAAACAAGACGGCAAGCGTATATTTGTCCGCAATAATCGGCGAGGTGCTGGGAGTTGTTGAGCTGACGGAAATTGAAACCGACACACAAAACGTCTCGCACCAGATTCTCGCATATTGCTCGGAGCATTTCCTTGACGACGATATAAGCATCGGAAAGATATCGGACGTCCTTTACGTTAGCAAAAGCTACGTATCAAAGGTGTTTTCAAACAAGCTTGGCTACAAATTCCGCGAGTACATAAACATACTCAAAATAAATCACGCAAAAAAGCTTCTTTCCAAAAAAGAAATGAAAATTCTCGACGTTATGTTTGAGTGCGGATTCAAAAACCAAAGCAGCTTTAACAGAATATTTCTCGAAGCTTGCGGAGTTTCTCCGAGAGATTACAAAAGATTATCCGCGCAAAACAAATGATAATTTATCATTGAAAGAGCTTAGAAAAAGACGCATTTAGGGCGTCTTTTTTCTATAATAATAGCTTTTCACGGGTTTCGGACGGTGAAACTCCGAAGCTTTTTTTGAAAACTCTTGCAAAATATTTCGCATCGGAAAAACCGCACGCGCCTGCTACAAGACTAACCGATTCTTCGCCCGTCGAGAGCATTGAAAGCGCCTTGTCCATTCGTATTTTAGTAAGATACTGCGAGGGGGTAATTCCAAGATTGCGCAAAAATTCTCTTTGCAGGGTTGAACGGCAAACGTATATGCTTTTACACAGTGTATCGATATTTATATCCGACCTTGTATAGTTATTGTCAAGATATTCGAGAGAGCGCAAAAACGTCGGACTGTAATTTTTAATGCTGTCCTCTCTGTCAAGCGCGTCGAAAAGAGCATACAAAAGAGATTTCACGTAATTTGCCGAGTGTCGAGCCTCCCAGCCCTCGTGCATTCTCGTAAAATAGGATTCAACGAGCGGCTGATTTTGCGAGCTGACAAGCTCGGGTGTCGGATAATCGCAATTATACAAATGAAGAACTATCATTTCATTTTCGGGGGTGTAGTCCGCCTCGTAGGGTGTGTTTGCGGGTATAAAGAGTATATCGTGAGGAGAGGATACAAAGCTTTTATCCAAAACCCTGAATTTTACGTTGCCTGACAGACGCAGTGAAATTGCGGCATAGGGGCGTGGCTCAACGTTAAAAAATCCACCTCTGTGCTTTACGCGATATACGTTTGCAACCTGAAAATTAAGCTCTTCTTTGAAAAACATAATAAAATCCCCCTTGCCTCTTTGATTTATTATAACACATATTGACTAAAAAGTCCACCTTTGTGAACAAAAAATCGGTTTACTTGAAAGCATTTTTATCGTATACTAAAATCGGTATCTAACTTTCAGTAAATTTTACGAAGGACTTGATTAAATGAATATTGAATTTTTGAAGAATAATCCTATCTTCTGGTCAAGGCTTGGCTTTTGCTACGACCCGCCGTTAAAAAACGCGGAGGGAAAGCCCTTTGCCTTTACGGAAAATTTCGAAAAGCAAATTTCCTACCACAAGGATTTTAACGAGGCGGGAGTCAATCTTCACACCTCTATTTTGCACCTTGGCTGGATGGGAGTTGACGAATACGATTACTCGCTTACCGACAGAGTGCTTGACGCGGTATTTTCTTCGGGTGATGACGTTTATTACATACCGAGAATTAAGCTCAATGCTCCTGTTGACTGGTGTCGCGAAAATCCCGAGGACGTTTTCGTTTATGAGGACGGGCCAAGAACAAAGGAAGAGATAGCGGCGCTCGTAGGCACGGGAAAACAGGACTATTTAGGCTACGAAGCTCCCGACGGATACTATAAATCGGGTGAGTATACCGACACAAGACCTAATATTAACGGTGTAATAGCAAGACAGAGCTTTTCCTCGACAAAGTGGCTTGCCGATGCAGGCGAGGCGCTCTCGCGCCTTATTGACAGACTCGAAAACGGAAAATACGGTAGCCGTATTCTCGGTTATCATCTTGCTTACGGTGTATCCGGTGAAACTATCCTCTGGGGCAGAACGAGCAAAAAATACGGCGACTACGGAATAGAAAACCGCCGTGCGTTTTATCGCTTCGGACTTAAAAAATACGGAAGCCCCGAGGCTCTCGCACTTGCTTGGTGTCAGCCAAACGTTACCGAGGATACCCTCGTCATTCCATCGGTAAAGAGGCGCAAGGGTAGTAAGGAAAACCTCGACGAATTTTTCAGAGCTCGACCCGAGGACAGAATTCTTATAGATTACGACGATTTCACCTCTGATGCAAACGTTGCGGCTATTGAGCATTTCGGAAAAATCGTAAAAGAAAAAACCGGCAAGCTTGTCGGTTCGTTCTACGGATACTCGGTTTGTATTGCGGACAGTGCTTACGCAGGTCACCTCGGACTTGAAAGACTGCTCAAATCCCCCTATATTGATTTCCTTGCCGCACCAAAGGTGTATAGAAGAAGCCTTGCGGGTGAACCCGGCGGTGAAATCTCCCCTGCTCAATCAATAAACCTCTCCAAAATATTTCTTGACGAGCTTGATAACAGAACTCATATCGGAATATGTAAGGAGGATATAATTTCGGGATACGTTTCGAAAACTCTCGAAGAAACCCTCACGGTTATGAGAAGAGAGTATTCAAAGGACCTCTCTCACGATTCGGGATTCTGGTGGATGGACCTCGGAGGAGGTT
This sequence comes from Eubacteriales bacterium, assembly GCA_046156285.1. Taxonomy (GTDB): domain Bacteria; phylum Bacillota; class Clostridia; order Oscillospirales; family CAG-272; genus UBA1740. Next base: position 4,439 of record JAZNCB010000060.1, on the reverse strand, counting down.
GGTTTGACGATAAGGATATAATGGAGAATATAAAAAATCTCGTCGAATTTAATAAGAAGATGAGACGGATAAAGCACGAGAGCGTTGCGGATATGCTTATCGTTTACGACGAGCGCTCTATTATGTCGACCGCAATAAGCGCAGATATCCACCAAGGATTTTTACGCACTCTGATTAACGAGACCAACACCTCCGGTATTATCTCGGATATTTATCGCGCATCCGACCTTTCTAAAATCGACCTTTCAAAATACAAGCTCATAGTTTTCGCACAGAACTTCTATATGAGTGACGAAACCCGTAAAATTATCGATTCTCTACCAAGCGACGTGACTGTTGCTTTCTCTCACGCGGCAGGTATTTGGGGCGACGGCGGATATTCGCAGAAAAACTTTGAGAAAATCACCTCGCACAAAATAACAGGCTTTGACTCCTCGTGGGAATACGATTTCCCGAAAATCGAGGTAGAAAAAATAGCGGGCGGAAAGAAAAACCGCATAGTTTTAACAAAGCCCTACCTTAAATTTAACGAGGTGCGCGAGCTTGCACGTGCGGCGGGCTGTCACGTATACAGCGAGGACGACTGTATGGTTATATACGGTGACAACAGATTTATGGGGCTTTTCAACAAGTTCCCCGGCGGTACTGTGCGCCTCAAAGAAAAGGCAAACTACCGCGACGTTATCACGGGTGAGCTTTTCGAAAACACTGATACAATAACTCTTCCAAAAGAAGAAAAATCAGCAAGACTTATTATAAAGGAATAAAAAAACAAAACGAGGTAGCCTCTCTTCAAGCTATCTCGTTTTTATTTGTTTATTTGCCCATTTTCCACTCATCGCGGGTAATTCGATAGACACAGAGGTCCTCCTCACCGTCGTTATATTCCTTTATACGTGTCATTCCGTTTGAATTAGCGGTGGCGTATGAGGCAACGTTATCCTTATTCATATAAGAATAGACGGCATCGTAATCGGTGTTCTTAAAAAACCAATCCTTAACCGCTCGGCATGCCTCCTTGGCATAGCCTTGCTTCCAATATTTTTTGTTAATATGGTATCCGATTTCAGGCAGGATTTCACCGTCGATATTCTGCATTGAAATTCCTGTGTCACCTATAAACGCGCCGTTTTCTTTAAGCTCTAATGCCCAAAGCCCAAAGCCGTTTTCAAGATAGCTTTTAAGACACCAGTCTATCCATCTTTTTACTCCGCTTTCGTCGTACGGCTTCGGATAGAATTTCATAGTTTCTCCGTCGGACAGTATTTCGTATAGGTCATCAAAGTCACTACTTGTATATTCTCTTATTATAAGTCTTTCTGTTTCTATCATTTTTACTCCTGAATTTCACACGGATAGCGAGGTATATACTGCCCCGTGCGAAGTTTTTACTTTGTTTATAAGCAAAACCGGCATCGCGTAAAACGATGCCGATTTTTTATTTTACATTTTCATTTCCATACCAAGAGCCGAAATAATCTTTTCGGTTTCGGGCGCAAGCTCCTGCTTTGTGAGAGTACGCTCATTTGATACGAATGAGAAACGGATGGTAACAGAGGTGCTGCCGTCCTCTGCCGTGTAAATATCTTTAAGCTTAACGTCGGCAAGAATTTCTCCTGCCGTAGCCTTTGCATCGGCGGTAAGCTTGTCAAAATCTATTGCGGACGCATCTGCATTGAATGTAATATCAATATCTATTGCGGGGAATTTCGAGGGCTCTTTATACTCTGTTGTTCCTGCCTTGATGCTTGCGAACTTCTCGGTGTAGATTTCAAAGAACGCAACCGCGCACTTCTTATCTATATTCTGCGTTACAACGGGGTGAGGAACGGAAAGGAAGCCGATTTCAACTCCCATAACGCTTACCGCAAAGGTGTTTGCGGGGTGCTCAAAGTCAAATCTTACGTCCTTTGCAGAGAAGGTTACGCTCTTGTGAAGAATATCGCCTGAAAGCTCAGAAATCATATCAGCGGCGCGCATAAAGAGAGCTTCCTCGCTCTCACTCTTTGAGTAAAGAACGCAGCCGAGCTTCTTCTCCTCATTGCAATAGCCGTCTTCACGGAAGCCGTCTACCACGTGTCCGATTTCGAACACACCGAAGCTGTCAAGATAGCTCTTGTTTTCTTTTATGAATGAAAGAAGAGTGGGTATCATAGACACACGAAGATACTTGTGGTCGGGCGTCTGTGCGTTTATAATTCTCACGTTTTGGGGAGTTTCAATTCCAAGCTCGCGGTTCTTTTGAACGTCGGACCAGATATACGAATGAACCTCGTGCAAGCGATAGCTCTTAACGAGAATGTCCTTCATTCTGTCCTCGTCGGATTTGAGAACCTCCTTACGTACGGGCAAAAGCGCACTCTCCGAGGTAAATACATCGAAGTTGTCGTATCCGTATATTCTCGTAATTTCCTCGATAATGTCAGCTTTTATCGTAACGTCCTTGGTTGAGCGCCACGAGGGTACTGTAACGTTAAACTTGTCGCCGTCGCACTTAACTGCAAAGCCAAGATTTGTGAGGGTTTCAACGATGGTTTCGGTCGAGATATCAATTCCGGTATAGCGGTCAACAAATCTCTTATCGAAATCAAGAACTATCGTAGGATATTTCTTTACGTACTTATCGGTAAACGAGGATATAACCTTTGCGCCCTCATCGCATTCAAAGAGAAGCGAAAGAAGTCTTGCCGTTGCGGTCTCGCAAAGCTCGGGGTCAAGCATCTTCTCGTATCTCATAGACGCGTCTGTACGAAGCGCAAGTCTTGTAGTAGTCTTTCTTACCGACACGCCGTCAAAGGTAGCCGATTCGAGAAGAAGAGAGGTTGTATCGTCCTCAATTTTAGAAGCATCACCGCCCATAACACCAGCTACGGCAACGGGTGTGTCGCCAGAGGTTATCATAAGCATATTTTCATCGATATCGCGCTCGATACCGTCAAGTGTTACAAACTTAAAGGGAGAATTGAAGGTCTGAACCTCAATTTTATCAACCTTTCTGTTATCGAATGCGTGCATCGGCTGACCGACTTCAAGCATTACGTAGTTCGTAAGGTCTGCAAGGAAGTTAATAGCGCGCGAGCCGCAGTAATAAAGACGTATTCTCATATTAACAGGGCTTATCTTGCGCGTTACGTTCTCAACCTTGATAGCCGTGTAGCGATATGCAAGCTCGGTGTTCTTTACATTGACCATAACCTCGGGAAGATTAGCATAAACTGACAAATCCGACACGGGTATGGGTTTAAGCGGTCTTCTCGTTATTGTTGCGAACTCACGGGCGATACCGTAGTGGCTCCAAAGGTCAGGACGGTTTGTAAGAGATTTGTTATCAACCTCGAAGATGATATCGTCGATATCGTATACCGTTTTGATATCTGTACCGAGGGCTATATCATCGGTAATTTCCCAAAGGCCCGAGTTATCGTCGCTGATTCCAAGCTCAGCCTCGGAGCAGCACATACCGTATGAAGCAAAGCCTGCGATAGTTGCGGGAGTAATCTTGTGTCCGCATACTGCGCCACCGTTTGTAGCAAGAGCAACCTTCATTCCCTCTCTTACGTTGGGAGCGCCGCAGACGATATCAACGACCTCGTCACCCTTGTCAACTTTAAGAAGATGAAGCTTCTTTGAGGTGGGGTGATTTTCAACCGAGAGAATTTTTGCGACTACAACACCGTAGGTGTCCTCGCCCTTTACGAATATATCCTCAACCTCTGCGGTTGAGAGAGTAAAGTTGTGTATAAGCGACTTTTTATCAAGTCCGGACAGGTCAACAAAATCGCCTATCCAATTCATAGATAAGAACATATTTTGCTACCTCCTTAAATAGATTTGAACTGCGAGAGCGATTTAAGGCTACCGCTGTTGAAATCACGAATATCTTTTACGCCGTACTTCATCATCGCAAGACGGGTAAGTCCAAGACCGAATGCAAATCCCGTGTACTTCTCGGTATCTATACCGCCCTCGGAAAGAACGTTGGGGTGTATCATACCGCAGGGGCAAAGCTCAAGCCAGCCGGAATTTTTACAAGAGGGGCAGCCCTCACCGCCACAGATAAGGCAGTTGATATCAAGCTCAAAGCCGGGCTCGACAAACGGGAAAAATCCGGGACGAAGTCTTACCTTTATATCTCTTTTGAAGACCTCGGAAAGCATTGTTTTCATAAAGTAGATAAGGTTTGATATTGAAATGTTTTCGTCAATCATCATACCTTCCATCTGGAAGAAGGTGTTTTCGTGGCAAGCGTCGGTAGACTCGTTTCTGAAGCAACGGCCGGGGAATATTGCACGAAGGGGTGCTCCGTACTTTTTCATAATAGCATTCTGCGCCGCTGAGGTCTGAGTTTTAAGGAGCTGACCGTTTTCGAGGTAATAGGTATCCTGCATATCTCTTGCGGGGTGGTGCTTCGGAATATTGAGCGCCTCAAAGCACTCGTA
>JAZNCB010000059.1:0-21116 GCA_046156285.1 Eubacteriales bacterium | reverse complement strand
GGCGCAGACTTCATGATGCTTGGTAGATATTTCGCAAGATTTGACGAGAGCCCGACACCGAAGACTATGGTTAACGGTCAGTACGTTAAGGAGTACTGGGGCGAGGGCTCAAACAGAGCGAGAAACTGGCAGAGATACGACCTTGGCGGCAAGGCTAAGCTCTCATTCGAGGAGGGTGTTGACTCATACGTTACTTACGCAGGTCCTCTCCACGACAACGTAGAAAAGTCGCTCTACAAGGTAAAGTCCACTATGTGCAACTGCGGTGCTATAACCATTGAGGAGCTTCAGGAGAAGGCAAAGCTTACTCTCGTTTCCTCAACGAGTATCGTCGAGGGCGGTTACCACGACGTAATGCTCCGCGCAACCTCTCCCGTGAAATAAATAAAAAATATGGGGCGGCAAACACCGCCCCAAAGTAGTTAGAGCATTGATTTTCACTACTACTTGAAATCAATTTACAGGTAAATGGTATGAACAAGTTATATATTCCCGAGGGCTACACCTCAGTCCCCGACGTTTACAGAACACAAAAGGCAATAGCATTTATAAAAGAAACATTTCAGGCAAGACTTGCCGCGGCTCTTAACTTGAAGCGCGTGAGTGCCCCTCTTTTCGTTTCGGAAAGCTCGGGACTTAACGACAACCTTAACGGCTATGAGCGCCCCGTAAGCTTTGATATTCCCGCAGTGGGCGAGAGTGCCGAGGTTGTTCATTCGCTTGCAAAGTGGAAGAGACTTGCGCTTAAAGAATATCATTTTTACGTAGGCAACGGTCTTTACACCGATATGAACGCAATAAGACGCGACGAGGAGCTTGACAATATACACTCGATTTACGTTGACCAGTGGGACTGGGAAAAGGTTATAACCCGCGAGGACAGAACGCTTGATTATCTTAAAGATACCGTTCAGAAAATCGTAAACGTAATATGCGACACAAGCGAGCTTCTTAAAATTGATTTTCCCGAGTTTTCGGTAGACCTTGAAAGAGAGGTTTTCGCCATAACCTCATCGGAGCTTGAAGAAATGTATCCCGACCTTACTCCAAAGGAGAGAGAGCACGAGATAACGAGAAAGCACGGCACGGTTCTTATAATGCAAATCGGCGGCAAGCTCAAATCGGGAAAGCCTCACGACGGACGCGCGCCGGACTATGACGACTGGTCGCTTAACGGCGATATTCTCTTCTACAACAAGGTTCTTGACAGGTCTCTTGAAATTTCTTCAATGGGTATCAGAGTTGACGAGGCTTCTCTCGATAAACAGCTTTCCGAGCGTGGCTGCGATGACAGACGCGAGCTTCCTTTCCACAAAAAGCTTCTTGCAGGCGAGCTTCCGCTTACAGTAGGCGGCGGTATCGGACAGTCAAGACTTTGTATGCTTATGATGGGCTGTGCTCATATTGGTGAGGTACAGTCGAGTATATGGGACAAGGAAACTGTTGAAGGCTGCAAGGCGGCAGGCATCAGACTTCTTTAATAGGGGCTTTCGTATTTAGGCAGAACCGAAAAAGAGCATAATGTGCATTGTTAATTGCTTCATTAACTCACGCATCTGCGTTTCTAAATCATAATATATTTAAGGTTGGAGTTCTTGCGAACTCCTTCTTTTTTGCTCTTTTAGGGATAAACGCAAAATTAAAAGCGAGGTAAGGAACAAGTTTCCAACCTCGCTTATTTGTTTTTTATATTGAATGTGAAACTCAAAATTAAGCCTCGAAGCTTTCGGGGTCAAATCTGCCGATGCCGACGAGCTCGTCAACCGGAATTGAAAAGATAATTGCTCCGCCCTCGGTTTTAAGTCCTGCGCTATCGCGGATAGCTTCCATAATTTTAGTTTTGTATTCGGTTGTGGTAAGAATGAAAAGACTGTCGGTTTCATCGGAGAGGGCAGTACCCATGCTCTGCTCGACCTTTGCGTTGTTTACGCTCGTAGTATGGAAAATGGTAGCTCCCGTTGCTCCCGCTGCACGAGCGGCATCGAGTGCCTCGTCTGAATATTTTTCATTGACTACCGCAATGACAAGTTCGTGCATAAAGTTTTTCTCCTTGGTTTCAGATTTCGAGTTTTTGCCCGTCTCTTTTTCGGGCGACGACAGAACCGCGTCCTCGACTATATTAGATATAGAAGAAAGAGGAGCTGTGAATGCGATACCGCGTCCGAAAAGGTAAAGCTTCAATTCACGGCTTATAGCTCCGAGCAAGGTTTTTTCAAGATAGCTCGGAATAAGTGAAAAGGTTACGCGCTTCTCAACGTCATCAATGCCAAAATAGCTTTTGTGGTGTGACCTTGCCGTGCCGTGACCGACGCCAGAAAAGTGCATTGCTGTTGCGTATTGGTTTATGGTTTCGGTAAGCTTTTCGTGGTCGGATTTGTTTATAATACTGACAAGCAGCTTAACCTGCTTGTTGCCCTGCTTCTTTTTCAAAATCAACCTCTCCTTGTCACGTTATACTCAACGAAGCTTTCCGCCTTGGAAACGAAGCTGCGCTTGATACGTCTTGATTTTATCGTATAGATAAGTCCGAAAATCTCTATTGCTATTATGGGCGCCATGGCAACGAATGCAACGCAACCGAATGCGTCGGTCATAATATCGCCGCCAAGAGCATTGCAGGCTCCGATAGCGAGAGGCAAAACGAATCCGCTCATCATAGTACCGCTCGCAACTCCACCCGAGTCAAAGGCGATACCGACGAAAATCTTCGGCACGATAAAGCATAGCACGAGGGCTATTACGTAGCCGGGAATAAGTATATACATAATAGAAATTCCGGTAAGAATTCTTATTGCCGAAAGCAAAACCGCACTCGCAACACCGACCGACAGTCCCATACCGGTGAGCTTGCCGGAAACGGCACCTGCCGTCATCTCCTCAACAAGACGGTTAAGGACGTAAACCGCAGGCTCTGCTTTTACAAGGAAAAATCCGAGAAGAGCGCCTATCGGAAGAAGAAGCCAGCCGCCTGCAATTTTTGCAAGAGCTTCACCGATGAGCATACCCGTCGGCATAAAGCCAACGTTTGCGCCCGTAAGGAAAATGGCAAGTCCGAAAAAGGTGTATAAAATACCTACGATAATTCTTATAAGCTGGGTTTTTGAAAAAGCTCTGAAAACTATCTGGAATATTGCGGTAAATACTATTGTCGGCAAAAGAGCAAGTGCGACCTCCTCGGAATAGGAAACAAAGCCCTTTGTGTATGCCAAAAATCCGTTTTGCGTTGTGAGCGGCTCGCCGGGAAGCGCCATAGCCTCTCCGCTGCCTGCTACCGAAACGAATATTCCGAGCACGAGCACGGAAATAATAGGTCCAATACTGCAAAGCGCCGTTATACCGAATGAGTTGTTACGGCTGCCGTTTTTAACACGGGCTTGCGAAACACCCGCACCGATAGACATGATAAAAGGGACGGTCATAGGACCGGTCGTTACTCCGCCTGAGTCAAACGCAAGCGGTCTGAAACTTTCGGGGAGAAAAAACGAGATAACAAAGGTCGTTATGTAAAATACCGCCAAAATTATGCTTAGATTTACGTGAAAGACAATTCGGAGAAGAGCTATCATAAGGAATATTCCGACACCGACCGATACGGTGAGAATTAAAACGAAATTCTCTACTCCCGAGACCTGCGTTGCGAGAATTTGCAAATCCGGCTCGGAAACGGTTACGATTATTCCTATTACAAAGCTTACGAATGCGATAAGCCACACCTTGCCCGACGAGGCTATCGTCGAGCCGATTTTAGTACCGAGAGGCTGCATTGACATTTCCGCACCGAGATTGAAAAGGCTCATTCCGAAAATCAGAAATGCCGTTCCGAAAAGGAACAAAATCATATATCCCGTGCTTATCGGTGTTATGGAAATTGACAGTACAAAAACTATGAGCGCTATCGGCATAATAGATTTTGCGGATTCAAGTATCTTGGTTTTTGTCATTTTATCTTCTATCTACCCGTGATTATTGTTGTGAGATGGAGGAGAACAGCATATAGAGCGTTCTTGCAGTACCGTCAGTGGTCGTTTGAACAGTGAAGCCTGAGCATTTAATCGAAAACTCCTCGCCAACACCGACACCAAGTGCCGAATATTGCTTTTTATCAAGGAACGTGTTGTTTTCTCTGTAAAGACTTGACGTAACTACTATCGGGCCTCTGCCGTCAAGACCGTCCTTATCGTAGGTCTTTATTCCTTTGAGAGTTATCTCAACTACAAGACGTCCGTCGTCAAGAAGCTGGGTATCCATCTGGCAGGTGGTTATAATAACGGTTGAAATTACCTCGCCCGTGTATTTATCTATCGTTTGAAGCTCTTTATTGAGGTTCGGGAAGCCGAAGGTCATAAGGTCGGGATAATTGTGGGTGTACGTATAGCTTCCTACGTTTACGACTGCGGCGGCGGTTTCGCCGCTTGCGGTTGTTGCAATAATTACTGCAATTCCGCGCTTTTTCGCGGTAACTACACCGTTTTCACAGCTTGCAACCTCGGGGTTTGAAGAAATCCATTCGATTTCAACGTTTTCGTCAAGCTGTTCCTTTACGTACAGAGTATGAGTTTTTCCAACACTCATCATAAGCTCGGTTTCGGAAAGGGAGATAGCGGAGCTTGTCGGGTTGTTTACAGTAACGTTGCAAATTGCGGTTTTTGAATTCTGATATATAGCCGTTATGGTGCAAGAGCCGTAGCCAACCGCGGTTACAATTCCGTTCTGGCAGGTTGCTATTCTCTCGTTTGAGCTTATCCAGGACGAAACCGAGGTGATATCCTCGCCCGTTTCCGAGGTGGCGGTTATTTCTACCTTGTGACCGATATTGTCAAAGGTTATTTCGTGCTCTGAAATAGAGAGGGTGGGGAATGGGCTCGGGTTTGCTATGAAGCATACCGATACCATTTGCTTGTAGGTTGCTCTTATCGCGCACGAGCCGTAGCCGACTGCGGTTATAACTCCGCCGTTGCATACTGCGACCGATTCGTTTTGCGATGACCATTCAATTTGCGCGGCGCTTTCCGCGTCGAGTGTTCGTCCGTTTTCGATAATGGTGGCGGTTACTGTTGCGCTGTCACCAACGTCGCTAAATACTATCGACTGCTTCGACAAAATCAAGGCGTCGCTCTGATTATTCTGATTTTCCTTGCCGTTTGTGCAAGATACGAGCAAAAGCGAAACTGCGATTATCAAAAGAATAAGGCTTCTGAAATTTTTCATAGCAAGCTCTTACGAGCAACTCCTTTCATTGACTTGGCATAAATATACAAAATAATTGTAACACATAATAATAAATTTGGCAAGGGGCAAATATTAATCTTTTGAAAATTTTTAGCGTTTATGCACACGCGCCTTGTAATTAATATAAAAATATGATAAAATATTCTAACAAATAACTTATTTGAAGAGGTGTGATATGAAAAAGAGATTTTCGGTCCTTTGCTTACTTGCCCTTGTATTTTCACTTTTATTTTCGAGCTGCTCTCTTTTTGAGGGCATAACCGATATCGATAGCGATGCTCCGATAAGCCTTGATGACGTACCTCTTTTCGATGGGGAAACCCAGTACGTTGAGATAAACGGCAATATTCCGTTTTTCACCGATGAGGAGAGGTCGTACTCCTATGAGAAATACAGCGAGCTTGACGCGCTCGGCAGATGCGGAGCTGCTATCGCGTGTATCGGCAAGGATATTATGCCGACCGAAGACAGAGAGGATATAGGACACGTTACTCCGTCGGGCTGGCATAGCGTTACGTACGACGTCGTAGAGGGCGGATATCTTTACAACCGTTGTCATCTTATCGGATTTCAGCTTGCGGGCGAAAACGACAATGAGAAAAACCTCATTACCGGCACGAAATATATGAATAACGGCGGAATGCTCTTCTTTGAAAACAAGGTTGCAAAATACGTAAAAAATACGGGCAACCGAGTTCTTTACAGAGCAACTCCGATTTACGACGAAACAGACCTCGTTGCAAGGGGAGTTCTTATGGAGGCGCAGTCGGTCGGCTCGGACGATTTGGTCTTCTGCGTTTACGTCTACAACGCCCAGCCCGGAATAAATATAGACTACAAAACGGGTGAGAGCCGCCTTGCAAGCGATCCTCTTGGCGAGGTTGTAGGCGCAAATCACGATGCGGCGGATATACTTCCTGCCGGACGCGGTGACAGTGTTGACGAAATGTATATAGAAACCGTTTCGGACGAGTATTCGGGAGTTCTCGTAACCTCAAAGGTAAACGGTGATGGCGGCTTGATTTTTCTTGCTACCGACGTTGACGAGAACGGGCGTGTCGTATCGGTTAAGGTGCTTAGTCAGGTTGAGAAAAAATGGGGAAGCGCAATGAACTGCTACGTATCCGACTTTGCGGGCAAGAGCGCTGAGCAAATCTGTGAAATTCAAGCCCCTGACGTAAATCCTACGGCAGCCGCTGCTATAAAGAGAGCGGTTTTGGAGGCTATCTCTGCCGTAGAGCTTTACACGGATGCCGAGGAAAACGGTGAAATCTTTATTGCCAACCGCTCGTCTAAAAAATTCCACCTTGAAAGCTGCGGCGGCGCGGCTACTATGGCAGAGCACAACAAGCTTGTTTACATAGGCTACCCGACAGATTTAATAGAGGCAGGATACACCCCCTGCGGAACGTGCAATCCTGCCAAGTAAGATTATAAATATTCTCTTATATCAACCGCGAGCTTTTCCTCTAAGTTGATAAGGCGCTTGGTTATATCCTTTGAGAATTCGTCTGCCGCCTTGTATTGATTAAGGTATTTGTTAAGCGACTTAACGCCCATATTGCAGCCGTCGGTCATAAGAGAGGCGATAGTTTTGTCACTGTCGTGCATTGCAATTTTAATGCCGGTTTTCATATGTGACATTCCGGTAACGAGGATATTCGGATTTTTGCCCGCGTCGCCAAATTTGTCAAGCTGAGCTTCAATTTCCTCGCCAAGCTCCTCGTGCTTTATCTTGCAGTCGCAAAGAAGAGCTCTGAAATTGCCTGAATTTACGTGCTTTGTAACGTCGTCGATGGATTTTACACCCATTTTTACTCCTGCATCGCATTCGCGCAAGAGTTTGATTGTATCGTTTTCTATCATAATAATAGTCCTCCTACGGTGCTATTATTACCTAAAAAACAAAATATAAACGAAATAGCCGCTAAATAGGTCAATTACCCAAAGCGGCTATTTTTATTTATGTAATTTTTGAGCTCTTCCATTTTTCCAGCCGTCGGTGTCGGTAGATGACCGAGCGGAAAGTTCTGCCCGAGCGCGTCGTACTTTACCTTGCAGATTTTCTTAAACGGCAAAAGCTCTATTTTGTCAACACAGCTTTTTTTATCTACTATTTTAAGGAGCTTATCAATGCTCGTGGCGGTATCGTTCAAGGTTGGTACGATGACCTGCCTTGCCGTCGTTTTGATTTTCAAATCTTCAAGAATTTCAAGAAAATTTAACACGGGGGCTATGGAACAACCTACGTATTTTCTGTAATCCTCGTCGGAGGTGTACTTTATATCGAGCAGAACTCTGTCGGTTTTTTCTAAAAGACGGTGAATGCTATCGTTATATAAAGAGCCCGAGGTGTCAAGGCAGGTGTTTATTCCCGCCTCCTTGCACAGAGTAAACAATTCTTTACAAAAATCCGCCTGTAAGAGCGGCTCTCCGCCGGAAACCGTTATTCCGCCCTCACTGCCGAAATATTCCCGACAGCGCACGGCTCTCTCAAAGAGAGTGTTCGCGGAATACGGTGTTCCGTCGCAAAGCGAGTGAGTGTCGGGGTTGTGGCATATTCCGCATCGGAGGTTGCACCCCTGCATAAAGACTACGAACCTCACTCCCGGCCCGTCAACCGTGCCAAGAGATTGAATAGAGTGTACCTTGCCTAAAACCTGAGTGCTCATACTGTCTCGTGGAAGGTACGGCTTATTACCTCGCGCTGCTGCTCGCGCGAAAGCTTTATAAAGTTTACCGCATAGCCCGATACTCTGATAGTCAGGTTGGGGTATGCCTCGGGATTTTCGTATGCCTTCATAAGAAGCTCTCTATTCATAACGTTTACGTTGATATGGTGAGCCTTTTTCTTGAAATAGCCGTCAAGGATATTTACAAGGTTTGATATGCGCTCGCCCTTTTCTCTGCCGAGAGCCTCGGGAGTGATAGAAAATGTGTTGGATATTCCGTCACGGCAGTCGTCGTATGAGATTTTAGCCACCGAGTTGAGAGATGCGAGCGCGCCGTTTTCCTCTCGGTTGTGCATCGGGTTCGCTCCGGGGGCAAAGGGAGCTGCCGCCTCACGTCCGTCGGGTGTTGCGCCGGTATGCTTGCCGTAGGCAACGTTAGAGGTTATCGTGAGGACAGAGAGTGTGTGAATTGCGTTTCTGTACGTAGGTGTTTTGCGAAGCTCGCAAATCATTTTGTGCGCCATATCCGAGGCGATAAGGTCAACGCGGTCATCGTCGTTTCCGTATTTCGGGAAATCTCCCACGGTTTCAAAGCCGACGATATAGCCAAGCTCGTTTTTGATAGGCTTTACCTTTGCGTATTTGATTGCCGAAAGCGAGTCGGCAACAACAGAAAGACCTGCAATACCAAACGCCATAAAGCGCTCAACCTCTGTATCGTGAAGAGCCATTTGAAGCTTTTCGTAGGCATATTTATCGTGCATATAATGGATTATATTCATCGTATTTACGTAAAGGTGCGAGAGCCACTCGATATAAATATCAAATCTTTCCATAACCTTTTCGTAGTCGAGAATTTCATCGTCAAGCGGAGACATTTTAGGACCGATTTTTATATTGCTCGACGTATCGTAGCCGCCGTTTATTGCAATAAGCAAAAGCTTTGCGAGGTTTGCGCGAGCACCGAAGAACTGCATCTGCTTTCCTACCCTCATCGCTGAAACGCAGCAGGCAATTGCATAGTCGTCTCCGTAAATGGGACGCATAATGTCATCGTTTTCGTACTGTATCGAGTCGGTGTCAACCGAAACCTTAGCGCAGAATTTCTTGAAGTTTTCTGGAAGTGCTGCGGACCAGAGAACAGTAAGGTTCGGCTCGGGTGAAGAGCCGAGGGTGTAAAGGGTATTGAGCATACGGTAGGTGGATTTCGAAACGAGGGTGCGTCCGTCCTCACCGACACCGCCAAGAGCCTCTGTTATCCACATAGGGTCGCCGCCGAAAAGCTCGTTGTATTCGGGTGTACGAAGGTGTCTTGCTATACGAAGCTTCATTACGAAGTCGTCGATAATTTCCTGCGCTTCGCTCTCGCTAAGCACTCCGTTTTTAATATCTCTTTCAAAATATATGTCGAAAAAGGTCGAAACACGGCCAAGCGACATTGCCGCTCCGTTTTGCTCCTTAATTGCGCCAAGATACGCAAAATAGGTCCACTGTACAGCCTCGCGGGCATTAGCGGCGGGCGCGCTTATATCAAAGCCGTACATTTCTGCCATTTCTTTAAGATAATTAAGGAAGGTAATCTGCTTATGAAGCTCCTCGACAAGACGAATCGTATCTCCGTCAAATGCCTTGTCGGAAAGAGCTCTTTTGTCCTTTTCCTTTTCCTCTATAAGACGGTTTACACCGTAGAGAGCAACTCTGCGGTAGTCGCCTATTATTCTTCCTCTGCCGTACGCATCGGGAAGACCTGTGATTACGTGGGATTTTCTTGCCGCGCGCATCTCGTCGGTGTAAGCACGGAATACGCCGTCGTTGTGTGTTGTGCGATATTTGAACTCTTCTTCTATTCTCTTGCCGAGCTTATATCCGTATGCCTCGCACGCCTGGCGCGCCATTCTCATTCCGCCAAAGGGGTTTACACCTCTTTTTAACGGGCGGTTTGTCTGCATTCCGAAAATTATCTCGTTATCCTTGTCAATGTAGCCGGGCGAGTAGCTCGTAAGCGAGGTTACCGTGTCGGTATCGATATCGAGAACACCGCCAAACTGCCTTTCAAGGTCAAACATACTATTAAGCTTTTCCATAAGGGTATTCGTTCTTTCGGTTGCGCCCGAAAGAAAGCTTTCATCACCCGTATATTCCGTATAATTTTTCTGTATGAAATCTCTGACGTTGATTTCGTCCTGCCAAGAGCCCACAACAAATCCATTCCAATTTTCGTGTGTCATAAATATCATTCCTTTCCTAAATAAACAAAAAAGAGCAAATCAGCCTCTAAAAACTGAATTGCCCAGACGGTCGGCCATACTAAGCGGCATTCACCGCTTAAACCTTTACATTCCCCCGCGGTGCTCCGCGATTTCCGTCAGTCATATAAAGGCTTTTCTTCTGTAATATCATTATATAACATTTTTCGTTTTTTGTCAATCGGTAAATTATTAAAATTTAGCAAAAACTTCCTCGCACGGTTTCCCGCCGATTTGACAAATCAGCCGAAACCTCTTTTGCAAAGAAAAAGAGAGGCGCGAAAATTTTCGCGCCTCGCTGATTGTCACTGAATTTAATCGTTCTTCTTATAGAAGAATTTGTCCATATAGAAGTCGGAATTCTTGGAAAGCTCTTCTTCAAGCTTGTCATAACCGTATTTTTCTGTAAGAGTATCAACGTTTGAGAAAAGGTTAGTGCCGAGGCCGAGACGGTTGCCCTGAATTTTTACACCCATTGCGGCAAGCGTTGTCGGGAACATATCAAACGTTCCGAACTCTCTGAAATCACGTGCGGCAGAAACCCCGGGGGCTGCGTTGATAATACAGTTGTAGGTGGTTCTGACGTAGTTTTCGTCGATGTCAGCGAGGAATTTCGGGTCCATTGTAAGATGGTCGCCTGAAATAACTATCGTAGTGTTTTCGTAGAAATCCTGCGCCTTTATCCATTCAACAAACTCGTAAATCTGCTTTGAAGAGCAAGCGAGAACGTTTGCGTACTGCTCTTTGTGCTCGCCGCCGCAGCCCTCGCAAACGTATCCGTCAGGGAAGTGGGTATCGGCGGTAAGAGTGGTAAAGTTGAATGGCTTATCAAGAGACGCGAGGCGTGTAAGCTCGTATTTTGCGTAATCAAAAAGCTTTGCGTCCTCAAAGCCCCACCACTCCCAATATTTCTCGGGGAGTTGTTCACCGTGGCCGCCTGCCTTGATAGCCTCTATATCTATAACGTTATAGTTTCCGTGTTCCTTAAAGTAGGTCTCTCTTGCGGCAAACGTGCCGTCAGAGCCGAAGAGCACCGACTGCTCGTAGCCCTCCTTTTCAAGAATATCTCCGATGGTGGTTATTCCCGGCATATAGGAGTCGTCCTCGCCGTAGAAGCTGAAGTTAAGCGGAACTTTAATTATCATTCCTGAGGTCTGCGCGAAAAGAGCCGCGGCGGTCCATCTTGTTCCGATATAGGAATAAGCTCCGCTCTTGCCGTTCTCACCCGTGAAGCTTACGTTGCTGTTTGCAAGCTCGACAAGCTCGGGAATGAAGTTGTCTGTAACCTTGCCGCCAACCGAGGGGTCAGCAAAGGTGTTTTCCATTGATTCGAGGAAGATGTATATGAGATTTCGCTTTTCTTCGGGAAATTCAAGAGCCACTTTGTCGGGGTCTGCGTAATTGTCCTCTATAAAGTTCGATTCCCTGAAAACGTTGTACGCAAAAACGTGAATGTTCATACCGAAAACGCAGGCAGTTATTGAAAATAAAAGCACAAGTGACGAAAGGGACATAAAATGTGTTTTGAAGAATTTTGCGGTTTTTGAAGTCAAAAGTCTTGCGTAAAACGCAAACCTGCCGTACAGCTTCGTTAAAGCTCCCGAGAGGAAAAGCACCGAAAAGATTTCAGCGAATGCCAAAATACAACCGATGAACACAACGTCAAATATTGCGCTGCTGACTATATCACCGTTAGTTCCTGCGACGGGAGATTTCAGCTGATATAAAATCTGGTCAAACTGTACGTCATCGTATTTGTTTGCAATCCAGAGCATAAGGAAAAACAAAAGGTTACCGCCAAGAACGAAAAGCGACGCAACGACCACTTTGGTCCTAAAACGTCTTATGCGCTTTTTTTCTTCAAGAGAAACGGCGGTTTCTGTGTTTCTTTTCTTTGACATAGCTATCTCCTCCTTTCTAAACGGCAAGAACCATTTTAGCACAAGCTATAAAAATAGTCAAGTAAATATTTTGTTAAGAAACACGTTGCGAGATTAGTCCTGATTATACTCCGCAACGTAGGGCAGATTTCTGAAATATTCGCCACAGTCAAGACCGTATCCGATAACGAAAAGGTCGGGAATAGTGAAAAGCGAATAGTCAGCGGTAAAATCCGTACGTCTTCTCGACGGCTTGTCAAGAAGCGTGATTACTCTTATTGAAAGGGGATTTCTCGTTTTGAGAAGCTTAACTATGTCGGAAAGGGTTCTTCCGGTGTCAACGATATCCTCAACGATAACGACGTGACAGCCTGCAATATCGTGTTCAAGGTCCATAGTAATATTTACAAGACCGGTCGAAACCGTGCCCTGATAATAGCTCTTTGCACACATAAAATCAATTTCGCAGGGAACGCTTACCGCACGAGCAAGGTCGGCAAGAAATACGAATGAGCCTTTAAGTATGCTTACGAGAATGATAGGGTTGCCGTCGTAAATTTCGTCAATCTTCTTTCCGGCAATCTTTACCTGCTCTTCGATCTCTTCCTTTGTAATGAGAACTCGCTTAATTTTGTCGTTGAATTCCTGAATGCTCTTCATAGTTATATCTCCTATTGCATAGTTAAAATCTTTTAATGATATAGATTATAGCACAAAGTAAAACAATTTTCAATATTTTTTTACATTTTGCGACGATTTTGACTGAAAAAATATCAGCCGAGAAGCACGTCAACGGCGAGCATCAGCGAAAAGCCGACAAGAAGCGAGTAGGTCGCCCCCTTTTCGTTGCCGTGAGAATGGGTTTCGGGAATCATTTCGTCGCTTATGATATAAAGCATAGTTCCGCCTGCAAACGAGAGCGCAAACGGGAGCACTGCTGCTGAAATGCTTGTCGCGAAATATCCGATAAGAGTGCCGAAAACCTCTATAAATCCGGTAAGCGAGGCTATAAGGAAGGTCCTTTTCGGAGAAACTCCTGCCGCAAGCATAGGTCCTATAACTATCATACCCTCGGGAATGTTTTGAAGCGCAATTCCAAGAGCGATAACGAATGCTTGCGAGGTGTTATCAGTTCCAAATCCGACTCCTGCGGCAATACCCTCCGGGAAATTGTGAATTGCAATAGCGATAACGAAAAGCAAAACGTTGCCTATGTTTTTGTTGTGGTCGTGCTTTTCTATATCTATGCCGGCCATTTTGTGAAGGTGGGGAACGATTTTGTCGATAAACGCGAGGAATGCCGCTCCTGAGAAAATTCCCAAAACGGTGATGATAATTCCGTATTTTCCGCCGCTCTCGACCGAGGGAATTATAAGGCCGACAACAGCCGCGGAAAGCATAACGCCTGCCGCAAACGAAAATACGATATCGGAAAATTTGTGTGAGATATTCTTGAAAATGAAGCCTATCAGCGCACCGAGGACGGTTGCTCCGCCAACACCGAGTGCGGTAAGTAGCGCAAGATACATATTAACCTCCTACGTGTAACTTGTGGTTTTCTATTTCGACGGTATCGCCAAGGGGCAGTGAATATACGCTTGCCTCGACGGGAGCTTTGCCGAATATCTTCTCTACCGCCTTTCGATAATAGGAGAGCTGGAGCGCGTGCCTTTTTGAGAGGGTGGCACGCGCAAGATTTTTGTCAGAGAGCTCCTCGGGCGTAAGCCTGTCGGTCTTATAGTCGATAAGGTGAAGATTTCCGTCGCTATCCTCAATAATACAGTCGATAACACCCTGCAAAAGTATCGTCTCCGAGGCAAGAGCCTCTTTCTTTTCGGGATTTGCGGTGAACAAAGAGGCAGGAAGCATAACGTTAAATCTGAATTCGCGGTATAGCTTTTTTGCGTTTTTCATATCCGAATAAAGCTTTGATGCGACGAAAAGCAGAAGCTCGTCAACTCTGACGCGCTCTGCGTCTTCCTTTGAAATGAATCCCTTTTCGATAAGAGCGCTGAGCTCTCCGCAAACTCCAAGCGTATCAAGGCGCGAAATATCAAAGAATTGGAGGAATGCGTGAGTAGCAATTCCTGCCTCGCGCTTTGCGTTTCTGTCGCTATGCGAGATAAAATCGGGGACAGCCTCGACAAACCTGTTGCTCGGTGGCTCTTTGTCGATGGAAGAGGTGTTTTCGGTGTCAAGTCCGTCGAGAATAGTGGGGTAAAGGCTTGATATCGACATTTTCTCGGGGAGAGTTGTGCGGTGCTTGTTGGGATAGCTGAAGGTCAGTCGCTCAAACACTCTCTCATATACGTCATCGCTGTAAAGCACCTCGGTGTTTTCTTTTTCGTCGACCGCTGGCGACATTGTATCTTCTGAAATTTCTGTTTCATTTTTCGAAATTTCATCGTGCCACAAAACCTCTTGTTTTAGGTCTACAAAGTGCAAAATGTCAACAAAGCTTGTCATTTTGTTGAGAGAATAGGGAGATTTGTGTATTTTATTAAGCTTTGTTTTTGCCAAATAATCGTCTTTTGTTTTTGCTTTCGGAGAGCCGACAACGTAAAGCTGCTCTCTTGCTCGCGTCACTGCAACGTAGTAAACGCGAAGCTCCTCTTCAAGACCCTTTTCGACGTTTGAGTCAACGATTATATTACGTATGGGGCTTTCAACGAGAGCAAGACCGCCCTTCATTCTCTTTTTCAGGCCGAGGCCGAATTTATCCGAATAAGCAACTCTGCCCCTTTTCTCGTTTTCGGAAATCAGGGGAGCTGACGCATCGGCAAGGAATACTATCGGGTATTCAAGACCCTTTGACTTGTGGGCGGTGATTATCGAGACCGCGTTTTCGTCCTCGGTATCTCGGTTTGCAGAAAAGGTCTTTCCGGAGCTTATGACCTCGTTTACGTAGCTTATGAAGTTGTAAAGCCCCTTAAACGAGGACTCCTCAAACTTCTTTGCGTAGTTATAAAGAAGCATAAGATTTTCACGGCTATCGTCGTTTTTGGCGAGAGCGAGAAGCCCTGTTTCGTTATAAAGGCGCATTATGAGGGTGTCAACCTGCATACCCTCCGAGATTTTTCTGTATCGAGCGAGGGTGTTTATAAACGAAGAAAATTTAGTGTTTTCGGGGTTTGCCTCGGAAAAGAGCTTTGCACTCTCGTAGAGCGTTGTGCCGCCAAGCCTTTTTGCAAGATAAAGCTCGTCGGGAGTAAACTCGAAAATCGGCGAGAGCATAAGCCCTGCAAGATATATGTCGCGAAGCGGGTTGTTTATTGCATTAAGAAGACAGAGTGCGAGCTGAATTTCGGAGTTGAGGAAGAAGTCTCGCCCCTCGGGAGCTCTTGCGGATACACCGTATTTTTCTATTTCTTCCTTGTATTTTGCCGCACGCCCCCGGTCTTTTCTCAAAACTATGGCAATGTGACGGGGCTCTATCGGCTCGCCCGAATTAAGAGTGCCGCCGTTTATAAGGGCGTTTATCTTTTCGGCAATCCATTTGATAGAGCGCTCGTTTGGTAGCGGCTCTTCCTCTGCCTCTTCCTCCTCGCTGCCTGCCTCGTCGGGCGTGGGATTTGCAAAAAGATGAATTTCGGGAAGTCTGTACGGAGGAACGGGGCCGTTGTATTTTTTCGCAAATTTGAGCTTGTCGCTTTCAACGTAGCCGATACTCTTTGCTCTATGGGAAAACATTTCGTCAAAAATCGTATTGGCGAAATCTATTACGCCCTCGTCCGAGCGGAAGTTTTCAGACATAAAGATGGATGCTGTGTCTGAGTTTTCGGCATTTTCGAGGGGAGGGTATGCGTTTTTCATATCCGCAAAAATCTCGGGCCTTGCGTTTCTGAATACGTAAATCGACTGCTTTATATCACCAACGGTGAAGCGGTTGTTCTTTTTTGATACCGCGAGGAAAATTTTGTTTTGAAGCAGGTTTACGTCCTGGTACTCGTCAATGTAAATCGAGGAATATTCCTCTCGCAACGAGAGCGCAAGCTCGCTCGGATTTCCGTCTTCGTCATAGAGAGAAAGGTATGCAAGTCTTTCTATGTCAGAGTATTCGAGCATAGCGCGGCTTTTTTTCTCGTTAAAGTATACTCTGTCAAACTCTTCAATGAAAACGGCAAGAGTCAAGATAAGCCTTTGCATATCCGAAAGGTGCTGCCGCCACTCCTCGACGCTGTACGAAAAGTAACGCGGGGCAAGCTTTTTTTCGATGCCAAGCTTTATTTGCTTGTGAATTGCGGCATAGCTTGCGTGAAGCTCGGTTTTGTCCGTTACGCTCGGAAGATCCTCAAAGTCAGCATTGAGGGCCTCACGCATCGAATCGTAGGATTTTGCCGCAAGAATTTTATCGAGAGCTGCAAGGTCGTCCTGCATTGCGAGAAGATACTTGTCGTCATCGCTTTCGGGAGGTAGGGAGGCAAGGAATTCCTTTTTCGCTTTTCCGCGGAGGGCGTTGCCCTCTTTTCTCTTTTCTGCGAGCGCTCTTGCATTTTGCGCGGTTTCTTCTATTCTTGCTTCCGAGCCGCATATTTTAACCATAAATTTATGAACTACGGCTCTGTAATGAGAGGCAAATTCCTTCGTTTTTTCAATAGCGTATTTGCCGTAAAGGTTTTCTTCTACGGGGAGATTTTTCGACTTTTCAAGCGCGCTTGCAAAATCTCTGAAAATTTCAGTACCTTTTTCGTGGTCCTTTGTCTTCTCGTAAAGAAACGCAAAAACCTCTTCAAGAGAGGCGTTATTTTTTACTCCTGCGAGAGAGACGGTAAGCTCCTCAAAGTCCTCGGGAGAAATTCCGTTTATATTTCCCTCGTATGCCGCGTCTATCAAAAGAGAGCACACGTTTTTAGCGAGAAGGTCTGCCTCTATTGTGTCGGCTATTCTGTATTTTGGCGAAATTCCGAATCTTTCGCAGTTGTTTTTGAGAATTTCGTTACAGTAGGAGTCAATAGTTGAAATATGAGCGGTGGGAAGAGCATAAAGCTGACGTTCGAGTCGCTCGTTACCGGGATTTTCAAGAAGAGCCTCGCGAAGAGCCTTGGAAATTTTCGCTTTAAGGTCGGCAACTGCCGCATTGGTAAAGGTGACGATAAGCATACGGCTTATGTCCTCCGGATTTTTCTCGTCCATCAGCGAGCGGATAATTCTTTCCGTCAACGTTGCGGTTTTTCCCGAGCCTGCGGCGGCGCTGACAAGAAGGGATTTATCGCGTGTATTGATAGCGCTTAGCTGGGCAGGTGTAAATTCGGTTTTTGCCACGGTTAGCTCTCCTTTCATTTTAATTTTAAGTATCGAATTGCTTCATCGGTTTTATTGCCGCGCCGCTCTCAAATTCGCGCACTTGTCCGAGCGCAAAGAAGCCGAAATCGTCAAATAAAGCGACACATTCCCCGACGTTTATGTTAAGATTGATTTTTTTCAGGTATATTTCCTGACCTGCTCTTGCAAGTCTTGCAAAGAATGGGGCGAGTGTAACCTTTTGTTTACTTTTGAAAATGTGCTCGATCGGGAATACCTTGCCCCATCTTTCTTCCTCGGTCATAGCTTCAAGCTCACCGAGTGTTACCGCATCGGAGAGAGAAAAGCCCGATGCCTCAGAGCGACAGAGTGCTTTCATAACTCCGCCAACACCGAGAAGCTTGCCTATGTCGGCGCAAAGGGTGCGTATATAAGTGCCCTTTGAGCAATGCACGTCGAGCTCGTATTCGGTATCGGTTATTTTTTTAGCGTCGATTTTGTATATATGGATTTTGCGCGGCTCTCTTTCAACAACCTCGCCGCGTCTTGCGAGCTCATAGAGCTTTTGCCCGCCGATTTTAAGAGCTGAATACATAGGCGGTATCTGCTCGCTCTCTCCCACCATTTTCGATATAGCCTCGAAAACCTCGCTTTCGGTGGGTACCGTGTCACATTTTGTGAGCGCGTTTCCCGTTATATCCTCCGTATCGGTGGTTATTCCGAGGAGCAGGGTTGCGGTGTAGTGCTTGTCCGCGGTGAGCATATATTCACTTGCTTTTACGGCTCTGCCGAGAAGTATCGGCAAAACTCCGGTTGCCATAGGGTCAAGAGTGCCCGTATGCCCCGCCTTTTTCACTCCGAAAAGACGTCTTGCTCTGCTTACTACGGCAAACGATGACATATTTTTTTCTTTTTTTATGATGATTACGCCGTCTTTCATTGCTACTCCATAACGATTATTTAATTTATTTTATCACAAAAATTAAAATATTTCAATATAATATAGACAAATAGAGAAAAATGTGTTAAAATAGCAGTGTAAATTAAGCTTTTCTGACGGAGGTTAAAAATGAAAGCAGTTGTAACGGTTACAGGTAAGGACAAGGTTGGTATTATCGCTATGGCGAGCGCTGAGTGCGCTAAATACGGTGCGAATATTATCGATATCAGCCAGACGGTTCTCAACGAATATTTCGCCATGATTATGATGGTGTCTATCGAGGGCTTGACGGCAGATTTTGCAAGCTTTTGCGCAGCAATGGTAAAGGCAGGAGAGGAGAACGGTGTTGATATCCGTGTAATGCACGAGGATATTTTCAACACGATGCACAGAATTTGATATGTTGAACACGAGCGATATACTTGAAACTATAAGAATGATACGCGAGGAAAACCTCGATATAAGAACGGTTACAATGGGAATATCCCTTTTTGACTGTATAACCGATGACCCCTCGCGTCTTGAACAGAAAATATACGACAAAATCACGACCTCTGCTAAAAATCTCGTTACGGTTTGCGAGGAGCTTGAACGCACCTACGGTATTCCGATTGTTAACAAAAGAGTTTCGGTAACCCCCATATCCTATATAGGCGCAGGTCTTTCTCCCGAGGGATTTGTAAGACTTGGTAAGGTGCTTGAAAGAGCGGCAAAGCAAATCGGCGTTAACTTTATCGGCGGATTTTCCGCTCACGTGCAAAAGGGTGAGATAAAGGGCGCGAGAAATCTTATTGAGGCTATTCCCGAAACGCTTGCCGAGACGAGTGTGGTATGCTCATCGGTCAACGTTGCAACGACCAAGGCGGGAATAAATATGGACGCAGTTCGCGAGATGGGCGAGATAATCAAGAAGACCGCCTACCTTACAAGAGACAACGATTCGATAGGCTGCGCAAAGCTCGTTGTTTTTGCAAACATACCCGAGGACAACCCCTTTATGGCGGGCGCAGTTCACGGTATGGGCGAGCCTGACACGGTTATAAACGTAGGTGTCAGCGGCCCCGGTGTTGTTGCCGCAGCTATCAAAGAGGCGGGGGCGTGTGACTTTTCTGCCCTTGCAGACACGATAAAGAAGATAGCATTTAAGATTACGAGAGTTGGTCAGCTTATCGCGGCTGAGGCTTCGAGAAGACTTGGCACACCCTACGGAATAGTAGACCTTTCGCTTGCTCCTACACCCGCCGCCGGCGACTCGGTTGCGGAGATTCTTGAAAATATGGGACTTGCGCGCTGCGGCACTCACGGAACTACTGCGGCTCTTGCGCTTCTTAACGATGCCGTTAAAAAGGGCGGCGTTATGGCATCAAGCCACGTTGGCGGTCTTTCCGGTGCGTTCATTCCCGTTTCCGAGGATAGAGGAATGATAGACGCGGTTAAGGCGGGCACTCTTACTCTTGAAAAGCTCGAAGCTATGACTGCGGTTTGCTCCGTTGGTCTTGATATGATAGCAATTCCGGGTGACACCGAGGCATCGACTATCTCGGGTATAATTGCTGACGAAATTTCAATAGGCGTTGTCAACAACAAAACGACTGCCGTCAGAGTAATTCCCGTTTGGGGCAAGGGTGTCGGCGACGTTGCGGAGTTTGGCGGACTTTTAGGATATGCTCCGATAATGAAGCTGAAAGACGACTCCTGTGCCGAGTTTATCGGCAGAGGCGGAAGAATACCCGCTCCGATACATTCATTAAAGAATTAAAGACACGGCGGAGCTCTCACAAGGGAAGCTCCGCTTTTTCATAATTTCAAAACGAGGAGATGCTTATGGGGTGTCTTAATATAAAGCAATCAATAAAAAACGTAAAGCCTAAATTTTATATAGAAAAGGTTGATAACCCTCCGAAAAAAGAGGAGTATTTTTACCGCAATCATTTCAGGGTTTACTATATAGAAAAGGGATACGTTACCGTCTTTTCCGATGACGGCGAGTCAAAGCGCCTCGGATATGGCGATATATCGATCATTCCGCCAAGCGTCAAGCACGCGCTTCTCACAAATACCGCAAGTACGAGCATATACACCTTTACTTTTTCTATCGATTTCGTCGAAAACATATTGCAAAACCAGGCGGGAACGAGCGGCGTTCTTTCTTCGATTTTCAACAAAATGAAGATAATAACGATAGCTCCCGTGCCCCCGGAAATGCAGATACACTTAAATCACCTTATGGAATTTATGTGCTATGAGTGTGGCGACTCTTCGGGCGGAGCAGAGCTCGTTTTACGAAATGCTTTCGCAACGGTGCTTTGTATATTCCTTGTTCTGCTTGAAAAGCAGGAGAGCGAGCAGTCGCTTTCGGATAAAAACGGAATAATTTACGCAATAAATTATATAAAGGCTAACTATTCCGAAAACCTTGTGCCAAGCGACGTCGCTAAAATAGTGAATATGTCTATGAAAAATTTCATAGCGAGCTTCAAGCGCTTTTCGGGACACTCGTTCCACGATTTTCTAAACAAGGTGAGAATAGAAAAGTCGGTTGAAATATTAAAGGCGAAGGGTGACGCAATTACCCTTTCCGAGCTTGTTGAGATTTGCGGCTATAACAACTATATAACATTTTACCGCAACTTCGTAAAATACACGGGCATCTCCCCGCTTGAATTTCAGAAAAATAAATAAAAACAAGGTGTCGTGCATTCTGATATAATCCCCTTAGAGTAGACACTTGAAAAAACAAAAAGTTTTCAAGACTACTTTAAGGGGGTTATTTTTATGCCAAGAAGATCACGAAAGAACAAGAAATACAGTACCGGATTGAAATTACAAGCTGTTCGAGATTACTTAGGTAGAGAAGGAACACAATGGGCAATTTGCAAAAAATACAACATTTTGAGTCCAACACAAC
>JAZNCB010000058.1:0-6394 GCA_046156285.1 Eubacteriales bacterium | reverse complement strand
GTGAGCACCTCGTCTACAAGGGCTCGTAGCTTTTCGATATGGATTTTGAGCTCAATATCCTCGCATGTCGTGTCGTCAATGCTTATTATGTCAAGATAGGTGAGCGGATTTCCGTCCTTGTCGATATCAATAGTCTCGTTTATCGAAATTTCGTTTGACGTCCTTTTATTTGAGCGGAAATACATAAGTATTTCGTTTTGCACGCATTTTGCGCCGTAGGTGGCAAATCTCGTCCCCTTGTCGCTCTTAAACGAATCGACAGCCTTGATAAGTCCGAGGCTTCCTATCGACAGTAGCTCATCCTGCGCTCCGTATGAGGAATAATACTTGCGTATTATGTGCGAAACCAACCTTAAATTATGCTCAATGAGCTTTGTTCTGGCATTTTTGTCACCGTCTTTCATTCTCGAAAAAAGCTCTTCCTCCTCCTTTGCGGAAAGAGCGGGAGGGAAGTTCTGCCCCGTAGAAATACCTAAAATAAGAGAAACGAAGCGTAAAAGTATGCTTTTGATATCAAACATAAAAAACCTCACCTGAATGTAATTTAGTTACATTATATGCAGATGAGGCTTGTCAGCTTTCGTATTTATTTGGTAATAGCTTCCTTTATCTCGGGGGTGAGAATAAGGTAACCCGTGCCGAGTGAAGAGGATATAAGATTTCTATCGGTAATTTCTCTGAATTTTTTATTTATGATCGAGATATGCGTTCTTATGTTCGATGCCTCGGGAACCTTGCTTTGCCTGAATGCGTATTTGAGAATATCCTTCGCTCCCGACGGATTTGGGTATGAAACGATTAGCGCGCGAAGCACCATAGCCTCGGTTTTTGTAAGAGCTAACGGTGTGCCGAAATATAAGGGTGCTTGCAGAGTGGAAGAGGCATCAACGCCCGCAAGCCTGTAAATACCGGGAGCTTTTAAGCCCCGACTCTCGTTATGCTCGGTTATTTTTGCGAGAATACTGCTTGCGTAGGAGGCCGACTTCAAAATTCCGTCAAATATAATAGTGTCGGTAACGTCAGGCTCGTCACAATAAGCGAAAATCGGAACGGAAGCGTAGCTTCTGAGTCGCGCTACGTAATCCTCCTTGTCGGCTAAAAGCGACGGATTCATAACGATAACGGCGCTGTATGAAAGCGATATTTCCGAAAGAGCCTCGCTCGGTGCTTCGGGGTAGGCAATAACACCCATTATGTAAAACATTTCGGCAAGCGAGCGCGCATCCTTTTTTGATTTGTTGATTATAAGTATCATATAAAATCCTGCTTCTTTCTTATATAAATTATATCGCAGAACACCGCCTAAGTCAATAAGATTTTATCTTTTCCTTGACATATTAGGTGTTTTTGGTTATAATAAAAATGATAAAATATATTAGGAGT
This sequence comes from Eubacteriales bacterium, assembly GCA_046156285.1. Taxonomy (GTDB): domain Bacteria; phylum Bacillota; class Clostridia; order Oscillospirales; family CAG-272; genus UBA1740. The sequence continues at coordinate 5,011 of JAZNCB010000058.1, read as the reverse complement.
ATACTATGAGCTCTGTTCTTATAAACGGCGGCTCGCGCGGTATTGGCGCGGACATGGTCGAGCTTTTTACAAAAAAAGGCTACGCAGTGGCATTTACCTATAAAAACAGTGAAAAAGAGGCAAAGGCTCTTTCCGATAAAACGGGCGCTCTCGCTATAAAAGCGGATAGCGCAAACGAGGCTGAGGTTATCTCGGCGGTGAAAAATGCAAAGGAAGCGTTTGGCACAATAGACGTTCTTATCAACTCTGCCGCAGTGGCCTCATTTTCTCTTTTTACGGATATTTCATATGAGGATTGGAACGGAATTTTCGCGGTAAACGTCGGTGGTGCATTCCTTTATACCAAAGCCGTTTTGCCCGATATGATAAACAAAAAGCACGGCAGAATTATAAACATAACGTCAATGTGGGGTATAACCGGCTCGTCCTGCGAGGTGCATTATTCGGCTACCAAAGCGGCGCTTATCGGATTTACAAAGGCGCTTGCAAAAGAGGTCGGTCCATCGAATATAACCGTCAATGCCATAGCTCCCGGGCTTATCAATACCGATATGAATAAGAGCTTTTCAAAAGAGGATATCAAGGAGCTTGTCGACGAAACACCGCTTATGAGAATAGGCGAGGCGCGCGACGTTGCCGAGGCGGCACTTTTTCTCGCAAGTGATAGTGCGTCCTTTATAACGGGCGAAGTGCTTAACGTAAACGGTGGTTTTTTGATTTAATATAAAATCTTTTCAAATCTATTGCATTTTTTAATTTTATTTGTTATAATATTTAATGTTCCGTAGTCGGATGGAGTCATACCGGCCGGGGAGGTAGCGGCGCCTTGTACCTGAAATCCGCTATAGCAGGGGTTATTTCCTCTCCCAAGGGCTATTTTTGTGTAGACTGCACCGTCATTGTTTGTGTTGAAGAATTGGTCTTACGCAATCCGAGGCTGTGAACCATGTCAGGTGGGGAACCAAGCAGCATTAAGCGGTTTATCGGATGTGCCGTGAGGTTGCCTGTTTGGAGCAAACGTGGCGGTTACCGTATGTAAAGATATTTCGACGGAGGGGTGTATGGCTCTTTCCGACCACGGAACTTTCGCGTATGCAGTTTTCTGCTACGCATTTTTAATAATTTTTGAAGAATTAAGGAGGGCAGCATAGATGTCCGATTATAAGGCGCTTTACAGAAAATGGCGGCCCTTTGATTTTGATGACGTTTGCGGTCAGAAGGGTATAACCGACGTTTTGAAGTACGAGGTCGCAAACGATAAGATTTCTCACGCATATCTTTTCTGCGGTTCTCGCGGAACGGGCAAGACAAGCTGTGCGAAAATACTTGCAAAGGCGGTAAACTGCCTTGACTCAAAGGACGGAAACCCTTGTAACAAGTGCGAGGCTTGCCGTTCTATCGACGCAGGAGTTTCTACCGACGTTATTGAAATGGACGCCGCAAGTAACAACGGTGTCGGCGACGTAAGGTCGTTGAAGGACGAAATCTCCTTTACCCCCGCAACACTCAAATACCGCGTCTATATCATAGACGAGGTTCATATGATGACCGGCCCTGCATTCAACGCACTTCTTAAAACGCTTGAAGAGCCTCCGTCGTACGTTGTATTTATACTTGCTACGACCGAGTTTAACAAGCTCCCGACAACCATAGTTTCGCGTTGCCAAAGATTTGATTTCAGAAGAATTCAGTCGGACGTTATAATCGACAGACTTAATAAAATTGCCGCAGCCGAGGGAATTGATCTTGGCGAGGACGGAGCGCTTTTGATTGCAAGAGCTTCGAGAGGCGGTATGAGAGATGCGGTCAGCTTGCTTGAGCTTTGCGCAGGCTCGCGCGCCCATATTGATGCCGAGCTTGTCAGCGGTGCTATCGGTACGGGTGACAGAAGTCTCGTTTATAAGCTTATCGAGGCTATCGGACGTGCCGATTACAGTACGGTTTATTCGATAATACGCGACGTCGTTATGAGCAGTGGCGATATTTCGGTATTCTGGCAGGAAATCATAGATACTTACCGTGATATTATGATTATCAAAAACAGTGAGCAGGCAAAGTCCTATCTCGACCTCACTGATATAGAATATAAAACTCTTCTCAAAATAGCTGAGGACTTCTCGATGGCTCGCCTTTCGTATCACACCTCGATACTTGAAGGCGCTATTGCCGATATGCAAAGAGTGACCAACTCAAAAAGAAGCATTGCAGAAATCGCACTTACCAAAATGTGCGAGGCAAAGCTTGTCCCGACGGCAGAGGCTCTCGCCCTTCGTGTTGAGGAGCTTGAAAAGGCTATCTCAATGATGAAGCTTGGTATAACCGCAGAGGTAAAGCCAAGGGAGCAGTCGAATATTCCTTCTACCCCTAAGCCCGAAAATAAGGCAGAGGTGAAAAAGGAAGCTTTGAAAGAGGAAAAAAAGCAACTTACACCGTATGAGGACTGGGAGAGTGTCCTCGAGCGAATAGGTGAGTTTAACCGTCCGCTTTCCGGCAAATTCTTTGAATCCCGCGGATACAGAGCAGGAGAGGGAAGCTTCCTAATCAAAATGAAGCCGTTTTTTGCGGCGAATATCAAAAGCAACGCGTCGGTTCTTTCTATGCTTTCGGGAATTATTGCCGAGCTTGAAAGAAAGAGCAAGGAAGAAATCAGCGTCGTTATTGAAAGCTTGGAAACAGATGCTCCCGGTGATTTGGCATCCGAGCTTGAAAATCTGATAAAATAAAATCTTGCCGAGAATACGGCAGAACGGAGAAAAATATGAAAGTAAGATTACCACAGGGAATGGGCGGCGGCCCGTCAAATATGCAGTCAATGCTCAAACAGGCGCAGAAAATGCAAGAGGATATGGCGGCAATGCAGGAGGAGCTTGAAGCCCGTGAATACGACGTTTCCGCAGGCGGCGGGGTAGTAAATATCAAAATTAACGGCAAAAAAGAGATTTTGTCGGTTAAAATTGCTCCCGAGGTAGTTGATCCCGACGATATCGAAACTCTTGAAGACCTTATCGTTGCAGGTGTAAACGAGGCAATTAAAAAGGTTGAGGCAATTTCTTCGGAGGAAATGCAGAAGATAACGGGCTCTATCGGTCTGCCCGGTATGTTTTAATGGCTAATTATATACCACCGATACAGCGTCTTATCGAGGAGTTTCGTAAGCTTCCCGGCGTTGGCGCAAAAACCGCGGCAAGATATGCCTTTGCGGTGCTCAATTTTTCCGAGGAGGAAACCGCAGCATTTTCGGATGCCCTCGTAGGCCTTAAACGCGACGTACATAAGTGTCCTGTCTGCTTCGGTCTTTCAGACTCCGAGGAGCTTTGCGAGATATGCAGAAACGAGGATAGAGACAGCTCGGTTATTTGCGTCGTAGAGGACGCAAAGGACGTTATGGTAATGGAGAAGATACGCGGCTACCGAGGAGTATATCACGTGCTCGGAGGAGCGCTTTCTCCCCTTGATAACGTGCGTGCTGACGACCTTACCGTAAAGGAGCTTGTCGAGAGAGTAAAGGGCGACGGGGTAAAGGAAGTAATTATCGCAACCAACCCAACCCCCTCAGGCGATACGACCGCGGCATACCTTGCTCATATACTCGAACCGTACAGCGTTGAGGTTTCGAGACTTGCACACGGAATTCCTGTTGGCGGAGATATCGAATACGCAGATGAAATTACCCTCTATCGTGCTATGGAGGGCAGAAGATATTTTTAATCTTCAAGGCAAAATATTACAAAAATCCGCTTTCATAGCGGATTTTTGTTTTTTATCAAACAAGCGCGTATTTGAATTTGAGACGGAGATTGTCGGCTATCATAGCGATAAACTCGGAATTTGTGGGTTTTCCGCGTGAATTTTGGATAGTATATCCAAAGTATGAGTTCAGAGTGTCAACGTCGCCTCTATCCCACGCAACCTCTATTGCGTGGCGGATAGCTCTTTCAACGCGCGAGGTGGTTGTCCCGAATTTCTTTGCAACCGAGGGGTAGAGAATTTTAGTTACCGAATTTATAATATCTGTGTCGTCAATAGCCATAAGAATAGCGCATCTGAGATACTGATAACCCTTAATATGTGCGGGAATACCTATCTGATGAATAATTTTTGTCACCTGAGCCTCCATATCGGAGATGGGTGACGTTTCTTTTTTATCAGGACTTTTCTTCTTTGATTTGAGGACGGACTCAATATGATATATTAAGGTAGAAAGGTCAAAAGGCTTCGGAATGCAGAGGTCAGCACCCGACTCAACGGCTTCGAGTAAAATTGACTGCTTGTTTATCGGGGACATAAGGATAAATACGGGCTTGTCCTTTATATCAAGCTTTGTCGCAGAACGGATAATTCCAATTCCGTCAAGCTTCGAAATCCAAAGGTCCACCACAACAACGTCGTATGAGTTTTTCTTAATCATATCGAGCGCTATATTTCCGTCAGCAGCCTCGTCGCACTTTATGTAACCTGCTTCGCGGAGCTTTTCGATAAGCCTACACCTTTCTTCAAAATTTTCGTCACAAATCAGAATTTTTGCGTTTGTTTCCATTTTTAATCTCCTTTTTGTTTTGAAATTGGTAAAATATGGTAATTTTTGGAAGTAACACTATTGTACCACAAAGTTCGGTGGAAAATCAAGAGTAAAAATAGCGAAAAAAACAACAAACTTATTGCTCCAAAAATGGTAAAATTTACCAAATCGCACTTAAATTCTCCACCATTCGTCAAAAGAGGATAAAAGATTTCAAAATCGGCAAACTGACAAAACCTCACCCTCTATCATAATTCATCAAAAGGTAACAAATTGTTGAATAAAATATTTAATATTTGTATTGCAAAATAAAAAGTTATGTGATATAATGTATTTGTGGGAAGTTGGGCTTTATTTCCAAAATCCCGGTTTTTACAGTATAATTTTAATAAGGAGATATATCAAATGAACGCAAACGTTACTAACAACAAGTTTGTTAATGAGTGGATTGCAAAGATGGCTGAAATGAAGTCGGAGGCCAAAGCGGTCTTA
>JAZNCB010000057.1:0-14518 GCA_046156285.1 Eubacteriales bacterium | reverse complement strand
CAGAGGTCCGCTTTGCGGTCCTGTCGTTGCGGCGGCGGTTATATTGCCTCGCGGCGTTGTAATCGAGGGGCTTGACGACTCTAAGAAGCTCACAGAAAAAAAGCGTGAGAAGCTCTTTGACGTTATACGTGAGGTTGCTCTTGCCTACTCTATTGCGGAGGCAACACCCGAGGAAATAGACGAGATAAACATTTTGAATGCGTCGATGCTCGCTATGCGACGTGCCGTTGCGGGACTTAAAATAAAAGCGGATTTTGCGCTTATTGACGGAAACTGCTCGCGCGGATTTGAAATACCTACCGAGACCGTGGTTAAGGGAGATTCTAAATCCTACTCTATCGCTGCGGCATCAATTCTCGCAAAGGTAACGCGTGACAGAGGCTGCATTGAGCTTGACCGCGAATATCCCGAATACAATATCGCAAAGCACAAGGGTTATCCCACAAAGGACCATATGGACGCTGTCCGCAAATACGGTCCGTCAAAAATACACAGAAAAACATTTTTGAAATTCCTTAACAATGAAAATACTTGACATTCTTACACCCAAAAGGGTTACGGGAAATATCGGCGAGCGACTTGCCGCAAAATTTCTCAAAAAGGCGGGCTATAAAATCAAAGCAAAAAACTACGTTGCCCGCGACCGCGAGATAGATATAATTGCGGAAAACAAGGAAGCTATTATTTTCGTCGAGGTAAAGACGAGGACGGTCGGTCAAAAAAATCAAAACGAGCCTCGCCCTGCCTCATCGGTAACGGGTGAAAAGCAGAAAAAGATAATCTCTGCCTCACGGCATTACACGGCGAAAAACCCGTCCAAAAAAAGAATAAGAATGGATATTATCGAGATCTACCTTAACCCCGATAAAACGAAAAACAAAATCATACACATAGAAAACGCCTTTAATCTCAACACGGCGTACGAAAGAAAGGCATACACGAAATGAATTACATCAGCACAAGAGGAATTAACAAGGAAAGAGTAAGCGCGGCTTACGCAATAAAAACCGGACTTGCGGCAGACGGCGGTCTTTTTATGCCCGAAGCAATTCCGCAGCTTACACTCGACGAGGTATCAAGCCTCACCTCTCTTCCCTATGAGGAAAGAGCGGCAAGAATTCTTTCTAAATTCCTTACCGATTATACCTACGAGGAGCTTTTAGCCGATGCTGTCGGTGCATATTCAGGGGCAAAATTCACGCCCTCGCCCGCTCCTGTGACAAAGCTTGACGAAAACAACTTTATGCTTGAGCTCTGGCACGGTCCTACCTCGGCATTTAAGGATATGGCTCTTCAAATTATGCCAAGACTTTTCACAAGAGCAATAAGAAAATGCGGTGAGGACAACACGGCGCTCATTCTCGTTGCTACCTCGGGCGACACCGGAAAGGCGGCTCTTGAAGGCTACCGCGATATTCCCGGAACGAAAATCAAGGTCTTTTATCCCTCGAACGGTGTAAGCAGAGTGCAGAAGATGCAGATGCAGACGCAGGAGGGCGAAAACGTTTCTGTCAGCGGTATTGTCGGAAACTTTGACGATGCTCAAAGCGGTGTTAAGGCAATTTTCGCAAGCGAGGAAATGAAAAAGACGCTTCTTGATTCAAAGGTCTTTCTTTCAAGCGCAAACTCTATTAACTGGGGCAGACTTGTGCCGCAGATAGTTTATTATATTTCCGCATACTGCGACCTCGTAAGCGCTTCTGAAATTAAGCTCGGCGACAAGGTTGATTTCGTTGTACCCACGGGTAACTTCGGAAATATTTTCGCAGGATACGTTGCAAAGCTTATGGGACTTCCCATTGAAAAGCTTGTTTGCGCATCAAACGTTAACAACGTTCTTACCGACTTCTTAAAAACCGGAACTTACAACAGAAAAAGAGATTTTCATGCGACAATCTCTCCCTCTATGGATATTCTCATTTCCTCTAACCTTGAAAGACTTCTTTACGTAACTCTCGGCTGTGAAAAAACCGCGAAGTATATGCAGCAGCTTTCCGAAAACGGTATTTACACTATCGAGGCTGACGAGCTAAAAAAAATTCGTGAGACCTTTGTTGGCTACTACACAAGCGAAGAGGATACGAAGAAAACCATAAAAGAGGTTTACGAAAAGAAAAACTGCCTCATAGATACTCATACCGCGGTAGCTATAAATGCAGCTAACTGCTTCTATGAGGATTATAAGGCAGAAAGAAAAATTATTACGGTGTCCACCGCTTCCCCGTACAAATTCGCCGCAGACGTATATGCCGCAGTTTCAGGCAAGGAGGCAAGAGACGAGATTTCCGCTCTTGACGAGCTCTCAGCACTTACGGGTGTAAGTATACCGGAGCCTCTTATCTCGGTTACCAAAAAGGCCGTAATTCATACAGAGGTTATCGACAAGGCCGATATGGCGGACGCTACCGTCAAATTCGCGCGCTCTTAAAATTAATACTCGCGTGCCTTAAAGGTAGCACAAGCGGTTCCGGACGACGTTTCCGCGCTGCTCGGTCCAACCGATATGCAGCCTGCGCAGCACTCGCTCTTTCCGCTATGGTAGGCGCAATTCTTTACGTCGCACATAACACCCTTGATAGGCTTTGAGGTGTCGCACTTTGTTTCACACTGATACTTCTTTTCTTCCATAAATTTCATCTCCGTTTTCTTTTTTACAAGCACACCGCTTGTGTATTTATAATTCACAAAAGCAATCTCTTTTATACAAGAAGTGAGAAATTTTTATGTCAGTTTTTGCCATATCTGACCTCCACCTCTCAACTCTTTCCACGACGAACAAGTCAATGGAGGTTTTCGGTCGCAGGTGGACGGGTTATATCGACAAATTAAAAAATAATTGGCAACGCCTCGTAACAGATGACGACACTGTTATTATCCCAGGGGATATTTCCTGGGCGCTCACGCTTGACGAGGCGGCGTCCGACCTTGCTTTTCTTAACTCTCTTCCGGGTAAAAAAATTCTCGGCAAGGGCAACCACGATTTCTGGTGGTGCACTATGAAAAAGCATAATGAGTTTTTTGAAAAGAACGGCATTACCACAATATCCTTTCTATTCAACAATGCCTATGAAACCGACGAATTCATTATTGCAGGAACTCGTGGTTGGTATCACGACGAGGACGCGGCTAATATTCCTAACAACACCGATTTTGAGAAGCTGACGAAAAGAGAGCATCAGCGGCTGAAAATCAGTCTTGACGAAGCAAAAAAATTAAAGGAGACGTCGCCCGACAAGGAGATTTTAGTTTTTATGCACTTCCCTCCCTTCTGGTCGGGAAAGGAGTCGGAATCTATCTTTAATCTTCTTATCGAATACGACATTAAAAGAGTATTTTACGGACACATACATGCAAACTACGAGGTTGCGGATAAATTTACTCACAGAGGCGTTGAAATCAGCATTATTTCAGCCGATTATCTCAATTTCATTCCCAAAAAAATCTTCAAGTAACAAAATATAGTAAAACACTTGACAAACGGCATTATTTATTGTAAAATTATATAGTTGATTTTTATAATTATAACACATATATTTTCGGAGGAAAAACAATGAGCCTTATTAAAAAGGAACTTACCGAGAAATCCGGCTTTGTGCTTGAATTCTCTGTAAGCAAGGAAGCTTTTGACAAAGCAGAAAATGAAGCATATAAGAAGCAGGTTAAGTCTATTAACGTTCCCGGCTTCAGAAAAGGAAAAGCACCGAAGAGCATTATCGAAAAAATGTACGGCAAGGGCATCTTCTTTGAGGACGCTATCAACGCTTGCATTCCCGACGCTTTCGAGGCAGCTGTTAAAGAGGCAGAGCTTGACGTTGTCGGCACACCTAAATTCGACCTCGTTTCGACAGACGGCGATATCGTTCTTAAAGCAGAGGGCTTCGTAAAGCCTGAGGTTACTATCGAGGGCTACAAGGGTCTTGAAGCTGAGAAAAAGGTTGCAAGAGTAACCGTTAAGGAAATCGATGAGGAAATCAAGCGTGTTCGTGAGAGAAACGCAAGAACAATAGAAATCACTGACAGAGCTGCAAAGAAGGGCGACACCTGCAATATCGACTATCTCGGTACTGTTGACGGCGTAGCATTCGACGGCGGCAAGGCAGAGGGCCATGACCTCAAGCTTGGCTCAGGTGCATTCATTCCCGGCTTTGAAGAGCAGATCGTTGGCAAGAAGATCGGCGAGGAGTTCGACGTTAACGTAACCTTCCCTGAGGAGTATCACGCAAAGGAGCTTGCAGGAAAGGCAGCAGTATTTAAGACAAAGCTCAACTCTATCAAGTTTGAGGAGCTTCCCGCAGCAGACGACGAGTTTGCAAAGGACGTTTCGGAATTTGATACACTCGATGAATATAAAGCTGACATAAAGGCTAAACTTCAAAAGAGAAATCAGGACAAGGCGCAGGCTGAATTCGAGAATGCTCTCGCAGAGGCTCTTATCGACAAGCTTGTAGCTGAAATTCCCGAGCCTATGTTCGAGGCTGAAACCGAGAACTTCGTTCGTGACTACGATACAAGACTTCGCCAGAGCGGTCTTGACCTCAACACCTACTTCAAGTACACAGGACTTACTCTCGACGCTCTCCGCGCTCAGATGCGTCCCCAGGCTGAAAAGCAGGTTAAAATCAGACTCGCTCTTGAAAAGATTGCTTCCCTTGAAGCTCTCACAGTAAGCGAGGACGACGTTAGTGCTGAGTACAAGAGAATAGCAGAGGCGTACAACGTTCCCGAGGAGCAGGTTAAGGCAATGGTTGCCGCTGAGGATATCAAGGCAGACCTCCTCGTAGCTCGCGCTATGGATCTCGTTAAGGCAAACGCAACAGTAAAGAAAAAAGCATCAGCAAAAGAAAAGGCAGAAGCCTAAAATTTAGCCGACCGTCAAAGCTTTAAGCCTTTTGACAGTCGGCTTTTTGAAAAAAACGCATAATTTGTCGATTTATTCGATTTATATTATATATGAAAGGAAGATAACTATGGCACTCGTTCCAATGGTCGTTGAGCAGACCTCTCGCGGTGAACGCTCATACGACATTTATTCAAGACTTCTTAATGACAGAATTATATTTCTTGCTGACGAGGTAAATGACACAACAGCTTCGCTTGTCGTAGCTCAGCTTCTCTATCTTGAAGCTCAGGACCCCGACAAAGATATTTATTTCTATATTAACAGCCCCGGCGGCTCTATTTCGGCAGGTATGTCGATTTACGACACAATGAACTATATCAAGTGCGACGTTTCTACGATTTGCATTGGTATGGCGGCTTCTATGGGCGCGTTTCTTCTTTCGAGCGGAGCAAAGGGCAAAAGATTTGCTCTTCCCAATTCCGAGATTATGATTCACCAGCCTCTTGGCGGTATGCAGGGTCAGGCATCGGACATTAAAATTCACGCAGACCATATTCTTAAAATCCGCGACAAGCTTAATAAGCTTCTTGCAGAGCAGACGGGCAAGCCTCTCAAAACTATCGAAAAGGATACCGAGCGCGACAACTTTATGAGCGCACAAGAGGCGGCAGAATACGGCCTTATCGACAAAGTAATCAGCAAAAAGGAACTTTAATCAATGTCAGATTCTGAAAAGAGAAATCTCCGCCGTTGCGCTTTCTGTCAAAGAAGCGAGGAAGAGGTAGCTCTCCTCTTCCCTGCCCAGAACGGCGAATGCTACATTTGCGACAACTGTGTAAATATCTGCGCTGATTTTTTAGACGAGAATTTCAGTGATGCAGAGCCTCTACCGCAAAGTGAGCTTACCTTTGACACTCTTCCAAAGCCGAAGGATATCAAGGCTATGCTTGACGAGTACGTTATCGGTCAGGACGGTGCAAAGCTTGCGCTTGCGGTTGCAGTTTACAACCACTATAAGCGAATTCTTACGATAGAAGAGGCAAACCGTGGCAGAAAGAGCAAGAAAAAGCAGGAGGCGGCGGCTGAAATTGAAGAAATAGAGCTTCAAAAGTCAAACGTTTTGCTCCTTGGTCCGACGGGTGTCGGAAAGACCTATATTGCCCAGACTCTTGCAAAGAGCTTCAAGGTTCCGTTTGCTATTGCCGATGCTACCACCTTGACAGAGGCGGGATACGTTGGCGAGGACGTTGAGAATATTCTTCTCCGTCTTATTCAGGCGGCTGACTACGACGTTGAGAGAGCCGAGCACGGTATTATATACATTGACGAAATCGACAAGATTTCGCGCAAGGGCGAGAATCGCTCGATAACCCGTGACGTTTCGGGCGAGGGTGTTCAGCAGGCGCTTCTTAAAATTCTTGAAGGCACTACCGCAAACGTTCCACCTCAGGGCGGAAGAAAGCATCCTAACCAGGAATTTATACAAATCAACACGAAAAATATTCTCTTTATCTGCGGCGGTGCTTTTGACGGTATCGAAGCTATAATCGAACAAAGAAAAGGCTCGCAGCAGATAGGATTTTCCACTGAAAAGACAACGAAAAAGGAAAAACAGGAAAAGGGCGCTTACAAGGACGTTATCGCACACGATATCGTAAAATACGGAATAATTCCCGAGCTTGTAGGCAGACTTCCCGTTATAGTTTCGCTTGATAATCTTGACGAGGACGCGCTTGTCAGAATTATAAAAGAGCCGAAAAACGCACTTTACAAGCAGTATCAAAAGCTTCTTGATATGGACGGTATCGCTCTTGAATTCGAGGACGAGGCTTTCGGGGCAATTGCTCATCTTGCAATTGAGAGAAACACCGGTGCAAGAGGTCTTCGCTCAATTCTTGAAGGTATTATGATGAAGCCTATGTACGAGCTTCCCTCACGTGACGACGTTGAAAAGGTTATCGTTACTGCGGGATTTGTCAAGGGTGAAGAAGAGCTTAAAATTATAAAAAAGGCATAAAATAAAAAGCAAGGAGCTTCTCTTTTGGGAAGCTCCTTGCTTTTATTCAGAATAATAAAGAAATTATTTTATGCTTTTTCTATATTGCAGAGGACTCACGTCCATATACTGCTTGAATATTTTGTGGAAGTAGTTAGGATTGCAAAATCCTATCTCATCTGCGATATCAGCCATTGATTTATCGGTTTCGGAAAGGGCGCGCATTGCCTCGTTTACCTTGATACCGTTTATGTATTCAACGGGTGTTCTACCTATCGTATCACGGAACATTTTAGTAAAATAGTCAGGTGATACGTTAATCATATCGGCAAGCTTGTCTATGTAAATTTTCTCGGTAAAATGCTTGTCGATATACTCGATTACGGGACGAAGTCTTAAAACGTTGTGATATATCATTCTGTCGGAGTCGTCCTTTGAGCCGCAGTAGTATCTGAGAAGCGCCGTCATCATAAGGTAAATATTCGCGCGTATGGGAAGATTATAGCAAACGTCCTTTGAAATGTACTCGTCGTAGGACTCGTTCATATACTTTGCAAGTGTTTCGTAGACTGGGTGTCCCTCAGCAAAGGCGGTAATCTTATTTCTCGACTGCAAAAAGAACATATAGAAGACCTCAGCATCGAAGTTTTCCATATTTGCTTCAAGAATAGAGTTGTCAAAAACGATGGCTCTGATAGATGCCTTTTCGCTTATAGCATTTGCCGAAAAAACGAGCGTCGGAGGTACGTAGACGAACTCGCCGCGTGAAACAGAAACTACCTCGGTTCCTATCTGGATTGCGACCTCACCGCCAGTTACCTCGACAATTTCCATTGATTTAGTATTTGTACGTGCAGAAACGAGCCGTCCGGCGCCACTTACAAAATACATTGAAAACGGAAACTTATTTTCCAAAGCCTTCATAGAATGCTTACCTTTCGAAATTAGATTTAATCAATAAAACGTTGCTACCTCTTGGATGGGCTTCTCTGCTCTTTCAATTTTCTCAACCGAGAGCATCGGTCCTTTTCCTCTGTAAAGAGGAGAATACTCCTCGGAAAGCTTACCCTCGACGATTACCCAATCTCTCGTTGCAAGCTTTAATTTACCCATACCGCGTGCAACGACACCTTGATACGCAATGTCGTCCTGGCAGCAGGTCATTATATGTCTTCCTATTGCAAAATTTGACACGGGTAGGGATTTATCAAGCGCTACTATGCCCTTGAACCTGATTTTCTTGCCGAAATACTTGCTTGTATCCTCGGTCAAGTCGCGGTAAAATATCGCGAAATCCTCGTCCTTGATTTCAATTACGGGAGCATTTATATCAAACGGAAGCGGGTCTTCGATATTATCAAACTCGATATCGCCCGATACACTTTCATAACAAACGTTTGCTTTTCTTGAAACGCCGCGCACAAGCTTATGAAGGGCGAGCTTATCCGTGCTTTCACTAACTCTGTTGAAGACAGCCATCTCACAGCTTGTCAGCTTGTCAACGACGAGCTGACGCATATTCTTGTTGTATGAGAGTATTGTCGTTGAGTCTGCGATAAAGACCTCTTGATATACCATCCATTCGGTCGGGAGCGCATTATAGAATTTATCAAGTGTCCACATACCGTTATATTCAACGACTATGATATCCGCCTTTGCTCTCTTTTGCTGGGCAGAGAGTCTGTCGGGTGTAAGCCTTGATGGGTCATCGAAAACGGCAATAGATACGTTATCGGGCATCTCTCCCCCGTCAAGCTCAACCTCACCCTCCTCGCAGATGATGATAAGATATTTTCTTTTTCCGTCGTTAAAATTCGGGTCTTTCATCGTTTCTTCGATGAACTTAGTTTTTCCTGCTTCGAGAAATCCCGTAAACAGATATACCGGTGTTTCCATCAGATTATTTTATACTCCAAAAAGCTCTTTGATTTTTTCTTTATCAATGCCTGCGCCAATAACGCAAAGTCTGCCGATGATGCCGGCAGTGCCAACTCTTACGTCAGGCTCGCCGGGCACGTAGTCGAAATGTATCCACTCACCTGAGTCGGAAGCAACAATTCCCTTTGCACGAAGTACCATGCCATAATCGTCACCGTCAACAAAGGCTTCAAGAATATTCGAAATTTCTTCTTTTGTAAATTTCTTTGCGGTTTCAACTCCAAAGCTCGTAAATACCTCGTCGGCGTGGTGGTGATGGTGCTCGTGGCAGCCGCACTTGCAGTCCTCGCCATGCTCGTGGTGGTGATGCTCGTGCTCCTCGTGCTCGTGATGGTGACCGTGGCAGCCGCACTTACAGTCTTCGCCATGCTCGTGGTGATGATGCTCGTGCTCCTCGTGCTCGTGATGGTGACCGTGGCAGCCGCACTTGCAGTCCTCGCCATGCTCGTGGTGATGATGCTCGTGCTCCTCGTGCTCGTGATGGTGACCGTGGCAGCCGCACTTGCAATCCTCACCGTGCTCGTGGTGGTGATGCTCGTGCTCCTCGTGGTCGTGATGGTGCTCGTGGCAGCCGCACTTGCAATCCTCGCCGTGCTCGTGTTGGTGATGCTCGTGCTCTTCAACGAGATTTTTAATAGCATCTGCAAGGGTGTCCTTATTTTCCATAGCGGAAAGTATCGAAGCGCCGTCAAGCTCCTGCCAGGGCGTAGTAATAACCGTTGCAGTTGCGTTATGCTCTCGGACAAGCTTCACTGCTTCAACGATTTTCTCTTCTTTAACAACGTCGGTATGCGAGAAAATTATCGCCGAGGCATTCTCTATCTGGTCACCGAAAAACTCTCCGAAGTTTTTCATATACATTTTGCATTTTCCTGCGTCAACCACGGTGGTAAAGGCATTGAGGGTAGCATTTTCACCGGTCACCTTGCTTGCGGCAGATATAACGTCGGAGAGCTTGCCTACTCCCGACGGCTCGATAATTATCCTGTCGGGATTATACTCTGAAAGGACCTTGCCAAGCGCCTCGGTGAAATCGCCTACAAGAGAGCAACAAATGCATCCCGAGTTCATCTCGGTAATTTCAATTCCGGCATCCTGCAAAAATCCGCCGTCAATTCCTATCTCGCCAAATTCGTTCTCGATAAGAACCACCTTTTCAGAAGAGTATGCTTCTTTTATAAGCTTTTTAATAAGCGTCGTCTTTCCCGCACCGAGAAAGCCCGAAAATATATCAATTTTAGTCATAGATTTGCTCCTGTTTTT
The DNA here is from genome assembly GCA_046156285.1 of Eubacteriales bacterium. Classification (GTDB taxonomy): domain Bacteria; phylum Bacillota; class Clostridia; order Oscillospirales; family CAG-272; genus UBA1740. The sequence goes on along the minus strand of JAZNCB010000057.1, from coordinate 4,481 downwards.
TACTATCTACTATTGTAACACTTTTTTTATGAAAAGTCAAGTTTTACGACTTATTTTGCAAGCTTTCCAACCTTATCAAAGCCCTCGAAATTTCTCTGCCTTAACACCTCGTAGACCGCAACGGCTACCGAGTTTGAAAGGTTTAAGCACCGAAGCGTCGGAAGCATTGGAATTCTCACCGATTTTTCGATATTTTCGAGGATCAGCTCCTCGTCAAGTCCGACCGATTCCCTGCCGAAAACGAGGAACACCTCCTCGGGATATTCTATCTCGGTGTAGCTATGCTTACCCTTTGCCGAAAAGTAGTATATATTTGCGTCTTTATGCTTTTCGAGAAACTCACCGTAGCTTTCGTAATAGGTTAAATCAAGCTTGTCCCAATAGTCGAGCCCTGCCCTTTTGAGAGTTCTGTCGGATATTTCAAAGCCGATAGGCTTTATTATGTGAAGCGCTGCGCCCGTAACCGCCGCCGTCCTTGAAATATTTCCCGTATTTTGCGGTATTTCAGGTGAATATAGGACTATATTTATTTTTCTCATAATGCTCTCCGCATACACGTTTTTAATGTATTATACTCTCAAAACGAGCAAAAATCAATAGAGATTTCCTAAAAAATTTTTAATTATTTACATTTAGCTATTTATTTTTCCCAAAAAGTGTTGTATAATAGATAAATAATATAACAAAATTTTGCCAAAAGACAAAATGGAGGATTTATGGGACTTTTCAAATCGTATAGCGAAAAGCAGATAAAGAAAATCACACCGATTATAAATAAAATCGAGTCTCTTGCTGATCAATTTCACGCCCTCTCGGACGATGAAATGCGAGAGTATACGAAAAAGCTAAAAGCAAGACTTGCCGAGGGTGAAACCCTTGACGATATTCTTCCGGAGGCTTTTGCGCTTGTGCGCGAGGCTGACGAGAGAGTTCTTGGAAAAAGACCTTACAGAGTTCAGCTTATGGGCGGTGTTCTTCTCCATCAGGGAAGAATTGCGGAAATGAAAACCGGCGAGGGTAAAACCCTTGTCGCTACCCTTCCCGCATATCTTAACGCGCTTTCCGGCAAGGGTGTGCATATCGTTACCGTAAACGATTACCTTGCAACCCGTGACAGTGAGGAAATGGGACGCGTTTACGCCTTACTCGGTCTTACGACGGGTCTTATCGTTCACGGACAGAATCAGAACGAGAAAAAGGCGGCTTACGACGCAGATATTACCTACGCCACAAACAACGAGCTTGGCTTTGACTATCTTCGTGACAATATGGTCGTTTACAAGGAAAAGATGGTTCAGCGCGGTCACAATTTTGCTATTGTCGACGAGGTTGACTCGATTCTTATCGACGAGGCGAGAACTCCTCTTATCATCTCCGGTGCGGGCGGAAACTCGACCGACCTTTACACCATGGCAAACAGATGCGCAAAATCGCTTACAAGACACGTCATAAAGGAAATCGACGACAAGGCGGATAACGATGCTATCTATACCGAGGACTATATCGTAGACGAAAAGGCGAGAAGCGCTGTCCTCACAAAGCACGGTATTGAAAAGGTTGAGAAGTTTTTCAATATTGAGAACCTTTCAGCTCCCGAAAACAGCACTCTTCACCACCATATAAACATTGCTATTCGCGCCTGGGGTGTTATGAAGCGCGACGTTGACTATATCGTAAAGGACGGCTCGGTTATTATCGTTGATACCTTTACCGGTCGTCTTATGCCGGGAAGAAGATACAACGACGGTCTTCACCAGGCTATTGAGGCAAAGGAAAACGTCAGCATTCAAAAGGAAAGCCGCACTATCGCAACAGTTACGTTCCAGAACTATTTCCGTATGTACGGAAAGCTCTCCGGTATGACGGGTACTGCTCTCACAGAGGATAACGAATTCAGACAGATATACGCGCTTGACGTCGTCGAGGTTCCGACAAACAAGCCGATGATAAGAATAGACAGAAACGATTCGGTATACAGAACGTTCAGAGGCAAGGTTTCTGCGATAGTTAAGCAGATTAAGGCTTGTCACGAAAAGGGACAGCCCGTGCTTGTCGGTACGGTTTCTATTGACAAATCCGAGCTTCTCTCGGGTGTGCTTAAAAAAGCAGGTATTCCCCACAACGTTCTTAACGCAAAGCAACACGAAAAAGAGGCTGAAATCGTCGCGCAGGCGGGCAGACTCGGTGCGGTTACCATTTCCACCAACATGGCAGGTCGCGGTACGGATATTATGCTTGGCGGAAACCCCGAATACCTTGCAAAGCGCGATATGCGAAAGATGGGTATTGACGAGTCGCTTATTGCAAAGGCGACCGGCTCGCTCGACACGACAGACCCCGAAATTCTTTCTGCAAGAGCTACCTTTGCCGAGCTTTACGAAAAGCACAAGACAGAAATAAAGCCTGAGGCTGACAAGGTACGCGAGGCGGGAGGTCTCTTCATTCTCGGCACGGAGCGCCACGAGAGCCGCCGTATCGACAACCAGCTCCGCGGTCGAAGCGGCAGACAGGGTGACCCCGGCGAATCCCGTTTCTTCCTCTCTCTTGAAGACGACTTGCTCCGTCTTTTCGGCTCGGACAGACTTATGGGTGTTACTGCGCGTCTCGGTCTTGACGAGGACACTCCCATTGCCGCAGGAATTCTCTCCCGCTCCATTGAGGGTGCTCAGCGCCGTATAGAAGCAAAGAACTTTACAAGAAGAAGAAACGTCTTGACCTATGACGACGTTATGAACCAGCAAAGACACGTCATTTATCAGCAAAGACGCGACGTTCTTTTTGAGGACAATATCAAAGAAAAGATTGAAAATATGATTTCCGACTCGGTAGATAACGCATTTACAAGCTATCTTGCCGACGATGAGGTCAAGCTTGACGAATTCAGAAATCACTATCTCGGAAACCTCACCGATGCAAAGAATTTCATATACACAAGCGAGGAGCTTTCCGCAATAGACAAGGACGCATGGCGCGAGGAGCTTATCGAAAGAGCGCTTGAAATTTATCACTCAAAGGACGAGCTTTTCTCAAAGGTTGAGGGCATGAGCGCCGATTCAATGCGCGAAATTGAAAAGGTAATCCTGCTTCAAAACGTTGACAAGAAGTGGATGGAGCACCTCGAAAACATGGATGAGCTCAAAGAATACGTAGGACTTAACTCCTACGCTCAAAGAGACCCCGTAGCTATGTACAGAATTGAGGGTGCTGACCTCTTTGACCAGATGATTAGCGATATTCGCGAGGATACCGTAAGACAGATTCTTTCGGTTGTGCCGAGGGTACAAAAGGTTGAGCGCGTTCAGGTTGCGAAGCCTACCAGCGCAGGATTTGCTGACGGAAAACCCGCCGCGGCTAAAAAGCCCGCAACAAGCACAAAGGTTGGCAGAAATGATCCCTGCCCCTGCGGCAGCGGTAAGAAATACAAAAAATGCTGTGGCGCCGGCGACGCCCAAGCGCAGTAAAGCGGGAGATTTAATATGGGCTTTGGAACTTTGTTTTTCGGCTATTTCCTCTTGCTTAACCTTTACTACTACCAGTTTACCGACCTTATTGCCGCTCTCGTTATCGCAATAGCGCTTCAAAAGCTATCGACGGTAAACACTCCGTTTAAGAAAGCCTTTTACGTATCCCTTGCGTTTTCGGCGCTCGGTATAGTTGAGCTTTCACTCGGGTTTTTGGATATGTTCTTCCCCATTTTAGATATGGCAAGAATTCTCCCCTATCTCGATATTCCAAGATACGTAATACTTGCAATTTTGTCGGTGCTTATCTTCTCGGGTATTGAAAACGTTTCAAACGAGGTTGGACTTCACGTTCTTGCCGCAAGGGCGCATATCTCTACGATTTTTTCGCTTATAGTTTACTGTCTTTCAAGTATTCTTTCAGTGCCGGTCACAAGCGACTTCATTTCACCGAAGTTTTTTGCTACGGCAAGTGTTATAGTATTCTTCTCGGTATTTTTCATCGTTTGTCTTAACCTCTACGTTATATTTAAGGCTTACGCAAGAATCTGTATGCCTGAGGACCTTGACTACGACGAAGACGCTCCGTCAAAATTTGAGTTTATAAACCGCCACAGAGAGCACACAAAGCAAAAGCAGAAGGAATACGCAGAATATAAGCTTAACAAAATGAAAGAAAAGGCTTCACGCAAAAATAAAAAGAAGAAATAAAATCAAGATATGAAAGAAATAAACAAAACAAAATTTTATTCACTCCTTATTTTCAGCTTGGTTATACTCGTTAATCCAAACGTCAACGTAATAGATATTTTGCCCGACTTTATCGCCTGGTTTATTTTAGCACGCATATTCGAGCGCGCCGCAGATTCTGCACCGTATTTCGAAGAAGCACGCAGTGCTTTTATAAAGCTCGGATTCCTTTCGCTTGCGAAAATACCTGCGCTTATATTTATCGTTCTTATAAGGCGCGTTGATACACTCGATAATAACGTTTATGCGCTTGCATCGCTTGTATTTGCC
>JAZNCB010000056.1:0-2322 GCA_046156285.1 Eubacteriales bacterium | reverse complement strand
TATTTTTGTTTGATTTTTTACCCCAAAACCTATCTTTTTTACTTGTAAAGTTTGCGAATAAATGTTATAATGAATAAAGAAAAACAAACTTTCGGAGGTTTTCTATGAAAGAATGGTACAAAAAGTCGATAATGCGTAACCTCGTGGATATGCACATACCGAACGGCGAGGGGTTTTTAGATAAGTTCGACCCGAAAAAATATGCGGAGAATATAAAGAAATCGGGCGCTGACGTTGCATATATTTACGGTTCAAACTGTCTTGGACTTTGCTTTTTTCCAACGAAGATAGGTAATAGGCACAAGGCGGCAGACAGAGATATTTTCGGACAAACAATAGCCGAGTGCAAAAAGCTCGGACTTCGCGTTGTCGGATACCTCAACTCATGGGGCACGACTGTCTCGGATATGCATCCCGATTGGGATATTGTCGGTGTTGACGGCAAGTCAATGAGAAGCTGGCGCAGATTTGGAAACCCCTGCCCGAACAGCGGATACGGCAAGTATTTCACCGACCTCGTTCACGAGTTCTGTTCTATGTACGAGTTTGACGGTCTTTGGGTAGATATGGTAGGTATGTGGATGCCTGCCTGCTTCTGCGAGGCCTGCAAAAAGAAGTATTTCGAGGCAACCGGCAGAGAAATTCCGACGGTAATAGATTGGAACAACCCCGAGTTTGTTGATTACATAAGCTTCAAGGGCAGAAGCATTGCCGACTACGGTGAAAAAATCAAGGAAGCCGCATTAAGAGCAAATCCCGATCTCTCGGTATCCTTGCAGGCGGCGTCTATCGAGGTTGCCGTTAATAACGGTCTTAACGATATGAAGTACTATAAGCAGTCCGACTATATTGCGGGCGACTTCTATACCGACAGACACGGCGTTAACGTAATAAGCAGAATGATGTATAACCTCACAGAAAATCTTCCCTTTGAGTTTATGACGACAAGATGCTCGCGTCTTAGATACCATACTATGAATAAGCCCCTCGTTGACCTTGAATTTGAGGCGTATTCTGCGATTATGTATAACGGCGCATTTCTCTTTATCGATGCTATCGACCCGTCAGGCGAGATGAATCCATTGGTTTATGAGAGAATGTCAAACGTTGGCAAAAACGTAAGAAAACATGAGAAATTCGTAAATTACGAAGAACGTCCGATGCGTGACGTTGCGGTTTATTACAACTTCAACTCGGCAATGACGACCGAGGAAAACGGCAAGTCTATAAAAGAACTCACCTCAAAGAGAATGACCGAGAGAATCAAGAAAATCGATAAAGCCTTGATTCCGAGCCACACCGACTACGACGTTATCACAAGAAATAAGCTCGACACGCTTTCCGACTACAAGGTCGTAATATTCTCCGACCTCTCGCTTACAAGTGACGAAGAGGTAGAGGCTATCCGAGAGTACGTAAAGAACGGCGGCCGCGCTTATATAAGCGGCGAAACCTCGCTTCGCGACGATAAGGGCAACCTCTATGAAAATTTCAGACTTTCTGACGTTCTCGGACTTGACTACGAGGGTGTCTACGAGGTAGCGCCGAATTACCTTGCGCCCGTATGCGACAACCCCGAAATCTTCGGAGACTATACAAGAAAATACCCGAATATGCTTTGGAAAGCATTGAAGAAAGTAACGCCAAACGATAAGGGCGAAATAATAGCAACCGCAACCCTGCCGATAAGCGACGTTTCCGACAGATTTGTATATTCCTCGGCAATAAGCAACCCCCCGATTAACTATCTCGACAACCCCGCTATTTTCAAGCATAAATACGGTGCGGGCGAGGTAATCTACTCGGCAGGCGTTATCGAAGAGGACGAGATGCTCGACAACTCAAAGCTCTTTGCAAACCTCGTGCTCAGTCTTCTTCCCGAAAAGGAGATAACGGTGGACGCGCCCGACTGCGTTGACGTAACCTCGTACCGTCTTCCGAACAGATTTAAGGTAAATCTCCTTAACCGTCAGCCAATAAGACCGATTTTGAAAATAGACGAGATCAAAATTGAAATAAAGCTTGACGGAACGAAGAAAATAAACAAGGTCTACGACAGCGACGAAAACGAAATTCCGTACACAACAGAGAACGGAAAGCTCAAAATAAACACCTCGCTTGAAGTATTCAAAATGATACTCGTAGAATTTGAATAAAAAGAAAAGGCAGTACCAAACCGATTTAATGTGCCCCCTGTCAAGTAGACAGACTAAAAAACAAAAAGAATTTGTTAATTAAATAAGTTTCTTTCATCTCCCCCTGCTGCGCAGCAGGGGGAGATTTTCGTCACGCGGCGGTGGCGAAATAATACTCGCAAGGCGT
>JAZNCB010000055.1:0-6709 GCA_046156285.1 Eubacteriales bacterium | reverse complement strand
CATGTTCATCTATAAGCATAATATGCTCTTTTCCCGGGCGTTTCAGCAATTCGATTTCTTCGCTTGAAAGAAGCTTCTTCTCTCTTACGTCCTCCCAGCGTCTCATTACCTCAAAAACGTCGTCACAGCGCGGACACTCTTTGAATTTTTCAACGCAGGTATGGTAGGTGGTAGGGCAGCCATAAGCGACCGCACGGCTTATGCCGTATTCCGTAAGGTCGGGCTGAGTAGTTCTTCTGAATGACCACCAGCCGAAATTAACGCGGGTGAAATCGCTTTGCATATCTATAGCCTCCGTAACCGGCCACTCCTCGATTTTCGTCTTAAATTCGTCGTCCTTAAAGGTGTCGAATGCATTTCCGCCCGAGAGCATATGCCAGCTGAAATGCGACTTTGCAGCACCCTCACAGAAAAGGGGCTCAGTGCCAAGCTTTTTATAAATTCTATACTGTGCGTTTGCAACGTGAAAGTCGTATGGCGGATTTGTACCCTCCGAGCCATCAAAATAAACAAACTCGAAACCAAGGTCGTAAATCGCCTTTATCTTGTCTGCAACCTCGTCTTGAAGGCTTGTGTATTGGTTGTTGTAAGCGCTGACAGCGCCGTATTCGCTGACGTCGAGAATACCGCCAATCGTGCCAAGACTGTGCTCGGTTATATTGGTGTCCCAATATCCTCTTTTACAACCCTCGAATTTGTACGGCCACTCGGTAGTGTAGCTATCGTAATAGATAAGCTCGCCGTTAAATTTGAGAATTCTCACGTCAGGGTGCATAACAGTGCCCTCGGGATTTTCCTCAACGAATACCGTGGTGTCGTCTGCACTAAGCGGTTTTGCGAGCGTAAAGTGGCGCGTAAGGTTAAGTCTGTGGTCACAAACAGGAGTGATATATCTTGACTTCTTTCCTATATGCGTGTGCAAGAAGTGGAAGCCCGCTTTCATACCTGCGGCATGAATTTTATCAAGCACGAGCTTCATATCGGCTTTTCCATTCGGATAATTCTCGTTATAATCGTAGTCGCCGCAATGTGAGTACAGGCGGTCCTCGTAGGTCATAGCTGTGTAATAAATCAAAATGAGCTTAAAACCGCCTGATTTTGCGTAGGAAATTATCTCGTCAACGTTTTTCGGTGATATGTCCGCCGTCCAATAGATAGAGGAGCTTATGTATTCACCGCGACGGCTTTTTACACCTCTCGGAAGCCCGTAATCTACTTCAAGCGAGTCTACGCAGTCAAGGAATTTTTCTGTCGGCGCGACTATAAGAGCGGCACTCGTGCCAAGAAGCTTCACACTCTTTACCGCATCTGCGGTGAGAATTCTGAAACCGTCGCGTGCCTCAGAGTCTATTATCGCATAGGGAGAGGTAGCAAGCACGCAGGCGGTGACCTCATCGTCTGATACCGCATTAAGCCACTCGCCAAATCTTTTTCTCGTCTTAATCGGCAATGCAATCAGACGGAAGCTTTCAACCGGCGGAGGAGAAATTCTGAGATAACCAAAATCCTCGAATGCAATGTTATATCCGAGAAGCTCAAAAGCTATGTAATCGTCCTTTATCGTAAGACCTATATTTGCCTCGAACTTTATAAGATTAAAGCCAACTACAAGCTTTCCGTCTTCAAGTCTTATTCGATTAGAATAAAAGGTCGTGCGCTTGTTGGGGTGAGCAAGCTTTATCTCGTTATTGAACGGACGTGGCTCGGTCAGTGAAAAGAGGGGAATTTTTGCCGTTGTATCAAGGCACTCCTCACCGCTCTTTTTATCGAGCAGGCTCTCTGCATAGCCCATTTCACTTATTTTCAAAATGAAATGCTTGTTTTCGAGAATTATTGACATAAGCGTAGCTCCTCGCCGTTTTTTGTTTATTATAACACGCGCGAAAAATAAAGTCAACACTATTTGTAATTTTCAACCTTGACAATTTGTTTTGCCGGGTGTATAATAATTAGTGTACAAAATATTGTACACTAAAAGGGAGAAAACGGCTATGGCGAAAAGAGAAAACCAAAAGCAAAAGCTTATAAGACTTCTTGAAATTTTGATGCGAGAGACCGACGAGGAGCATGGCATAAGTATGGCGGAAATTATATCCCGTCTTGCAGAGTACGGTATTTGCGCAGAGCGCAAAAGTATATATGACGATTTTCTCACCCTTGAAGAGCTTGGATTTGGTGTCAGCACGCTTCCTACAAGACCTCCAAGGTATACGCTCGATGATAGAATCTTCGAAATTGCGGAGCTTAAAATGCTTGTTGATGCGGTCCAGGCGTCGAAATTTATAACCGCAAAGAAGAGTAGCGAAATAATCGACAAGCTCGGAATTTTTGCAGGCGAGCGCAACAAAAGGCAGCTCTCCCGTCAGGTATACGTCGAGGACAGAATAAAGACGGTAAATTCCGCGGCAATTTACAGTATCGACGCAATACATACGGCAATAAACGAGGATAAAAAGCTTTCGTTCAAGTATTTTGACTATAACGGAGAGAAGAAAAAGGTATACCGACACGACGGAAAAGCTTACACGGTATCCCCGGGAGCGCTTCTTTGGGACGATGAAAAGTACTATCTCGTCGCCTATGACGAGGGTGATAAGCTAATCAAAAACTTCCGTGTGGACAAGATGAGCGACGTCGCAATTCTCGATTTACCCCGTACCCGTGGCGAGTTTTCTGACAAATTCAACCCTGCCGACTACTCCAAAAAGATATTCAGTATGTACGGCGGACGTGAGGAGCTTGTAACTATTGAGTGCCGAGAAAAGCTCGCAGGTGCGGTTATTGATAGGTTTGGCTCTGAGCCGCTTTTCACTAAAACCGATTTCGGCTTCAAATTCAGCGCAAGAGTAATGATAAGCCCCCTCTTTTTCGCTTGGGTGTTCGGCTTTGGCAGCGATATGCGCGTTATCTCTCCCGAAAGCGTAAAAAATAAAATTCGTTCCTATCTTGACGATATTACCGAATTCTATAAATAACGTAAACAAAACTTTCCATTACTCGCGACAAAGAGGCTGAGTCATTAAGAATTCAGATAAAGCAACAGTTTTTTGGAAATTTTACGAAGAAAATCTGAATTCTTAGTGCGAAGCAGCTTTCGGAGCTCGCTTGATTTAGGAAAGAAATCGTCGGCTGACGAGCGATAGGCGTACAAGGGTACGTCGAGCGAGGAAACGGCGATACAAAAAGAGCAAAAAAGGAGAAATTCGAAAGAATTTCAACCTTAAAAACACAAAAGAATAAAGTTAAAGCGAAGAAACCGTGTTTTTTACGGATTCTCCGCTCTTTTTGGGTTCTGCCTAAATGAAGCAGCTCCTTATTATTTCTCAGCATCTTTCAGCTCGCCTGAGATTTTCTGAATATCAGCCGACAATTGAGGTGCTCATTACGGAGTAATGCTTGCTCTTGAAAATCCTATACGAAATTCGTTGTTTTTTATAGTCTTTTCCTATAAAAGCATAAAAGAGTATTCGACAAAATCAAATACTCTTTTACAAAATCAGATTACTTCGTTGCGTCCTTTTTAGCAACAACCTCAACACCCTTGTAATAACCGCAAGCCTTGCAAACACGGTAAGCAAGATTTACTTCGCCGCACTGAGGGCAAGCAACAAGGTTGGTGGGAGCTTCAAGCTTCCAAACGCTTGAACGTCTCTTCATCTTTCTCGCGTGAGAAACCTTTCTCTTTGGAACTGCCATTGTGATTACCTCCTGATTTCTGGTTTGCCGTGTGGCAAACATCGTATATGTTTATTTTATTTTTTCATTTTATCAAGCAACTTTTGAAGCGGCAGAAGTCTTGGGTCGATTTCCTTTTCAGGACAGTCGCACTTACCGTCATTCAAATTTTTGCCGCAGCGCTGGCATAGACCCTTGCAATCCTCGTGACAGAGAAATCTGATGGGGAACTCCATTTCAAGCTGAGAAATGAGCTGCTCGTCCATATCAAGAAAACCGTCCTTGATAATTGCATAGTCGTCCAACTTGTCCTCGTCAAGACCTACAAGCAGTTTTTCGGGCGCAACAGTTTTCTCAAGGTCAAGGGAGAACTTGCCGCTGACAGGCGCAAGACATCTCGCACATTCGGTGACGTAGTCAACCGAGGTGGAAAGCGTCATACGCATATAGCCGGCAGTGTTGGTAATATCGCCCGTAACCTTCATGGGAGAAGGAAAACTAACACCGTAAAGAAAGCTTGCCGTGTCCTCTCGGTTTGTGTCAAGCGTAAGCTCATATTCAAAGCGCAGTAGCTTTTCACCTGCTAAAAGCGGCCTTAAATCTAACTTCACAAGCACACCTCCCGACACCACGGACCGTAGTGTTTTTGTCGTTTGGGCATAGTTTAGGCTATAATCCCAAAGTCGCACAATATATTATATAACTTCTCCCGCGTAATGTCAAGAGCTTTTTTCGAAAAAGTAGGGGCAAAATGAAAATATTTTCAAAACCTGCAACTTGTCGCCTGCGTGCGATATAAATATATTGACTTTTTATTTTGCGTGGTGTATAATTTAATATATAATAACAATTTTAGGAGAACGCTATGCTTACAGATATCGAAATTGCTCAGTCCGTGACACCCAAAAACATTCTTGAAATTGCAAGTGCGGCAGGAATTGATGAAAAATACATCGAGCCGTACGGAAAAATCAAGGCAAAGCTCGACCTTTCAATTCTTGATGACATGAAAAATAAGCCGGACGGAAAGCTTATTCTCGTTACCGCTATAACACCCACTCCCGCAGGCGAGGGTAAAACTACTACTACGATCGGACTTGCCGACGGAATGAAGAGAATTGGCAAGAGTGTTTCGGTTGCTCTTCGCGAGCCCTCGCTCGGTCCTGTTTTCGGAGTAAAGGGCGGTGCCGCCGGCGGCGGATACGCTCAGGTTATTCCTATGGAGGATATCAACCTGCATTTCACGGGAGACTTTCACGCAATCGGTGCGGCAAACAACCTTCTTGCCGCAATGCTTGACAACCATATCTATCAGGGCAACGCGCTTAATATCGACCCGAGAAGAATTACCTGGAAAAGATGCGTTGATATGAATGACCGTCAGCTTCGTTTCGTTACCGACGGACTTGGCGGAAGAGTAAACGGTGTTCCGCGTGAGGACGGCTACGACATTACCGTTGCCTCCGAAATTATGGCAATTCTTTGCCTTTCAAACTCAATATCCGACCTTAAAGAAAGACTTTCCCGCATTATCGTAGGTTACACCTATTCGGAAAAGCCGGTTACGGCAGGAGACCTTAAAGCAGAGGGCGCAATGACCGCTCTTCTTAAAGATGCATTGAAGCCTAATCTCGTTCAGACACTTGAAGGCACGCCCGCACTCGTGCACGGCGGACCTTTCGCAAATATTGCGCACGGCTGCAACTCCGTTATAGCCACAAAAACCGCAATGAAGCTTACCGACTACGTTATCACAGAGGCAGGATTTGGAGCTGACCTCGGAGCTGAAAAGTTCCTTGATATCAAGTGCAGAATGGCAGGTCTTACTCCCTCCGCAGTTGTAGTCGTAGCAACAATCCGCGCACTTAAAATGCACGGCGGACTTGCAAAGACCGAGCTCGGCGCAGAAAACCTTGAAGCGCTTGAACGCGGTATTCCTAACCTTCTTCGCCACGTTTCAAATATGAAAAACGTATACAAGCTTCCCCTTGTCGTTGCGGTTAACAGATTCCCGACCGATACCGATAAGGAAATCGACTTTATCATCAAAAAGTGCCGTGAGCTTGGCGTAAACGTAATCCTTTCTACCGTATGGGCAGAGGGCGGTCTCGGTGGTGAGGCACTTGCTCGTGAGGTAGTTCGTCTTTGCGAGGAGGAAAAGGGTGATTTCACCTTTGCATACGACCTTCTTGGTACTATCGAGGACAAAATCGAAGCACTTACGAAAAAGGTTTACGGCGGTGACGGAATTGTAGTTCTTCCTCAGGCTAAAAAGCAGATAGCAGCTCTTACCGAGCTTGGATTTGATAAAGTTCCGATTTGCGTTGCAAAAACGCAGTATTCGTTCTCCGACGACCAGACGAAGCTTGGTGCTCCCGAGGGCTTCAAGATAACCGTAAAGAACGTAAAGGTTTCCGCGGGTGCGGGATTCGTTGTAGTTCTTACCGGTGATATTATGACTATGCCCGGACTTCCCAAGGTTCCCGCGGCAGAGAAAATCGACGTAGACGCAAACGGAAAAATTACAGGACTTTTCTGATAAAATGAAGCTTATAATTGCATCAAACAATAAACACAAAATATACGAAATCAAGAAGATGCTCGGCTCGAAATTTTCGGAAATTCTCTCTGTGAGAGAAGCGGGCATAGAACACGAAACCGTCGAGGACGGAAAAACCTTTCTTGAAAACGCAAGAAAAAAGGCTGTCGAGATAGCCGCACTTTCGGGCTGCGCCGCTCTTGCCGACGATAGCGGAATATGTATTGATGCGCTCGGTGGAGCGCCCGGTATATACAGCGCTCGTTTTTCGGGCGGCGATGACGAGGATAACAACAGACTTCTTCTTGAAAAGCTTCGTGAAAGCTCAAATCGTGCAGGACATTACACCTGTGCGATGGTTCTTGTGTATCCCGACGGACGCGAGATTTCAAGTGAGGGCTATATGTACGGTGACATAACCGACACACCTCGCGGAGAGCGCGGATTTGGCTACGACCCTCTTTTCGTGCCCACGGGCGAGAGCAAGTCGGGGGG
>JAZNCB010000054.1:0-16724 GCA_046156285.1 Eubacteriales bacterium | reverse complement strand
GAAAACGACTACGTCGTTGGAACTAAGGAGGCATATCTCCAAGAGATTCCGAACTTCACTTTTTATAGCTAATACTTAAAATAAAAAATCGGTGTATCAGGGCGGTCGCTTTCGTGCATTCGCTTTGATACACCTTTTTCTCTTATCACGTCATAATAAGACGTTTGTTTTAACAAATTGATTAAACTATGTAACGCAAAAGCAGGGCTCTCGCAGATGATATAATCCCCCTTTGAAAACCCTGCTCTTTTTCGGTTATACCGAAATTATACCACGCCCTGTGCGAGCATAGCGTCAGCTACCTTAATAAATCCTGCGATGTTAGCGCCTGCTACGAGGTTGCCCTCCATGCCAAAGGTCTTTGCAGCCTTAACGGAAGCATCGAAGATGTTCTTCATAATAACCTTAAGCTTTTCATCAACCTCTTCTGCGCTCCAGGAGTAACGCATAGAGTTCTGGCTCATTTCAAGACCGGAAACGGATACGCCGCCTGCGTTAACTGCCTTAGAAGGAGCTACGATTACGTTATTTGCCATAAGGTATGCAACTGCCTCGTTGGTTGTGGGCATATTAGATACCTCAACGTAGTACTTAACTCCGTTAGCAACTATCTTCTTAGCCTCTTCCATACCAACCTCGTTCTGAGTTGCGCAAGGCATAACGATATCAACCTTTACGCCCCAAGGCTTCTCACCCTTGAAGAATGGAACGCCGAACTTGTCAGCATAGTCCTCAACTCTGTTGCGGCAGGATGCACGCATTTCAAGCATGAAGTTAATCTTTTCATCGGTGGAAACACCGTCTTTATCGTAGATATATCCGTCGGGACCGGAGATTGTAACAACCTTACCGCCGAGCTCGGTAATCTTCTTAACTGCGCCCCAAGCAACGTTACCGAAGCCGGAGATAGCAAAGGTCTTGCCCTTGATATCGTCGCCGAAATATTTAAGCATTTCAACTGCGTAGTAGGTAGCACCGAAGCCTGTTGCCTCGGGACGAATGAGAGAGCCGCCGTAAGGAATGCCCTTACCTGTAAGAACGCCTGTGAACTCGTCACGAAGTCTCTTATACTGACCGAAGAGGTAACCGATTTCTCTTGCGCCAACACCGATATCACCTGCGGGAACGTCTGTGTCAGGACCTATGTATTTTTGAAGCTCTGTCATAAAGCTCTGGCAGAAACGCATAACCTCTGCATCGCTCTTGCCCTGAGGGTCGAAGTCAGCGCCGCCCTTACCGCCGCCCATGGGGAGACTTGTAAGAGAGTTTTTGAAGGTCTGCTCGAAGCCGAGGAACTTAATGATGCTCTCATTTACACTGGGGTGGAAACGAAGACCGCCCTTGTAAGGACCGATTGCACTGTTGAACTGGATACGGTATCCACGGTTAACTACAACGTTGCCGTTATCGTCTACCCACGGAACTCTGAACTTAATAATTCTTTCAGGCTCAACGAGTCTTTCGATTACGCCTGCCTTGATATATTCGGGGCGCTGTTCAAGTACGGGCTCGATAGATTCGAGAACCTCGCGTACTGTCTGATGGAACTCTGCTTCGCCGGGATTGCGGCGCTCAACGCGAGCCATAAGGTCGTTGAGATATTCTGACTTAAACATTGTTTTTTTCCTCCAAAACAATTAAAATAAATATATTACATTTTATCACACTTGCGTGTTAAAATCAATAGATTTTTGCAAGTTTATGGAATTTTCTTGCAAATTTTATGGAAATTCGTCCTAAAAAATCTTCAAAACGAAGCATTTTGCTCTAAAAATTTTATTTTCTCTAATTTTTGGCATAGTTTTTTCGCAAAAATATGAAAAAGATAAAGAAAATGAAAAGGAAAAAAATTGTGCTTCAAAAGAGAAAAACGGGCATCAGCCTCAACAAAGGAGCTAAGGCTTCGCTATGGTCTGTCAGCTCTAATATTTTATGCCGAGGGATAGGCTTTTTGTTTACTCCTATATTCACAAGAGCTCTCAGTCCGACAGAATACGGAATTTATCCCCTCTACACAAGCCTTATGGGCATTTTTACGCCGCTCATAACTCTTGAAGCGACCGGCGGATTTATATACCGACTTATTGCGGGATACGACGAGCGGAAAAAGGCTCGATTTTTGTCCTCTCTTCTCACCGCAGAGCTAATTCTCTCTCTTTTCTTTGCCGCTTTATATCTTGTTTTCAGAAAAGGAATAAACTCGCTGACCTCTCTTTCAACCTCTCTTACCGTTCTGTTGATTTTACAGATTTTTCTTAATACGGCTGAGGGGATATACTTCGCTGAGAGGCGTTACTCGGGAGATTTCAAAACGGTTTCGTTTATAAATATTGCGCGCGGCTTTGCCGTGCCGATATTATCTCTTTTTATGATTTGGCTCGGCTTTTCGGGCAGGGCGAGAATTTACGCACCGCTTCTGGTTTCGTCGTTAATTTCTCTTCCGATTATAGTAAAAATCATAAAAGACGGCGGATTTTCTTTTGAAAAGCGAGTGTTCAGATATATTTTCAAGCTGCTTTTACCTATGCTGCCGCACTATTTATCCACCGCGCTTATTGCAAGCTCCGACAAAATTATAATTGCAAGAATTCTCGGCAGCGAGGCTGTCGGAAGATATTCTGCCGTATACTCGATAGGATTTATGACCTCGCTCATAACGGGCGGTCTTATGCTCGTCCTCTCACCCTGGATTACGAAAAGGCTGAAATCCGGTAGGTGTGATGAAATTTCTTCGGTTTGCTCCGCTTCGGTTAAGGTTATTATCTTTTTTACTCTTCTTTTTCTATCGGTTTTGCCCGAGGTTTTAAGACTTGTCATCTCTCGTGAATATTATGAGAGCGGCCTTGTAGCTTACGTTGCTTCTCTTGCCGTCGTATTCTCGTTTCTTTCAAGCTTTTTACAGACGGTTTTGCTCTATTACGAAAAGCCGTTTATTATCACAAAAAATTCCCTTGTTTCCGCTCTAATCACAATTTTACTGCTCATAGCTTTGGTTAGAGGTATCGGTTACGTCGGAGGGGCTGTGAGCGCACTCGTATCCTATTTTATTCTCTTTTTGGAAAATGCCGTGAGTGTTTACAGAAACACTCCCCACAAAAAAATTCTGAACGTTAAATCATATTTAGAATATTTTGCTTTTATGTTTGCTTTTGCCGCTTTGATATTTTTCCTACGGTATTCCCTGCTCGCGCGCTCTATAATAATTATAGCTCTTATCCTGATAATCCTACCAGAGATTAAGAGCTATAAAAAGATATTAACCTGATTATTTATTTTCTTTGAGAGCGGCTCTCTTCTGCGCCTGAATTCTCTTTCTTTGAGGTGTGTCAAGCACTACCTTACGAAGTCTTATGCTCTTCGGAGTTACCTCGATAAGCTCCTCGTCGGTTATAAACTCAATAGCCTCTTCAAGAGAAAGCTGGACGGGAGTTATAAGAGTAAGCTTTTCGTCTGCGCCGGTTGAGCGGATTGCGGTAAGGTGCTTTTCACGGCATACGTTTACCTCAATATCGTCGGGCTTCGGGTTTTCGCCGACTATCATACCCTCATATACGGGGGTTGCAGGACCGATAAAGAGAGGTCCTCTGTCTTGCGCCTGGAATAGACCGTAGGTTGTTGAAACACCTGCCTCGGAGGCAACGAGCGAGGAGGTAAATCTCGTTTTAATTTCTCCTCTGAAAGGCTCATAGCCCGCAAAGAGCGTTGAGATAATTCCCTCGCCTCTCGTATCGGTGAGAAGCTCGCTTCTATAACCGAAAAGGCATCTTGTGGGAATGGTATAGAAAAGCTTTTGGCGCTTGCCGTTAAGCTGCATATCAAGAAGTGTTCCCTTTCTCGCTCCGAGCTTTTCCATAACCGCGCCAAGATATTCCTCGGGCACGTCGATTATGACGTCCTCGACGGGCTCACATTTAACACCGTCGATTTCCTTATAAAGCACTCTCGGGTTTGAGCAGCAAAGCTCGTATCCCTCACGGCGCATATTTTCAATCAAGATAGAAAGGTGCATTTCACCTCTTCCTGCAACACGGAAGCTATCGGTGGTTTCGCCGTCGGTAACGCGGAGAGACACGTCACGCAAAAGCTCGCGGTAAAGTCTTGCGCGAAGATGACGGGAGGTTACGAATTTGCCCTCCTTGCCTGCAAAGGGGGAATCGTTTACCGAGAAGGTCATTTCCATTGTAGGCTCGCCGACCTTGACGAATTCGAGAGGCTCTACCTTTGCGGGTGAGCATACGGTATCTCCAATCGAGATATCCTCGCAGCCGGAGAAGCATACGATATCTCCAACCTTTGCCTCGGTGACCTGCGTTCTTTTAAGTCCGTCAAACTGATATACCGAAACGATTTTTGAGGGGCGGGATTTTCCGTTTTTGTCGTGGTAGTTGCAAATAGAAACTCCTTGTCCCTGCTTAATCGTACCTCTTTCAATTCTACCTATACCTATTCTACCAACGAATTCGTTATAGTCTATTGAGGAAACGAGAAGCTGAAGAGGATCGTCCTCCTCTCCCTCGGGAGCGGGCATATATTCAAGTATCGTATCAAGAAGCGGCGTAAGGTCGGTGCCGGGTGTATGGGGGTCAAAGGAAGCCGTACCTGCTCTGCCCGAGCAGAATAGCATAGGAGAGTCAAGCTGCTCGTTGGTTGCGTTAAGCTCTAAAAGAAGCTCAAGAACCTCGTCGCCTATCTCATCAAGACGTGCGTCGGGGCGGTCGATTTTATTTACTACGACGATAACTCTATGGTCCATCGCAAGTGCCTTTTCAAGAACGAATCTCGTCTGGGGCATAGGCCCTTCTGCTGCATCAACAAGCAGGATTACTCCGTTTACCATTTTGAGAATACGCTCAACCTCACCGCCGAAATCTGCGTGGCCGGGAGTATCAACTACGTTAATTTTTACGTCTTTATAGTATATAGCGGTATTCTTTGCAAGTATCGTTATTCCGCGCTCGCGTTCAAGGTCGTTTGAGTCCATAACTCTGTCGGTGGTTTCCTGGTTTTCACGGTAGATACCGCCCTGGCGGAGCATTTCGTCAACGAGGGTTGTCTTTCCGTGGTCAACGTGTGCGATTATAGCGATATTTCTTAAATCTGTACGCTTCATTTCTTTTCCTCTTTGATAGCAAATTTCTTAACTTATATATTTTAACATAATTTTTCAAAAAATGCAATTTTTTTCGCAATATTTTCTAAATTTTTTTACTGTGTAAAATATAAAAAGAGGCTACCGAGAGGTAGCCTCAAAAATTATTCTTGCTCTTCTTTTGTCTCTGAATTTACGGTTACCCTTATTTCCTCGGTGAGCTGCTCAGTCGCCTTGGTGACGGTAATCACGAGGTTTTCATACTCAAAGGTATCATCAACGTTCGGAATACTTTCGCTCATTTCGCAGAGCCAGCCGTTTACCGTTGAGGAGCTTATCTCCTCATTTTCGCTAAGACTGAAATATTCGAAAAATTCAGTGCGAGAGAGATTTGTGGGCACGGTATAGGTGTTTTCGTCCAGACAAACTATGCCGACCTCCTCCTCGTCCTGTTCGTCCCAGATTTCTCCGACTATTTCTTCAAGCACGTCCTCCATTGAAACGACACCCTGAACAGAGCCGTACTCGTCAACAACGAGAACTATGTGCGTATGGTTTTTCTGCATATTTTTGAAAAGGACGTCAAGATGGACGTTAGCGGGCACAAAGTCCGCCTCCGAAAGCGCATTTTCCATGACAAATCCTTCATCGTTATGATGCAAAAGGTAGTTTTTAGTGTGTAAAATTCCTACTGTATTATCTATATCGCCATCATACACGGGAATTCTCGAATAACCCTCCTCGGCAATTACGCGAAGAAGCTCCTCGTGACTTATGTCTCGGGGAACTGCAACGACCGCACTGCGCGGTGTTAAAACGTCAGCCGCAGTAAGCTCGCTGAGCCTGAACACGTTTTTGATATACTTGATATCGCTCGTATCGAGTGTGCCCTCGTCTGCTCCGGCATCAAGCATTATAACTATGTCCTCTTCCGATACCGTCTCGTCCTTTTCATTCGGATTTATTCTGCAAATTCGCAAAACGACGTTTGTCGAGGCAGTCAAAAACCAAATAACAGGCTTTAACACAGTGGTGAGTGCACTCATCACCGAAATGGTAGCTCCTGCAAGCTTCTCCTTATGCTTCATCGCAATTCGCTTCGGCACAAGCTCTCCGAGCACGAGCGTGAAGTAGGAAAGAACAAGCGTTATGACTATGACCGACACTGTGTCGATAACGTTTACGTAGCCTGCGCTTATTTCGAATTTTCTGACTACAAAATTCGTCAGTCTTTCCGCAAAGTTATCTGCGGCAAACGCAGAGCCGAGAAATCCTGCGAGCGTAATTCCAATTTGAATAGCCGACAAAAATTTCGTGGGTTCTTCTATGATTTTAAGTAATTTTGCCGCTTTTTTATCTCCGTCTTGTGCGAGAGTTCTGACCTTTTTCTCGTTAAGGGAGAGCAGCGCAATTTCGGTTGCGGCAAAAAATGCATTTAGCGCTATAAGTACAAGTTGCAATAAAATTTGTTTGAAAATATCCATAAATCCTCCAAGTAAAATTAGTTTTGAAAATCTGTCAGAAAATCAGCATCAACACCGCAAAATACTACGGCATGCGCTTTTGACACACTTGATTTTATGGATTTTTTCTTCTTTTTCGCAACACACGACGTTGAAAATGAAATTACATTCGCAACATCGAGGCAGGTCTGCCACACTACCAACTCCTTTCGTTTATAAGCTTTGTATTTTTACGCATCAATCTTAGGATTTTCCTGCGCAAATTTTTTCATAAATGCGACAAGGCTCTCAACGCCCTCTATCGGCATTGCGTTGTAAATAGAGGCGCACATACCGCCAATGGAGCTATCGCCAAGAAGATTACAAAGTCCTGCCTCCTCGGCTTCCTTTGCAAACTTTCTGTCAAGAGCTGCATCGCCCGTTACGAAAACGACGTTCATCATAGAACGGCATTTTTTATCAACCGGAGCGGTATAGTAGCTCTGACCGTCAAGATAATCGTATATAAAGCTTGCCTTTCGCTCGTTTCTTCTCTTCATCTCTTCAAGTCCGCCGAGCGACAAAATCCACTCGAAAACAAGCTTTGCAATATATATACTCCATATTGCAGCCTTTGAGGGAGCTTTTCCGTAATTCATACTCGACGGAATTTCGCCTCCGCCGGAGAAAAACTCATCACGCGCAATTACTATCGTAAGTCCGGATACTCCAAGACCGCATTCTGCGTCTGCAAATATAAGTCCGAATTTAGACGTCTCGATAGGCTCGGACAAAAGGAATGACGACATATCCGCAACAAGAGGAATATTGCCCGTGTCGGGGATATAGTGATACTTTGTTCCGTATACCGAGTTATTAAGACAGATATAAACGTAATCTGCATCGGGCCTGAAATGACGTCTTTCGGTTTCGGGAACGGTTGAGAATGCGGGAGTTGCCCCTGCGCTTGATGCGGCAATGGCTATATCTCCGTACTTTTTCGCTTCAAGAGACGCGTTCTTCGAAAGCTTTCCCGATATTATATAATCGGCGCACTTGTGGTCGGAAAGCATATTAAGCGGTATAGCTGAATACTGCGTGTCTGCTCCGCCACTCATAAAAAGAACTTTATATCCGTGGGGAATTTTGAGAAGGTCACGGAGAAGTTTTTCCGCTTCCTTTACTATATCATCATATCCCTTGCTGCTTTTGTCAATTTCCATAACCGACATACCGGTATCGGCGTATATGGGAAAATCAGCCTTTATTTTTTCAATTATGTCCTCGGGCAGCATTGATGGGCCCTGCGAGAAGTTATACACTCTCTCCATTAGTTTAACCTCCAATAATTAAAGGAAGATACAGATATTATACATTGTTTTTTCGGCAATGTCAACCTGCAAGGCTTATATAGCTCATCCACTCTGTGAAAATGGGCTCGTATTTTGCACGGTATTCTGCGCGGCAACACATAGTTACGTGCGCCAAAACCGCCTCGTTTCTTACTATATAATCGAAGTAAAAATCGCTTTCGTCCTCGTAAATATATTTGAGAACGATAGACGTGCCGTCCTCGCTGAGAGTTTTTTCAACGTTTGTGTACTCGTTGACGTTGATAAACCAATCCGCATACTCCGAAACGGTTATGTCCGTGCCAAGAAAAAGATCTTCCAAAAGAGCCTCACTTGAATAATAGTATACGAAAAACAGAGGATTTTCCGTCGTGTTGTCGTAGTCACCGTAGCAAATATCTGCCCACTCTACCGCAAACTTTTTCATATTCGACGGAAGCTTGAAATTGAGCCCCGCCTCACTATAACTCTTTAACTCCCCGTCGTCGCAGGACGTAACACTCAAAACGGTAGACGCTAAAACGATGACGAAAAGGAGCTTTACGATAATCTTCTTCATAAAAACCTCACTTGTAATCAAAATAAATTTTATCGAGATAGGACGTAAACTCGCGACGTCCGCTTTCTTCATTCTTTACGTTTGTTGCGAAAAGAACTACGAAATAGGCGTATTGCGAACGGAAAAAGGCTTCAAGGTAGTATAGCTCGTCGCTTCCCTCGCCGTCATAGTACTCGCAATAGGTAACGGCCCCGTCTCTTAAAATTGCCTCGCGGTTAAGTCTTTTAAGCCAGAAATCTCTGAACTCGACCGTCGTCATAGTCTCGGCAATTCCCTCGTTCATTCCTGCAACGAATGATATTCTCAAAATGCCGACCATACTTTTTCCGTTTGAATAGGTTGCATCAAAGCTCTCGTTTTTGACCTCGGAATAATCGCTTGTAAGAGGCAGGACAAGCTCGCAATGAGCATATTTATTGTTTTTTTTGCAAGAGATAAATGACAGTGATAAAACGATAGTAAGAAATAGGGCGAAAATACGTTTAATCAACCGACAAAACCTCCGTCAAAATTTGCTCTGCCGATGAAACGATAACGTTTGCGCCGGCATCTTTTAGCTCCTTTTCGGGACGGAAGCCCCAAAGGACACCTATCGTTCTTTTTGCGCCAAGATTTTTTCCGGTTTCTATATCGGTTGAGGTATCGCCTATAAATGCGACCTCGTCGGCGCTTACCGAAAAGCCTTTCAGTATATCGAGGGCGGCTCTTGGGTCGGGCTTTAACGGCACACCGTCTCTACCGCCGAGCACCACGTCGAATATATCACCGAAAAAGTGCTTTACAACACTTTTCGTGGCAAAATCGGGTTTATTTGAAAGAACGGCAATTTTCACACCGTTGCTTTTAAGAGACGCAAGAAGCTCACGTATTCCCGGGAAAGCATCGGTAAGATAGGTCGGGTTTGCATCGTATGCTGCCTTGTATTCCTCTAAAATTGCGGAAAAGCTCTCCTCATCGTATGCTCCGCGTGCCGTAAGTGCTCTTTTAACAAGTAGCTTTGCACCGTTGCCGGCAAAGTAGTTGCACTCCTCGGCAGTGACGGTATCTATTCCGTGATTTTGAAACGTTTTGTTTACAAAATATGCAATACTGTTAATTGTATCAAGAAGAGTGCCGTCAAGGTCAAAGATACAACATTTAATCATAATTTGTTTGCTCCGAAAATTATAGTTTTTTAAGCTTTGCAAAGGTTGCCATAAGTTTTTTTACAACACCCGTGTCAAATTTTACCTCATAAAGAACGTCTCCGCCCATATCGCGCGAGGAAAGGATTGCACCCGCTCCGAAGACACTGTGAAAAACTCTTGCACCCACCGGAATTTTCTCAACACCGTAGCCCGAAGGACCGATTTTAGCTTTTGGCGGTGTGTTGATTTCCGGCTTGCGCATAAACTCGCGGGAGGCATCGTCGTAAAAGGTTTTTCTCGGTGCGCCGGTGCTCTGATATCCCGTGCTTCTATATCCCGTATTCTGATAGGTATACGGATTTCTCTCGGGAGCTCTTTTCGGCATATCTTCAAGGATAAGCGTACGAGGCACCTCCTCCTTTATAAAGGTAGAAAGTCTTCCGTAGTTTGTTTTGCCGTACATTGTTCTGTTTTTGGCATAGGTGACGTAAAGTCTTTCCTTTGCTCTCGTTATTGCAACGTAAGCAAGTCTGCGCTCCTCGCTCATCTCGTCAGGCTCAAACATATTCTGCTGGGAGGGGAAAATTCCGTCCTCCATTCCCGCAAGGAATACAACGGGAAATTCAAGTCCCTTTGCCGCGTGAATTGTCATAAGCACTACGGCATCTGCGCTCTCATCGTACTTATCTACGTCGCTGACAAGCGAAATTTCTTCGAGGAATCCGGGTAAGGTTGCTTCGGCCTCGCTCTCCTCGCACCTTTTCTCATATTCGATAGCGGCGGCGATAAATTCGTTTACGTTGTCTATTTTACCCTCGCCCTCAAAGCCCTCTGCTTCAAGCATTGCCTTGTAGCCCGTGCTCTCGAAAACAAGCTTTATTATCTCCGAGGGAAGAGTTGCGCCACTTTTTATATTTTCGATTAAGGATACGAAAGCCGTAAGCTTTTCTGCCGATTTTTCAAGCAGTGTATACTCACCCGCTCTTTTCATTACGGCATACATTGAGAGCTTTTCCGCCTCGGCTATGCTTGATACGGCTTCTACCGTAGCATCGCCGATTTTTCTTTTAGGCTCGTTTATTATCCTTTTCAGTCTGAGGTTATCCTCGGGTGAATTGATAATTGCGAGATACGCCGCAATATCCTTAATTTCCTTGCGGTCATAGAAACGCATTGAACCGAGAATTTTATAGGGGATACCGCTTTTTGCAAAGGTTGTTTCAAGAGATCTTGCAAGCTCGTTTACACGGTAGAGTATTGCAAAATCCGAATACTTGCGTCCCTCTGCTCGTATTGTGCCGGTAATTTTTTCTATTATATATTTGCCCTCGTCGCTCTGGTCAAAGGCTTCTCTTACGACGATTTTTGCGCCCTCGCCCTTGTCACACCAAAGCTTCTTTGCGTGTCTTTTATCGTTGTGGCTTATAACCGAATTCGCCGCCGCGAGAATATTCTCAGTGGAGCGGTAATTCTGTTCAAGCTTAACAACCGTCGCCATAGGGTAGGTTTTGTCAAAATTAAGTATGTTTTCTACCGTTGCGCCACGGAAGCGGTAGATGCTCTGGTCGTCGTCGCCGACTACCATTATATTTTTATATTTATCCGAGAGTATCTTAGTAAGCACAAACTGTGCGTAGTTTGTATCCTGATACTCGTCAACTAAAACGTATTTGAATTTATTCTGATAATATTCTCTTACGTCTGCGTTGGTTGTAAGAAGCTCGACCGTTTTCATTATTATATCGTCAAAGTCAACGGCATTATATTCCATAAGCTTCTTTTGATAAAGCTTGTATATATTGAGAATATCCCTGCTTCTCGGGTCGTCTGTAATTTCGTACTCGGCATCGGACACAAGTCTATCCTTTGCCATACTGATCTCGTTAGCTACGAGCTTTGGCGAAAGCCTTTTCTCGTCTATGTGAAGCTCCTTCATACAGAGAGTTATCATTCTCTTCTTGTCATCGGTGTCGTATATCGAAAAACCCTCGCGGTAGCCAAGTCTGTCGTAATACTTGCGGAGAATTCGCATACATACCGAGTGGAACGTACCCGCCCAGATAGAATCGGAAATCGAAGAATCGTCAAAGATTTTGAGAAGTCTATCCTTAATTTCTCTTGCCGCCTTGTTGGTAAAGGTGATGGCAAGAACCTGCCACGGAGCTGCGGGCTCTATTGCAAAGCGAGGAAGCAGCTCGGCAATTTCCGAGGCGGGCGCAAAAAGCGCGCGCTCAATTTCTGCTACCTCTCCCTCGGTAAGTCCTGCGGGTATTCTGTCCGAAAAATAGGCATTTCCATATTTAATTATATATGAAATTCTGTTTACTAAAACCGTGGTTTTTCCGCTACCTGCGCCTGCCAAAACGAGAAGCGGACCTTCGGTTGTAAAAACCGCGTGGCACTGCTCCGGATTTAAGCGAGATGAGTATAGCTTGTCAAACAAGGCTTTTTTGGCTTTTATATAACGATTTTCCATCTTTTTTAAGTGTAGTTTTCTCCTGTTTTTGATAGCTTCGTATTTTTTGCTACTCTTTTTCGGTTAAGCGTGTTTTTTTCGTCAAAAGACATCAGTAGAAAGAAGCGTTTTTTTATTGGGGGTTTGTCTACTTTTTCTGTTTTGTGGTACTCACTTTTTCCTTGATTTTGCGGTTTTCAACAATTCAAACTGTTGAAAATGTTGAAAACTTTTTGTCGAAAAAGTGCGATTTGCGTTGAATTAGCTTGAATAACTACCGTTTTATCCACAAGTTTTCAACATTACTTAACAGATAAAGGAATATTCGCCTTTTTTTGAGAAAAAATATACAATTCCGTTATTTGCAGTAATAGGGTTCATTTTTATGACAGGAATGAAGTTTTCGAGTTTTTAAGTTCTGCCCCGTTTTTTCGGGCTTCGCTATTCGTAAAAATTACTCCGCCTTGCGATTTTGTTACGATTTTACTTCTTTTTTGAGGTTCTTTGCCTGCCTTGGTACGCAGTTTTCGCAGATTTCGTCAAAACCGTGCGTTTTTCGGTCTTTTTCGCCTTGTTTTTTGCAAATTCACGCGGCCTTTTTTGCGTCCTTGCCACCTCGCTTCTCTGCTTCGATTTTTCACGCGGAGAATGTCTTGTATTCGTTCCCTCTCGGAATGCGGGTCTGACAAGAAATTCCTTGCCGTTTCCTATAAGGTCCTCGCGGCCTGCTATCCTGAGCGCTTCTCTTACGAGATTTGCGTTTTCGGGACGCGAAAATTGAAGGAGCGCACGTTGAAGCTGTTTTTCGTGATAGTCGGTGGTAACGTATACCTTTTTGCCGGTCATGGGATTTATTCCCGTATAATACATTATGGTAGATATAGTGCCCGGGGTGGGATAAAAATCCTGCACCTGCTCGGGTAGGTATCCCCATTTTTTAAGCCAGAGCGCCATCTCGACCGCATCCCTCATCGTCGTTCCGGGATGGCTCGACATAAGATAGGGTACTATATACTGTTCAAGGCCCGCCGCATCGGAAAGCTCGAAGTACTTTTTCTTGAATTTCATAAAGACTTCGATATTCGGCTTTCCCATCATTGAAAGCGCGTTGTTTGAGCAATGCTCGGGGGCAACCTTTAACTGTCCCGAAACGTGTCTTCTTACGAGCTGCTCAAAAAAGCTGTCGTCCTCGTCGTATATAAGATAATCAAAGCGGATACCCGAGCGGACGAAAACCTTTTTTATTCCGTCTATTTTCTCGATTTCGGAAAGCATATTTGCATATTCCGTATGGTCCACTTTGAGATTTTTGCAGGGGGTTGGCGCAAGACACTTCTTGCCGGGGCAGACACCGCACTCCTTTTGCTTATCGCAGGAGGGGTATCTGAAATTTGCGGTAGGACCGCCAACGTCATTTATATAGCCCTTGAAATCGGGCATTTTTGCTATGATTTTTGCCTCTCTTAAAACGCTTTCTACACTGCGGGAGCGCACCTCTCGTCCTTGGTGAAAGGCTATCGCACAGAAGTTGCACGCGCCAAAGCAGCCGCGGTTATGGGTTATTGAGAACTTAACCTCTTCTATCGCGGGCACTCCGCCGAGAGCATCGTAATCAGGGTGATAATCTCTCGCATAAGGAAGCGCGTACACCTTGTCAAGCTCCTCACGCGAAAGTGGGGGCATAGGCGGATTTTCCACGAGCATTTTATCTCCGTAATACTCTATTATAGCCTTGCCTCGAACCGAATCGGTGTTTTTATACTGTATGGCAAATGCTTTGGCATATGCCGCCTTATCTTCTTTCAGAACGTCATAATCGTAGGTTTCTATTGCGTCATAGTATACCTTTTCTCCCTTTTTGGCAAGGTAGACCGTTCCTCTTACGTCGCGTATTTTCTTAATTGGAACACCTTTGTCGAGAAGATGGGCTATTCTCGTCAGAATATTCTCACCCATACCATAGGTAAGAATATCGGCACGGGAATCCACGAGAATACTTCGTCTGACCTTATCGTCCCAATAGTCGTAATGGGCAAAACGACGAAGCGAAGCTTCAAGTCCGCCGATAATAATCGGCACGTCGCCGTATGCCTCTCTTATTCTGTTACAATAAACAATAACCGCTCTATCCGGTCTTTTGCCTGCGGCACCGCCCGCACTGTAATAGTCATAGGTGCGCTTTTTCTTCGATACCGTATAGTGCGCGACCATTGAGTCTATATTTCCGCTTGAAACTAAAAATCCGAGGCGTGGGCGGCCAAAGCGCTTGAAATCCTCGCAATTTTTGTAATTCGGTTGTGCAAGCACCGCTATTCGAAAGCCCTCTTTTTCAAGAACTCTCGTAATAATAGAAACACCAAAGGACGGGTGGTCAACGTATGCATCACCCGTCACGTATACGAAATCAACCTCCGACCACGCACGAGCCAAAACGTCATCACGCGTGGTGGGGAGAAAATCAAGTCTGTTTTTCATTTGGTGTTATCCCTAATTTAATTTCAGATAGTAAAGCTGTCGAGCTTGACCTCGGTCTGTGTGCCGTCGGACATATTTTTAAGCTGAGCACAGCCTGCGTCTATTTCGGAATCTCCGATTATAAGCGTATATTCAGCGCCGATTTTGTTAGCGTATTTCATCTGCGCTTTAAGGCTTCTGCCGACTATATCACATTCAGCATATTTTCCCTCGCGGCGAAGTCTTTCGGTTATTTCGAGCGCCTTTACAGTCGCTCTCTCGCCAAGTGCGGCAACGTAGAGCTTTGGAGGATTTATCGCAATTTTATCAAGCCCCTGCTCACGAAGAGCAAGAATGATACGGGTTATACCCATACCGAAGCCGATACCTGAAAGCGCAGGTCCGCCAAGCGATTCAACGAGTCCGTCGTAACGGCCACCGCCGCAAACCGTTGACTGAGCGCCGATGCCCTCGGCAATAAACTCGAAAACAACACCGGTATAATAGTCAAGACCGCGGACTATCGCAGGGTCTACGATATATTCAATTCCCATTGCGTCAAGCGATGCTTTAAGCATATTGAACTTCGAGTTGCAGGTGTCGCAAAGGTGCTCGACCGTTCTCGGAGCTGCCTTGGCAAGAGCCGCACAGTCGGGATTTTTACAGTCAAGAAGTCTGAGCGGGTTTTTATCAAGTCTTGTTTTGCAAGTGTCGCAAAGGGTGTCCTCGTGCGACTTATAATAGTCAATGAGCGCCTTTTTGTAGGTTGGACGGCACTCCTTGCAGCCTATCGAGTTTATATGAAGCTTAATACCTTTAAGCCCAAGTCTTCTGATTACAGAGTTAGCAAGAGCTATTGCGGTAGCGTCTGCCGCAGGGCTCTCCGAGCCGAACATTTCCGTACCGAACTGGAAAAACTCACGGCTTCTGCCCGCCTGAGGCTTTTCGTGACGGAAGCATGAAATTATGTAATAGTACTTCAAGGGCATCGGGTCTGAGCACTTGCCGTTTTCTATTATTGCACGTGCCACCGAAGCAGTTCCCTCGGGTCTAAGTGAGATAGAGCGGTTCTCTTCTCTATCGGCAAAGGTGTACATTTCCTTCTGCACGACGTCGGTCGTATCGCCAACACCTCTTACAAAAAGCTCTGTATTTTCAAAAGTGGGGGTTCTTATCTCTCCGTAGCCGTATTTTTCAGCTTCTTCCCTCGCAATACCCTCGATATACCTAAAAAGTGGGGTCTCGGTGGGGAGTATATCCATAGTTCCTTTAATTTTCTGTATCATTTTCTTCGTCCTCTGCGTGTGATTTATTTAGTAAATATTCAAGTCTTTCTTCATTTTTCTGCCAGCCGAGCATTCCGATTACCGCCTCAAAGCCTGTGGCATATCTGTAATCGCGCCCGCTTGCGTGCTTCGGTCTATTCAGATGAGTTGAGTTCGACGCCCGTCTGAAAACGTCCTGCTCCGCGGCAGTCAGCTCGTCCTTTATTCTCTCGTACATTCGCGCCTGCGCCTCTGCGGTAACGTATTTTAATGCCTCGCGGTTAAGGTCAGCCGACTTTGAAAGCCCTCTGCCAACGAGCAATTTACGTACGAAAAGCGAGTGTATCGCGTCTCCGAGATAGGAAAGAGCGGCAACAGACGGAAGCATTGCGCCACAAAATTTATTTTCCATTTGAAGTCTCACATAAAATAATTTATTTTATAATTTTTTAACTAATATCTATTATAACATATAAGGTGTCAAAAATCAACACCTAAGCAATGTAAAATATTTATGAAAATACTTGCAAAAGGGCGTTAAAAATGTTATAATATTAAGTACAAGATAAAATTTATCACTTTTTTCACGGAATAGATTTGAAAATGCAAAACTTTGATTACATAAAGCGTAACTATGAAAATCTGAAAAACGAGATAGAAAATCTCGCACAAAAGCTCGGTGTCAAAACACCAACTCTCGTTTCCGTGACGAAAAGCGGAAGCGACGAGGAGCTTCTTGCACTTGCCGCGCTCGGCGCTCTTGATATTGGAGAAAACCGCCCCGGCGAAGTGAAAAGACGTGGCGAGCTTCTCCGCGAGGCAGGATTTATGCCGAGAATGCACGAAATCGGTACACTTCAAAGGAATAAAATTAAGCTTATTGCGGATTCGGTATATATGATACACTCGGTTGACAGCCTTGCTCTTGCAAAGGATATTAACCGTCTCGCAGAGGCGCGCGGCAGAGTTATTCCGATTTTG
>JAZNCB010000053.1:0-16611 GCA_046156285.1 Eubacteriales bacterium | reverse complement strand
GGCTGAATTACGGGCACGAGCGCCATATAAGAGTAAGCCGCTACCATAATCGGAGCAAGATAATTTGAATTAAGAACGTTTGCAACGAAGATTGCGGTAGGTCCGTCAGCCGCACCGATAATACCTATCGAAGCCGAATCTTCAAGGCTGAAACCGCAAAGGGTTGCAAGTCCGAGAGTTATAAAAATACCGAACTGTGCCGCCGCTCCGAAAAGGAAGAGCTTCGGGTTTGAGAGAAGCGGTGAGAAGTCTATCATTGCACCTATTCCGATAAAGAGAAGAAGCGGGAAAAGCTCACCGTTATCAATACCGAAGTTGAAGAGAACCGATATAGGTCCGTGCTCACCGATTGCCGCAGAGTTTGGCAGGTTTACAAGAATTGCTCCAAATCCCATCGGTAAAAGAAGAGTAGGCTCCATATCCTTTGCGATAGCGAGATATATAAGAATTGCTCCTATCGCCCACATAATAACCTGCTGCCAGGTTATATCAAAGATGTTTCCGATAATCGGAATTGACGATGGTTCTGTTTTTGTTCCCTCTTCATTCGTACACGCAACCAAGCAGAATACAAAGCTGACTACAAGAAGAATGAACAAGAGCGCCTTTTTCGTACTGTTTGTTTTCATTTTTTCTCCATTCTTTATGTAAATTTTTTTAATAATCTAATTTACTTTCCGTATTCTTCTGCGAGAGCACGGAATGCGGGTAATGAGTTGACAATTCTTGCCTTGTCAACGCAGTATGCAATTCTGACGTAACCCGATACGCCAAAATCGTCACAAGGAACTACTAATATTTCCTTTGATTTCGCTTTTTCATAAAAGCTGTATGCGTCGTCTTCAAGCGCCTTTACGAAAAGGTAGAAAGCGCCGTCCGGCTTTACGCACTCGTAGCCGTAAGAGGTGAGGTTTTCATAGAGAATATCTCTGTTTTTCTTGTAGATTTCAACGTCAACCTTTGAGGCAACACACTTCTTTATAACCTGCTGGAAGAGGCTCGGAGCGCAGACGTAGCCAAGCGAGCGGCCTGCACCGCAAACCGCAAGATAAACCTCGCGACTGCTTTCAGCAAGCGGGCTTACCGCAATATATCCGATACGCTCGCCGGGGAGTGAGAGCGCCTTTGAATAAGAATAGCAAACGAGAGTATCGTTATAATAATTCATAAGGTAAGGAACGGCTACCCCGTCAAAAACAAGCTCGCGGTAGGGTTCGTCGGCAATAAGATAAATGGGGTGGTTGTATTCCGCCTCTTTTTTCTTGAGCACGTCGGTCACCGCCTTGACGGTTGCCTCACTGTAAACAACACCGCTCGGGTTATTCGGAGAGTTTATAATTACCGCCTTTGTGTTCGGGGTGATTTTTTCCTCGAAGTCCGAAACGTTTATCTGGAACGTCTTTTCCTCTGGCTTTGATACGACTACAACACCGCCCGCATTTTCAATAAACACTCTGTATTCGGTGAAAAACGGAGCAAAAACTATGCACTCGTCACCCGGGTTCATAAGAGCTTTGAGCGATATTGTAAGAGATGCGGCAGCACCGCAGGTCATATAAATATTATCGGGAGTGAGTGACGTGCCAAAGCTTTTGTTGATATGCTCAGACACCGCGCGTCTTGCGCCAAGGTCGCCTTGAGCCGAGGTATAGCCGTGAAGCGTTACCGAATTTTCATTTTTAATAAGCTCCTCTATTGCGAGGCTTATATCACGCGGTGGCTCAACGCTCGGGTTTCCTATACTGAAATCAAAAACCTTGTCAGCGCCTATTTCTGCCGCGCGGCTTTTGCAATATTCAAATATTTCCCTTATAATCGAGCGCTTGTTGCCGAGCGCATACATTTTTTCGTTTATCATTTTTACGCCTTTCTGTTAAAAAGTAAGCCCAAGGAGCTTTATTGCATTTTCTGACAAAATTTTTTCTTCGGTTTTCTCACCGAAGCCGTAGCTTTTTATGATTTCCACCTCTTCAAAAATATCGCGCCACGGAGAGTCCGAGCCGAAAAGAATTTTGTCCTCACCGTGCTTTTCCAGGATTTTTGTAAAAAGCTCTTTTCCTGCCGAGCGCAAGCAATACGCAGTATCAAAATACACGTCCTCGCCCGAAAGAAGCCCGAGCACCTCATCGAACATCTCACTTGCACCGATATGCGCAAGTACAAGCTTATCATAACCGCCGACCGCATCAAGAAGCTTCAACACTCTTCTCGGAGTGCACTTTATCGGCTGACCGACAAAGCCTATATCAAGTCCGGAATGAGTAAGCACGATAAGTCCGTGCCGCTTCGCCGCAGAAACTATTCTGACGTATGCAGAGTCGTCTATATACGCCCCCTGATAATCGGGGTGGATTTTAATGCCGAGAAAGCCCTTATTATAAATTTCCTCGACCTTGCCCTCTATATCCTCTTCACCGGGGTGCATACCCGCAAAGGAAATTATGCGCTCGGCGCCGTAATCGCGAGAGTTCAGCTCGCCTGCAAATCTTACGACACTCTCAAACTGCGAGGGTTTAGTCAAAACCGGCTGATTTACCGCAATAGATGCGCCCGCACGTTTTAGCGCGTCGAGAAGTCCGTCTGCCGTTCCGTCGGAATAGGGCTTCGTGTTACCGCTTTTTGCAAGCGCCGCAACAGTTTGCGCGGCAATTTTATCGGGAAATGCGTGAGTGTGGAAATCTATTATCATATTTTATTAAAGCGCGGAAATCTCCGCCGCAGTCATCGTTTCAATTTTTTCTGCTTTGAGAACGTCGCAGGCGATATCGAGCTCGTTGGTTTTCATAACTACCGAAGCGTCGTTTGTCTCAACCGAAAGTCCGTACATATATTCTATGTTAACGTTCATTGCGGTTATGCGTTCAAGAATTGCCTGCAAAGCTCCTGCCGTATGAGGAACTTTAATAATAAGAACGTCTGTGAGCATGCTCGAAAAGCCTGCTTCAAGAAGCACCTCGCAACCGCGCGCGGGATTATTTACGATAAGACGAAGAAGTCCGTATTCGGTTGTGTCAGCGAGGCTGATTGAAAGAATATTTACCTGATTTTCTTTAAGAACGCGAAGAACCTCGGCAAGTCTGCCCTGTCTGTTTTCGATAAATACCGATAATTGCTTTACTGTCATTTGTTTACTCCTCATACTTTCTGTTATCTATTACGTGAACCGCCTTACCCTCTGAGCGTTTGAGAGTATTCGGGCCCATAAGCTTGATTTTTGCGCTAATTCCAAGTGCTGACTGAATAACACCTGCAATCTTTTTCGTAAGAGTTTCTATTCCGCGAATTTCGTCGGTGTAGTATTTTACGTCTACCTCAACCTGAATTTCAAGCGTATCGAGGTTGTTTACTCTGTCGACTATCATCATATAGTGAGGTGTAACCTCTTCTACGTTGATGAGCGCCGCTTCTACCTGGCTCGGGAATACGTTTACGCCTCTTATGATAAGCATATCGTCGCTTCTGCCCTTGAAGCGAGAAATTCTCGCGGAGGTTCTTCCGCACTTACAGGTCTCGTGAGTTATGCTCGTAAGATCCTTCGTTCTGTATCTTATAAGCGGAATTCCCTCTTTCGTAAGGGTTGTGAATACGAGCTCTCCAACCTCTCCGTCCGCAACGGGAAGAAGAGTTTTCGCATCAATGATTTCGGGATAGAAGTGGTCCTCGCAAATATGAAGTCCTGCGTGCTCGACACAGTCGCAAGCAACACCGGGGCCCATAATTTCGCTGAGACCGTAAATATCGTGAGCTGTGATATTAAGTCTTGCTTCTATATCGTGGCGCATTTTCTCGGTCCAGGGCTCTGCACCGCAAATTGCCGTTTTAAGCTTAATTTTGTCAAGAAGTCCCTCGTCGCGCAAAACCTCTGAGAGATGGAGAAGATACGACGGTGTGCAGGCAATGGCGGTAGCGCCGAAGTCTACCATCATCGTGGTAAGCTTCTTTGAGTTGCCCGTGCTCATCGGAACTACCATAGCTCCAACGTTTTCAGCACCGTAATGCGCACCGAGACCGCCCGTGAAAAGTCCGTAGCCGTAAGCTACCTGAATTATATCGTCGCGCGAAACGTTTGCCATCGTAAGACATCTTGCAACACACTCAGCCCAGGTTTCGATATCTCTTTTGGTGTAGCCTACAACGGTTGCCTTGCCCGTCGTTCCCGACGATGCGTGAACTCTTACGATATCCTTTCTCGGAGCGGCAAAAAGTCCAAAGGGATACGTATCACGAAGATCGTCCTTTGTGGTATAGGGAAGCTTCGTTATATCCTCTAATCCGTGAATGTCCGAGGGCTTAATACCCACACTGTCCATACGCTTGCGATAGAACTCAACGTTCTCGTAAACGTACTTTACGAGCTTTACAAGTCTTTCGCCTTGGAGCTTTTTCATCTCCTCGCGGGACATGCACTCATATTTTTCGTTCCAAATCACCTTGCCGTCACCTCAATTTTCATATCCGAGCTTGAAAGCTTTTTCGTTTATCTCTATTGTTTTCGGGGGAACGGTTTCCTTTATTACCGTAACCCACTCGTCCTCGGAAAATCCAATATGCTTTGCGGCAAGTCCCAAAACTATCGAGTTAAGAACCTTGCTGTTTCCAAGCTCCTTTGCAAGAGCGCCTGCATCAATGGTGTATACCGTATGCTTTGCAGAAAGCTTCTCGATTATTCCCTCGGGATAGGTTTTTGCGCCAACGACAACAGTCATAGGCTCAATCTTGCAATCGTTAACTATAATTATTCCGTCCTTTTTAAGAAAATGCGCATATCTTTGAGCTTCAAGCCTTTCAAACGAGATAAGAACGTCAACGCAGCCCTCCTCAACGACAGGCTCGTAAACCTTATCGCCGTATCTTACGAAGGTAACAACGCTTCCGCCTCTCTGAGCCATTCCGTGAACCTCTGAAAGCTTAACGTCAAAGCCCTTGGAGAGTGCGACCTTTCCTATAATTCTGCTGGTCAGAAGAGTTCCCTGTCCGCCAACACCGACAACCATAATATTCATGTCTACTGTTTCCTTTCTGAAAGGCCGAGCCTTATCTCTCAATCTTCTCTATTGCGCCGAATTTGCAGTAATTCATGCAAAGACCGCAGCCGTTACACATAGTCTCGTCAATCTTAACCGTTCCGTCGGAATTCTTCGTTATAGCGGGACAGCCGATTTTCATACAAGCTCCGCACTTTTTGCACTTCTCCGTGTTGCATACGCACTTATTCGGGAACTTCTGTCCTTTAAGAAGAGCGCAGGGAGCTTTTGCGATTATAACGGTGAGCTCGTCGCCTGCGGCGCTTTCCTTGATTTTCTCTTCGAGCATCTTGACGTCAAATGCGTCTATTTCAAGAACTCTCTTGACGCCTACCGTACGGCAAAGCTCGCCAAGATTGGTAGCATAGGTGTCCTCGCCCTTTAAGGTCTTGCCGGTTGCCGCGTGCTCCTGATGGCCGGTCATACCGGTTGTTCTGTTATCGAGAATTATAACAGTGCCCGTCGCCTTGTTATAAACCATATTGATAAGCGAGTTTATACCCGTATGTAAAAACGTTGAGTCACCTATCGTAGCAACCCAGTTTCTGACGTAATCCTTTCCCTTTGCCATTTCTATACCGTGAAGCACGGAAATACTTGAACCCATACAAATGGTGGTGTCAATTACGTTAAGGGGAGCTACCGCACCGAGAGTGTAGCAGCCGATATCGCCTGCGGCGTGAATTTTAAGCTTGTTAAGAACCGAAAATACGCTTCTGTGAGGGCAACCGGGGCAAAGAATGGGAGGTCTTGCGGGAGTTTCCTCGGGTGCTTCTATGGCATCGGATTTGCCATATATAACCTTTTTCAGCATATTTGCACTGTATTCGCCCTGTTTTGTAAAGAGCTCCTTGCCCTTTACTTTAAGTCCCCATGCTCTTACCTGCTCTTCGATTACCGGTTCAAGCTCTTCAAAGATATAAACCTCGTCAACCGAGCTTACGAAATCGCGGATAAGCTTTTCGGGAAGCGGGTTAACGATACCGAGCTTCAAAACGCTTGCCTCGGGAGCAGCTTCCTTTACGTACTGGTAAGCTACACCGGAGGTGATAAATCCTATCTTCTTATCAAGCATCTCAACCTTGTTGATTTCAAAATCCGAGGCGTCCTTTGCCATCTCGATTTCTCTTGCCTCAACAACCTTGTGTCTGCCAATAGCAGAGCCGGGCATCATTACGTACTTCGCAACACTTCTCTCGTAGGTCTTATCCTCAGGAACTATTCTCTCGCCAAGAGAAACAACGCTCTGAGAGTGAGAAAGCTTCGTCGTCGTTCTGAATATTACGGGAGTATCGTACTTTTCGCTCAAATCAAATGCGTATTTGAAAAACTCCTTTGCCTCGTTGCTGTCGGAGGGCTCGATTACGGGAAGATGAGCGCTTCTCGCTATCATTCGCGTATGCTGCAGGTGTTGCGAGCTTGCAAGTCCGGGGTCGTCTGCAACGACGATTACAAGACCGCCGCCAACTCCGGTATATGAAAGTGTATAGAGGGGGTCTGACGCAACGTTAAGTCCAACGTGCTTCATACAAGCCATACTGCGTACACCCGATATAGAAGCGCCTGCCGCAACTTCAAGCGCAACCTTTTCGTTAGGCGCCCACTCGGTATAAACCTCGTCATATTTCGACAAGAATTCGCTGATTTCGGTACTCGGCGTTCCGGGGTATGCGCTCGATACCTTTACGCCTGCTTCGTATGCGCCTCTGGCAATAGCATCATTGCCAAGCATTATTTTCTTTTCCATATCTATTTTTCCTCTTTCACTGTTTTTTTCTCAAATCTTTAACTCTTTTCGCCTTACCCTCAAAGCGAGCGAGAGTGTTCGGCGATTCGAGCTTAATCTTTGCGTCAAGTCCGAGAATTACCTTTAATTTACCCTTGATGCTCTTCTCGATTTTTTCAAGCTCGCGGAATGAGTCGGTCGCCTTTGCAAGCTCTACTCTGACAGTAAGCTTATCTGCGTATCCGTCTCTTTCAACTATTATCTCGTAGTGAGGTCCAAGTCCCTCAACACTGAGAACAACCTCTTCTATCTGGCTCGGGAATACGTTTACGCCGCGTATTTTAAGCATATCATCGCTTCTGCCCGAAAGGTTTTCCATTCGGCAGGTCGTTCTTCCGCATTTACACGGCTCGTAAATAAGTCTCGTAAGGTCCTTTGTTCTGTAACGGATAAGAGGCAACGCTTCTTTCTTAATGCAGGTGATTACGAGCTCACCCCACTCGCCCGCAGGCAAAACCTCCTCGGTTTCGGGGTCTATGATTTCGGGGATAAAGAAATCCTCGTTTATGTGCATGCCGTCCATATACTCGCACTCGCCTGAGACACCGGGGCCCATAAGCTCACTCATACCGTAGTTTGAGGTAACGAGCATATCCTCACCCCAATATTTGTGCATCTCGTCACGCATAGCATCGGTGAGAAGCTCGCTTCCGACAAGACCGATTTTTACGTTAAGGTCGGTTTTGGGGTCTATTCCGATTTCCCTTGCAACCTCGGCAAGACGAAGCGCATACGAGGGAGTTGCTACAAGAAGTGTCGTGCCGAAATCCTTCATATACATAAGCTGCTTTTCGGAATTTCCCGTCGACGAGGGAACGATAGTAGCTCCGATATTTTCAAGGCCGTAGTGAAGTCCGAGAGCGCCCGTAAACATTCCGTAGCCGAAGCAAATCTGCGCAACGTCAGTGGACTTTGCTCCGCCCGCACACGCAATACGTGAAACGCACTCGGTCCAAACGTCCATATCTCCCTTGGTGTATCCTACGACGGTAGGCTTTCCCGTTGTACCCGAGGACGCGTGAATTCTTACGAGCTCCTCCTTAGGCACTGCGAAAAGTCCAAAGGGATAATTATCTCTGAGGTCCTGCTTCGTAACGAAGGGCAAGCGCTTTAAGTCGTCGAGGGATTTTATATCCTCGGGAGAAACCCCCGCCTCTATCATCTTTTTTCTGTAAGGCAAAACCTTTTCATAAACTCTCGACACAGTCTCTTTCAGACGTTCAAGCTGAATTTTTTCGATTTGTGCACGGGAGAGCTTTTCATTTTCTGACCAAATCATTTTATATACCAAACCTTATTTAATTTCATTTTCTATCGGCTTATCAAATGCCTCGTAAAGCACCTTTTCGTCGGGTGCTTTTGTAAGCAAGCTTATTACTACCGTAAGAATTACCGAGCTTATCATACAAACGACGCCGATAAACGGTGAGAAGCCTATTCCGCTTGCAAGAGCCTTGCCAAACGAGCCGGCAAATCCGTTTTGATAATATCCCAAAACGACGATAAGTGTTGCCGTTATTACAAGCGAGGAAATTATCGAGGTCCAAGCCGCCGCCCTCGTAACTCTCTTAGAGACAACTCCGATGACGTACGGTCCGATAAAGCAGCCCGCAAGTGTACCCCAGCTTATGCCCATCATATAAGCTATCGCGGTAACTCCCGCCTTTTCGTTAAGAAGCGCGAGGGTAACCGATATAGCGATAAACACAAGGCAAAGCCCTCTCATAACGAGGTTTACTCTTTTATCGCTTGCGTCCTTTTTGATAGCTCCTTTATAAAGGTCTACCGCTACGACCGAGGCAGATGCAAGAGAAACAGATGAAAGCGTTGACATACTCGCAGACAGGATAAGCACCGCAATAATTCCGACAAGTCCCATCGGAATTACCTTTGCTATCATTGTGGGAATAACGTTGTCCCCCTTTGCTCCTGCGAGAAAATCCGGGAAGAAGTGGGAAAGAGCACCGACGAAGTAGGCGCACACACCGATAATCAAGGCGAAAACGGTGCTGACTATCATTCCCTGGTTTATAGCTTTTTTATCTCTTATCGCATAATACTTATGTATGGTTTGCGGAAGCGCCCAGACGCCGAATGAGGTTAAGAAGATAAGCGAAAGGAGCGAAACGGTATTTCCCGCAATGCCCGAATTGTTAGAATTCTCAAAGGTAAACCACGTCAGCTCGGGGTTTTTAATAAGCGAGGAAATATCCCAAGAGATATTTTTGTGGTTCATAAAGCAAACGACCATCAGCACAACACCGATAATCATTATAATTCCCTGAATAAAATCCGAAAGAGCCGTTGCAAAGTAACCGCCGAAGAAAAGATATACCGCGGTCAGAATAGCAAGAACAAGCATAACCGTCCAGCCGGGAATTCCGAAAACGATTTCAAAAAGCGCGCTGAGACCGCTGTAAACCGAAGCGGAATACGGTATAAGGAATATGAATATTACAACAGCCGAAACGAGCTTTAATCTGTTGCTTTCATATCTCTTTTCAAAGAAGTCGGGCATCGTCTTTGCCGAAAGACGAGTAGTCATATTTTTCGTTCTTTTCGCAAGAACGAGCCAGGCAAACAGCGAACCGATTATCGCGTTCGCAACTCCGATCCACACTGCCGCAAGTCCGTACTTTGCGCCGAAATTACCGGCATAGCCGATAAAAATAACTGCCGAAAAGTAGGTCGTTCCATATGCGAAAGCGCTCATCCAACCGTTAAGTCCGCGCTTTCCCGCAAGGAGAAAGTCGTTGACCGTTTTTGACCTCTTTCTCGTGTAAACCGCTATTAAAACCATGCTGACGGCGTACAAAGCCAGTATAGTGTAGTCAAGTACCATCGTAAACTCCGAAATTTGCTAAATATTTGCTAAAAATGCATATTTATATTATATAACACGTACGCGCGATTTGTCAATATGGTTTATCTAAATAAAGTACTAAATTTGTACCAAAATTTTTAAAATATTTGGTGCAAATTAAAAAAGGAATTGCCTCGGTTTTCGAAGCAATCCCTAAAATGAATATTTATTCAGTAAAAATTCAATTAAAGTACGATTTCAAACTGCTCCTCGGGTTTAAGGTCAACCACTGTGCAGTCGTTAGCATAGGTACATTCGGGGAGTATTATCATAGCGGTAAGGCTCTCGTTGTTTTTCGGAAGAGGAGCAAGGTGCCAGATAGCCGCATTCATCTTGATGATGGTGTTCTTCGGCACGATAAATGCCTCGGCATACTCGGTGATAACCGCTCCCGCAGAAGCAGGTGCGCAGTGTACTATCATATCGTCGTCAAGAGGAATAATCATCTCCCACGTTGTTGTGTGATATTCCTGAGCGGTAATAACCATCTTCTCAGGCTTCTTTACAACTATCGGAGAAAATCCGAGGCGGTGCTCACTGTCAGCCACTATTCTGTCAGGAAAAAATTTATGTATCTCACCGCAAAGCGCATAGCCTGCGGGACTCGCCATGTCGTAAAACTGTCCGTACTTTGCAAAATTTTCCGCTGTAATCGGAACTGCTTTAATCCTTCTCATATCAAAACTCCTTTTGCGCTCAAACGCATTTTAATTAGATTTTACCAAAATAGCATCACGGCTTTCTGTATAGACCGCGCCGATTTGTTCGCCGTATTTTACAAGTGTCTCGCAGCCGTTTTCCGTAGCTTTGAAAAGCTCTTCGAAAAGCTCTGCTCTGTCCTTTTCCAAAAGAACCACTATCGTAGAGCCGCCGTAAAGGAAAAGCCCCTTTTCCTCACCTCGAAGAAATCTATGCTCCCCGTGATGATTTTTGATTTTTCCAACCAGCATAGCTCCGACCTCTACCTGCGTTACCGTGCCGAAATTCTCGGTTTCCATAACCGTATATTCACGGCAATTCTCGGTAAACACGGGGCGACTTTCAAGGGCTATCGGGCGTACCGTGTGAAGTTTTCCCTTAACAAAAACGTTTTTTCCCTTAGCTCCGTTGTCTATGTAACAGTATCTGTGATAATTGTCAACGCAAAGTCTGAAAACGAGACAAATGCCGTTTTCGTATTTTTTCGCAACCTCGTCGCCCGCAAGGAGCGAGGAGATCGTATATCTGCTCTGCTTAATGGAAAGAACCGTATTTTCGGTTATACGGTATGCGCTGAGCCTTGCATCGCAGGGGGAAATAAGCGCATCGGGCGAATACTCGATAGGGCGCTTGCCCTCCTTGACACGACGGGCAAAGCAGTCGTTAAAGCATTTAAGGTTCTCGATTTCAAACTCTTCGGCAGTAATGCCGTTTTTCTTTATAAAGCTCTTTGCCAAGGGCTTTGAAAGTCTTGTATCGAGAAATTTGCCGACAAGCTTTGACACAAAGCGCATCGTGAGTAAAGAAAGGATAACCCTGCCAAAAAAGGTTCTGTAAAGAAAGCGAAGTCCGCGCGAGTCGGGCGCTATTTTCTCCGTCTTGAACTCTTTATTCATATCACCACTTGCAAATTGTCATAACGAGTATAGCCGCGAATTCAAGAATACCTATACCGACCATTGCCATAATTCCGCGGATACCGGGCTTTCTTACCTGGATTTTGGAAACGAATGCAAGCGCAACTACCGCAATAGTAATGAAGTACGCAAGCGATATATCCGTATCAGCGGGCATAAGGTAATGCACGAGCGAAACTATCGGGAAGATAACCGCCGCCGACGTTACGGGAAGTCCTGTATAATATTTACGTGTGCCGCCCTCAACCTGCTGTCTTTCCTCTTCTGTAACGTTGAAGTACGCAAGTCTTATCATCGCGGTAAGTATGTAGAGAAGAAGAACTGCCACAACGAGTCCGTAAGGAATTATCTTCCAGCTACCAAGCTTGTCCCCGATTTTGTCGAAGAAGGTCGAGTTCTTAAATCTCGCAAAGCCGATGCAGGCAGGCAAAACGCCGAATGCAACCACGTCGGAAAGCGAGTCTACCTGAATTCCGTATTTGCATTCCATAGGTGAACGGTTTTTCTTGGTTTTTGCAACCTTACCGTCAAATGCGTCACAAAGTCCGCAGAACATAAGGAAGAATATTCCTATGTACGGGTGGCCTGCTCCGTAAAGCGATACGCCGATTCCCACGCTTGCCGACATAAGTGACAGGTAGGTCAAAATCATTGTGTAATTGTAAAATCCTATCATTTTGTTTTCTCCGAACGTCTAAAACGAATTTGCAGATATCTGAAAAGAATCAGAAGTCCGCATAAAATAACACAAAGGTAAAAAGATATTGATCTCGACAAAAGTCCGAGATATTCTGCCGCCTCGGCGCTCATTATGCTGCCGAAGCCGTCAAGGAGCATAAAGTCGGTAACCCCCATCGCTCCCGGAACGGGAATTGCGTTGCAGCCTATAAAGACAAGGCTCTCGATACAGAATACGTCGAGTGCGCTTGACGCGGCACCGCCCGTCGCAAGAAAGGTGAATACGAATACGAGCACGAGGAAGCCTCTTTGAAGCAGGTTGTAGGAAAAGGCTTCGAAAATAATCCGTCTTTTTCCACCGATAGCCTTTGCCACCGAGGAGTAGGAGTCAAGAGATTTACGCAGCTTTTCTTTTTTCGACTCGGTATCGCGTATTATATGCAGCTTTTTGAGAATTGCAAGTCCGCCGCAACCAATCTTATAAAGGATTACACTCTTTTTCAAAACGAGAATGAAGAAGGTCGAAAGAAGTCCTTGAACTATAATTCCGAAGATTATCAGAATTTTAGATACCGTTGAAAAGGAGAGAAAAACGTCGAATTCAAGAATAAGTCCGAGCACACCGAAGGTGAGCGTCGAAAGGGTGTACATTACAAGGTTGAGAATAAGCGATACGGTTACGACAGAGCCGGGAATTCCGTCCTTAATCATAAAGTATGCGCTGGCAGGCTGACCGCCCGTTGCCGAGGGGGTTATCGCCGAAAAATATATATCGGCGGCTGAATAAACCGTACCCTTTGCTATGTTTCGGGAGTAACCGAGCCCCTTAGCAATTCTCACGAGCGCAAAGCCCTCGAAAAATATGTAAAATAGCACCGAAAGAAGAGCACATAGCAAATACGGGTTCATAGACGAGGATATGTACCGCGCAAAGCCCGCAAAGGAAAAGCTATCGCTCTGACCGATTACCGCCCCCACGCTTAAAGCGGCGATAAGCACGAAAAGCAAACTCCAAAGAAGCCTCTTCCGTCCCTGCCCCGCCTCGCGAGCGACGTCTTGATTTTTATCCATAAATTACACCTATAATTCTTTGTTTTTAGGCTCGAAAAGCCTTGCGACCTTTTTGTCTACGCCCGTCAGGTTAACGATAATCCAGCCGATTTCGAAAACCAGAATTCCTGCCGGAATATCAACCACAACGTGCTGCTTCAAGAATACTGTTGACAAAAATACACCGATAGAAAATACGAGTGAAAAGGGCTTGTACCAGGTCGGAACCTTTTTCATTTTGAGTGCCGCTCTGAAACAAATCCAGCTTTCAAGACAGTGTATCGACGGGAAGAGATTTGTCGGCTCGTCGAAGAAGTAAACGATTTTCGTAATGAAGCCAAAGGGGTTGTTGCCGGGCTCACCCTGATGCTCAATTGTGGTCGGGAAAGCGACGAAAATGATAAGGCAAATTGCCTTTGCTATAACGTCTGCAACCACAAACTTGAAAAACAGGTCCTTTCCCTCTCGGGCAATGAGGATATAGCTGAGCACCCATTGCACGTAAGCGAGAACGTAGAACACTACGAAAAATTCAATAAAGGGAAGCGCATCGTCAAGCGGAGTCGCTATCTTGTGATGATAAAAGCCCGATGCAATTAAATTTCCGCCGTAGTACGCAAGAAAATTCGCAGCAATAACTATCATCGACGGTATAACCGCGTATCTGGGAATAAACCGTTTTTTCTCCACCGAAAAGCTCCCTTTCTAAAACATTAATCTATAATATTATAACCTAAATTTCAAATTAAGTCAATACTTTTACGAATATATATATTATTTTGTATGTTTTATAATTAAATGCGGAAAGAATATCGATATAACTCTTGGAGTAAACGAGTTTAACGGCAACCTTATTGTTGCAGTATGGCTTGGTTATGATTTGATACATATCGACGTGACGGATAAAGAAAAAAATAGTATTAATGCAGAATACTTGCGAATCTCTCGGTTATCGTATCGTAGATGCAAACGGAATTGTTATTTATAACGATAAGAATTACGGCGTTGGTGTTATTGCTGATATTTTGACAGAAGATGATATTTAAGATGGTTATGTCGAAGGATCTGAATGGTGGGAAATAATAGTTGCGTTATTAGCGATTTTTTAATCGGTGTATTAGTTCTTATCTTTTGGGGATCGACAAAATTTGTCCTTACCCTTTTGTGGACAGGTGTTAAAATTTTTCTTTCAGTTGTTTTGTGGATTGTTGCTATACCATTCAAGATTTTGAAATCTTTGTTTCAACAAAAAAACGAGAACGTTTTAATCGTCCTCGATGGTATCGTATTCCTCACGTATCTTCTTAATAATACGTTTTGAAATTTTGTATATTACAAAAAGAAGAATAGCTAATGAAAAGCCTAAAAGCATCCCCCAGATAAATTCATTATTTGCCGCGGCTTTGACATATCCATCATAACTATTATTAGGTTT
This sequence comes from Eubacteriales bacterium, assembly GCA_046156285.1. GTDB lineage: Bacteria > Bacillota > Clostridia > Oscillospirales > CAG-272 > UBA1740. Next base: position 2,159 of record JAZNCB010000053.1, on the reverse strand, counting down.
TGCTGTATCTGTTATGACACCGCTATCTGAATTGTTTAAAAACGTATTCCACATATATTACACCTCAATAAATAAGATAATTCATTATACAACCGCTTGACGTGGTTTGTCAATCATAAAAAGAAAAAACGCTCCGAAGAGCGTTTGAAAAAAGACGGTTGACTATCGTCTTTTGTGAGTTCGCAGGTAAACCTCAACTCAGTCGGACCCCGACGCTTATAGTCAGCACTAATATTATAACAAAGGAGAATATAAATGTCAAGTGTTAATTACAGCTTAAAACACAAAGGGGTTAAACTGCTGTCTACTTGCGAAAGCTCGCAGACAAAAACTAAAAGCGGCTTGAAAAACTGCTCCAAGCCGCTTAATCGGGCATCTGACACTTATTCACTTAAAATCAGCTTGGTATTACGGTGTCGCAAAGAGTATATCTCTCCTCGCCCGTAAGTCTGACGGGTATATTCATAAGTCCAAGCTGCTCTATAAATGCGTCTACGTAAGCGCGACCGCGGCCACTCTGCATAAGGTTTATCGTGAAGTCCTCGCCAACCGTCATAACCTCTACAAGCATCATATTTTCAGTATGCTTTTCGCCGATATATGCGTGGAGATCCTCAACGTACCTATCAAGTCCGCACCAATCCATTTTGCCAACGTAGCTGATACCGAAGGTCTTGCCCTCAATACTGCGCTCAACGTACCTGCGCATAGCCGCCTTTTTATCCGCAAGACTTGCGTTCTCGTTTTGCAGGAAAGCATTCAGCATTTTGTTTACCGCCTTGCGATCCTCGTCAAAATCGCTTCCGATAATAATCTGTCCGCGCAAAAAGGTGTTCTGCTGGTCAACCGCCTTCTCTTTTACGGACGGGAGAAGGAAAACAGGAATATAGCTGACTAAGCTATGGTGGTTAAACGGAACTTTAAGTGCCTGCCTATACTGGTGCTGAACGTGTGAAATTACTGGAAGCTCCACTTCTTTATCAACAGAACAAAAGGCACGGTATAGCATAACACTCAGAAAGGAAACCGGACTTCCGTCAAGAGGGCTCGCCATTTTCATCATATCGCGCTATGGGATATGCAGATGGTAGGCATAAAGTCCGTCCTTGTCGAATTTGTCTGGGTTTAAGCCGTGCACTTTCTCGGGAATTTTGCGTTCTATCCATTCGTTCTCGGTTTCAAATGGTGCGCTTGGAAAGGGGTAGGCATACTCCTCCTCTGCTACCGGATCGCCCGGCATACAAATTCGCTCGGGGTATAGACCTTCTTTTCCGTATATTTCAACAACGTATAGGTATAGCACCATTTTCAAAAGAGGATCAATGCCCATACCGTCCGCAATATAGTGGCTTGCATTCAAAAATATTTTGTTTTTCTCGCAGGCAAAGTGGAGCAGGTGCCTATTGCACTCCTCGCTGCCGAGTACCGCACAGTAATCGCTGTCAAACACGGGAACGGGGCGGGAGTTGAAAGCCAATACGATACTCTCGCCCTCTCTCTTTGGGGATACGGAAAAGTACGGGTATCGGAGCATAGCTGTCTCTACTGCTCGGGAAAGAACTTCATAATTGACAGTGTCACGCATAGTAACCGCCAGCTTGAAGCTGCTATAAAAGCTCATATCTGCACCGTACAACAATGGGTTCGGTTTGAATTTCATAAAATATCTCCGTGTGAATTTTTGAAGATTTACGGAATTTGCCGTAGCAAAAATAATCCGACGACAAAAGTTCATTCGCCTATGCCGTCGGATAAAATTTTATACGATTGCCTTGTAACTTCAAACTGTGCCGAAGGCACATCATAACTACGCGAAGCGTATCATAACTGATAACTTGCCGCAGGCAATCATAGTTGAGTTTTGCACTTTCAGTTATTAGTTTAGAGTTGTGAATTTGGCTTCGCCAAATGTTATGAGCTTGCTACGCAAGCGTTATGATATGATTGCCTTGTAACTTCAAACTGTGCCAAAGGCACATCATAACTACGCGAAGCGTATCATAACTGATAACTTGCCGTAGGCAATCATAGTTGAGTTTTGCATAGCAAAACTGACTCCCACTCTATCGTTCCGATAGGCTTCGGTGTCAAATCGAGAAGAACTCTGTTGATACCCTCAACCTCGTGGGTAATTCTGTCGGTTATATGGTGAAGAAGTG
>JAZNCB010000052.1:0-5501 GCA_046156285.1 Eubacteriales bacterium | reverse complement strand
TGCTCCGTACTTTTTCATAATAGCATTCTGCGCCGCTGAGGTCTGAGTTTTAAGGAGCTGACCGTTTTCGAGGTAATAGGTATCCTGCATATCTCTTGCGGGGTGGTGCTTCGGAATATTGAGCGCCTCAAAGCACTCGTAATCGTCAACGACCTCGGCATAGTCCTCAATAGTGAAGCCCATGCTTACGAAAATCTCCTCAACCTCACGCGTTGCGAGGGTTATCGGGTGATACGAGCCAAGCTCTCTTTCGTATGCAAGAGTGGGATTATATTTTTTAGCGCCACGGATTTTAGCGTCTATAAAAGCCTTTTCAAGTGCCTCCTCTGCTGCCAAAACCGCTGCCTCAACCTCGTTTTTGAAGGTGTTTATAAGCTGTCCCGCCGTCTTCTTATCGGCAACGTCGCGAAGCCCCTTCATAAGCTCGGCAACTGCGCCCTTTTTACCTAAAAAGTCAACGCGAAGCGCTTCAAGCGCGCCCTTGTCGGTTGCAACGGAAAGCTTTTCTTCAAACTGTTTTTTTAGTTCTGCAATCTTTACTTCCATTTTGAAAGGTCCTTTCTGAAAATCTATCTAACCTAATTATTATAAACTAAATATTTTAATTTGTCAATGACTATTAAGGTATGAAATAACCTTTTCGGGCAAAAGTTTGTCAAGTTTTTCCCCTTTTTTGATACACTCGCGGGCAAGTGTCGAGCTAACGGTTGAAAATTCTTCGCAAGACTGCCAAAGCACCGTCTCGATTTTTCCGTTTTTGAGGTTGTATTCCGCCTGAATTTTTTCGTATGCGAGGTCGGTCTCGTTTCTGTATCCCTTTATTATGAGGTCGATACCGTTATTTTTGGCATAATCAACGACGTAACCGTCATACGCGTCAACAAAAACGTTTTCGAGCTCCTCGGTTGCAAGTGTGAGCATCTGACGTCTTTCCTCTTTTGAAAAGGTGTAGCTCTTTTCACTGTTTATAAACATAACGACGAAAACCTCGTCATAGAGCTCTGCGGCTTTTTTGATTATTTCAAGATGACCGAGGGTTACAGGGTCGTAGCTTCCCGGAAGCAATACGCGGCTCACTCTTCCTCACCGCCCTTATATAACAAAACGTTGACAAAGGTTTTCTTTCCGTAGTGCGTGGATTTCATAACCTCAAAGTCCGAAATCGTATCGGGGGAAATATCCTCCTCACCAGACTCCAAAACGACAATAGCGCCCTTTGCAAGAAGACCCCCGTCTTTAAGCCTTGAAAGCGCATCGCGACAACACTCCATAGCATAAGGCGGATCTATAAATACAAGGTCGTAGCTGTCACGTCCTGCCGCTTTTCTTATATAGTTGCGCCAGTCGCTGACCATATATCTCGATACCTCGAAAAAGCCCGTAGCCTTTGCATTGCGCTTGACTATATCGATAGCATCGCGGGAGGCATCAACGAAGCTTGCCATAGACGCACCTCTCGAAAGAGCTTCAAGACCAAGCTGACCGCAGCCTGCAAAAAGGTCAAGAACGCGTCTATTCTCAATATCAAACTGTATTGAAGAGAATATCGCCTCCTTTATTCTCTCTGAGGTCGGTCTCGTTTCGTCACCGAGGAGAGTTTCAAGCTTTTTACCTTTGGCTTTTCCTGTTATTATTCTTAACACGGGGTGTCTGCTCCTTTGCTTTTCTGTAATATTCGTGTATATTTTCTGCGTCCTTTTGGCTTATTCCGTCTATTTCGGAAAGCTCCTTTATGCTTGCAACACGAACCTTTGCAAGCGGCATTGAGGAAAGTAATATTTTTGCTTTTTTCGGACCTATTCCTTTTATCTTTTCAAGCGAGGAATGGGTGAGCGTTTTAATTTTTGCATTAGTTGTATTTTTTATTGCGAAGCGGTGTACCTCTTCCTGAATGTTGTAAACAAAGGTGTACACTCCTGTTTCCTTGGCTATCGAAATCTCACGCTCTCCGTCGGTTATTGCACGAGTTTTATGATACTCGTCCTTTACCATTCCGAAAAGTGAAATTTCTATTCCCCTCTCCTCCATAAGAGAGCGGATAACGCTGACGTGTCCCTCTCCGCCGTCAAGCAAAATAAGGTCGGGGGCTTCTCCAAGCGACTCACTGCCGTCACCGATATGAGAAAATCTTCTTCCAAGCACCTCGCGCATAGAACCGAAATCGTCTCTGCCCGACGTGGTTTTCACGTTAAAGGTGCGGTAGTCCTTTTTCTTGAATTTTCCGTCCTTGTAGACTATCATTGCGGCAGTGATATTTTCGTCGCCGATATTGGATATATCGTATGCCTCTATTCTCTTCGGAACTTCGGGCAAAGAAAGAAGCTCGGTGAGCTTTTTAAGGTTTTTATCCTCTCTTTCACCTTCAAGTCTGTACTGTCTTGCCATTTCCTTTGCGTTTTCGAGCGCCATATCGCAAAGAGCGCGTCCGTCGCCTCGCTCGGGTATTCTGACGCTTACCCTATACTTTGTGGAGAGTGAGAGATACTCCGAGAGAAGCTCGGTATCGTCCTCGGTCAATTCAAAGTCGAGCATTATCTCGCGCGGAATGTTTCCCGAGGTGTCGTAATAATCGGCTATAAGCGATATTGCATCGTCGGGGCTTGTCAGCTCGGTTGCCGAAAGAATAAATTCGTTTTTATTAACGAGAGCGCCGGCTCTTATTGAAAGCATAGCGAGAACACCCTCCGTATCGGAGGTATATATAGCAAAAACGTCGCGGTTGACTTTGAGGTCTGCAACGACCTTTTGCTTTTCGGAGAGCTTGTCAAGAGCATATATGCTATCCCTGATGACTGCCGCTCTCTCAAACTCCAAATTGACAGATGCCGCTTCCATCTCTGAGGCGAGCATTTGTGCGGTTTCCTTTATATTTCCGTCAAGGACCGACTCCGCACATTTCACGAGTGCCCTGTATTCAACACCCGTGACCTTACCTGTGCAGGGAGCGACGCATCTGCCGATATCTCGGTAAATACACGGTCTTTCCCTGTTTATATCCCTCGGAAAGCTTCTTTTGCAGGTTGCGAGGGTGAAAATCCGCATCACCGTATCGAGAGCTGCGTGAGCTCCCTTTGCGCTCTGGTACGGACCAAAATACCTCGCTCTGTCGCTCCGTCTTTCACGGGTTACGAAAAGCTTTGGAAATTCCTCTGCTGTAACCTTGATATACGGATAGGATTTTGCATCTTTGAGCTTAATGTTGTATTTTGGAGAATGCTTCTTTATAAGTGTGTTTTCGAGTGTCAGCGCCTCTATCTCGGTTTTGCACACGATATAGTCAAAGTCGGACACAAGGCTGACCATTTTAGCCGTTTTATAGGAGCTTGGCTTCCCTGAAAAATATGAGGTAACGCGATTTTTAAGCTTCTTCGATTTACCAACGTATATAACCGCACCGTCGGAGTTTTTCATTATATAAACTCCCGGTCTTTGTGGCAGGGAGTTTGCCTTATCACGAAGTCTTTCTATGCTCGTCATAAAGTCTCCTTTTACTAAACAGAGGGGCTGCGGATAGTACGCTAACCCGACAGCCCCTCTGATATATATTTACGTCAATGTTCTATAAATCCGCTATCTATAAGAGCAACGAGACCGTCCACTGCCGACGCTTCGTCACTGCCGTCTGCAATAAGCGTGATGGTCGTGCCCTCAACAATGCCAAGAGAAAGAACACCGAGCAGGCTCTTCGCATTTACTCTGCAATCCTCTTTTTCAACCCAGATGGAGCTTTTGAATGAGTTAGCCTTCTGGATAAAGAAGGTAGCAGGTCTTGCGTGAAGTCCTACGCTGTTTTTTATTGTTACACTGCGAGAAATCATAAAATTAATCTCCTTAGACCTTAATCATATCAAGTATATCAAATAGAAACCGAAAAATCAATACTTTTTTCAATTTTTTCCCAAAATAATATTAATTTAGACTATTTATACCAATATCAAGCGCACTTGACTCAGAGCTTCGCGAATCTCCGTAATAGCCGAGTATCTCGTTATGCTCTCTTTTTGCGGTTCTGAGAGATGCAGTAGAGATTGCAAAAACGAACCAGAAAAGGCACACGACCGAAACATCTGCGAAGATGTATTCAAAGGTACTGTATGCAATAAGAGCGACAAGCGCAAGCGCCGTCATTTCCGCTGTAACCGAAACCGATGAGGAGCGGATATAAAGGCGATAGTACGAAAGGTGTCTGAACCTTAAAAGGATAAGCAAAACGAGAAGGGCAAGAACTATTACTCCGAATTCAGCGGCAATAGCAACCGCCGTATTAGCGGCAACGTCAAGTCCGCGTCCTCCGCCAATAAAGAAATTGTCTAAGAAAATTCCGAGATTTTCTTTTATTACACCGACCATTTCCGAGAACGAAAAGCCGTTTACAGATAAGACAGTGTCAAGGAATTCCGTCGGCAAAAGGAAAAGGAGATACGGAATAATAAGAACTATCGAGAGAGTATCAATAGGAGCCTTTTTCGATTTTATTATGGGGTAAGCTACAAGCGCTATAACGGCACCTATCCACGCGCCCGGCTGCATTACCAAAACTAATACGGTAAGTTCAAGAAAGAATATGAGATAATAGAAAACCTTGTTTCTTTTGCGTTTTTTCTCTATCGCAAAAACAAGAGTAAGTATTGCGGACACCAGCATAAATGCGGCAAGCGCTTCGGGTGTTGAGAAAAAGGCGGAGACACCCGGGGTGGAATACTTCGGTATGATATATTTAGTGGACGGAAGCTCGACTATAAACTCTATTATCGAAACGAAAACGATGGGTATTGCGGAAACTATGAGCGCATTTATTGCGGAATCGGCAAGTCGTCTGTTAATTATAATATTACTTGCAGGAAAATACGCTAACGTGAGGGCGATAAATATAAGCGAGCCGGTAAATTCACCGTCACTTGCAATCGAGCCGCTGACAAAAATCAATACACCAATCAAAAACACGGCTACGTCATAGACGCTGAAATTGAAAACGCGCTTTCCGATAATGACCTTCATAAGATACGAGGCAAACGTGAGAAGCGAAAGCGCGGAAAGAACCGCGTTATGATACGGGATTAAGGTTACGTACGGCAAAACGATTATCGTAAGCATCATCGGAAACTCCGGCGAGGTAAACGAAATCGCCACTAAAAGTGTTATAAAGATAACCAAAATCACTATTTCAATAGAGGTGAAAAATGAAATCACCGCAGGGATTATACCGAGAAACAGAGCAAGTATCGGTGGTATAGATACGTGGTCAACTCTGTGCATTCTCTTAATCGAGAAGAACTCAAAGAAGAGGTGGTCGGTCAGCTTAAAATCTTGAAGCGCAATGGCAATAGGCTTATCAAACAGCAAAAAGGGTAGAGAAAGTATTGCCAAGGCTGCGGAAATTATAACCACGGAAAGATAAACGCGCCCCTCTATGCTGAAATAGTAATCACCGAAATTGAGAAGAAGGCTAAGTATACCGAAGGATAAAAGAAACAGAGCAAGTATCGGTGGTATAGATACGT
>JAZNCB010000051.1:0-8552 GCA_046156285.1 Eubacteriales bacterium | reverse complement strand
CAAGCGAGTTCTCAATTCCGCAGGAATAACGGATAAGGTCGGGAGAAACACCTGCCGCCATAAGCTCTTCGTCATTCATCTGACGGTGAGTTGCGCTTGCAGGGTGGAGACAACAGGTTCTCGCGTCTGCTACGTGAGTTTCGATAGCACCAAGCTTCAAAGCCTTCATAAACTTCTCTGCCGCACGGCGTCCGCCCTTTACACCGAAGCTGACAACACCGCAAGAGCCGTTAGGAAGATATTTCTTGCAAAGCTCGTAGTCCTCGTCGCCCGGGAGGTCGGGATACTTAACCCACTCAACGTTCTTATGAGATTTAAGAAATTCTGCAACCGCAAGAGCATTCTCGCAGTGGCGCTTCATACGTACGTGGAGGCTTTCAAGACCGAGACCGAGAATAAATGCGCTCTGAGGAGACTGTGTGCAACCGAAGTCACGCATAAGCTGTGCCGTTGCCTTTGTGATAAACGCGCCCTCTTTGCCAAATCTCTCGATGTAAGTAACACCGTGATAGCTATCGTCGGGTGTGCAAAGTCCAGGGAATTTGCCCGAAGCTGCCCAGTCAAATTTGCCCGAATCAACGATACAACCGCCAACCGCAGAGCCGTGACCGTCCATATACTTTGTCGTTGAGTGAGTTACGATATCTGCGCCAAACTCAAAGGGACGGCAGTTTATAGGTGTTGCAAAGGTATTGTCTACGATAAGCGGAACACCATTTGCGTGAGCCGCCTTTGCAAATTTCTCAATATCAAGCACTTGGAGTGCGGGATTTGCAATAGTTTCACCGAATACAGCCTTAGTATTAGGTCTGAATGCGGCGGCAAGCTCCTCTTCTGTGGCATTCGGCTTAACAAATGTAAACTCGATGCCCATTCTCTTCATAGTTACCGCAAAAAGATTATATGTTCCGCCGTAAATTGCGCTGGAAGCAACTACGTGGTCACCCTGCGAGGCAATATTAAAGACTGCGAAGAAGTTAGCCGCCTGACCTGATGAGGTAAGCATTGCCGCAGTGCCGCCTTCAAGCTCACAAATTCTCGCCGCAACAGTGTCGCAGGTGGGGTTTTGAAGTCTTGAATAGAAGTAGCCCGATGCTTCAAGGTCAAAAAGCTTGCCCATATCCTCACTTGTTGAATACTTAAAGGTTGTGCTCTGCACTATTGGAATCTGTCTTGGCTCACCGTTGCCGGGCTTATAACCGCCTTGAACACATTTAGTTTCAATTCTTGTCTTTTTCATTTTAACATCCTCGCTTTTCACAAAAAATAAAAAAATCCGTCCCATAAACAATGAGACGAATGAAAATCATCCGCGTTACCACTCAAATTGCACAAAAAGTGCCGCTCAGAGAGCCAAAAAAAGCCCTTGCGCCCGTAACGCTGCGCCTGCGTGCTACCCTAACTCTCGCTCGGGAAAGCCTGCTCGGAAGCCATAGAAATCCGAACCCATAATACCGCCTCGCACCACCTGCGGCTCTCTGTGATTACCCTTTCGGTTTCCTCTTCGTCATCGCTTTGTATTGATTTTATCACAAGTGACCGGTTTTGTCAATAGATAAAAATAAAATATTATAAAACTGAGAGGAAATTACCAAAAGGCAATTTCCTCTCTTATAGACTTTACGCATTATTCGCACTCTTTATTATCGCAGGTGTCGCAATCACCGTCGCAAATTTCTACGTCGCCAACCTTCTCGCCACAAGCGGGGCAAACAAGGTCGTCAGGCTCGATTGAGTCGTCGAAGCATACTATCTCGCCGCAGTTCGGGCATTTGAGCTCGTAGTACTCGTCGTCCTCTTCACCGTAGTATTCCTCGTCATCCTCGTCCTCATCGTCATCTGTAAAGTAAAGATCCTCCTCTACTGCACCGAGGTCCTCGTCAAGCTCCTCTGCATACTCGCGAAGCTCCGCACACTCTGCTTCAAGCTCGGAAATCCTCGTAGCCATTTTAGACATAAGGTCGAGCATTTCACCTATGATTTTTACTTCCTTTGCGCTCTTGTCAAGGTCAGAGCCGTCAAATACACCTTTAAGATAAGCTGCTTTTTCGTTGATATTCATTTTATGTTCCTCACTTTTATTATTCTAAAAAAGTGGCTCCCAGATTTGAGAGCCGCTTTTATATTTGTGATTACGCTCTTTCGAGGTACTCTCCGGTTCTGGTATCAATACGAAGAACGTCGCCCTCGTTGATGAAAATCGGAACCTTAATAACTGCGCCTGTTTCAAGAGTTGCGGGCTTAGTTACGTTAGTAGCTGTATCGCCGCGAACACCGGGCTCGGTCTCGGTTACTGCGAGCTCAACGAATGTGGGAGGCTCAACAGAGAAAACGTTACCCTTCCAGGAAGAGATACGGCAAACGGTATTCTCCTTTACGAACTTGAAGTTGTCACCGAGCTTATCGCTGTTAAGAGGAATCTGCTCGTATGATTCGGGATCCATAAAGTAGTAAAGCTCTCCGTCGTTATAGAGGTATTCGAGGTCACGACGCTCGATAACTGCGTTCTCGAACTTTGCCGTGGGGTTGAAAGATGCCTCACGGATAGCGCCCGTAACAACGTCTCTGTACTTTGTTCTTACGAAAGCTGCGCCCTTACCGGGTTTTACGTGCTGGAACTCGATTACCTGATAAACCTTACCTTCCATTTCGAAGGTAACGCCATTTTTGAAATCACCTGCTGTTAACATTAAAATTTTCCTTTTCTTGACGATTGTAGAATTGTAGATGCAACACGTCACAGCTGCACCTTGCAAAAGTACTATACAATATTTTACTATAAAACGATAAATTTTTCAATAGGTAAATGCAATTTTTTTCAAAAAAATCAAAGAATTTCTATGAGTTCCTTGGTAGAATGAGTAAAATTGTAGATTCCGTTTTCGGTAAGAGCTACCATATCCTCAATTCGACAGCCGTATTTACCAAAAAGATAGATTCCCGGCTCAACGGTGTAAATCTCGCCAACGCGGGTAATATTGCCGAATGCTCTCTTTGAAAGACCGGGCTTTTCGTGTACGAGAAGTCCTATTGAGTGACCGAGCGAGTGACCGAAAGCGCCCTTATACTCGGGAACTGCATCGATAATATCGCGCGCCACCTTGTCAACCTCGCCTGCATCAACGCCGGCACGAATGAAGTCAAGAGCCGCTGTCTGCGCACGAAGAACGGTGTTATAGAGCTTCTTTATTTCAGCGTCGGCCCTACCGATAACGATAGTTCTCGTCATATCCGAAAGGTAGCCGTTATACTTTGCTCCGTAGTCCATTGTCAAAAATCCCTGCTTCAATTTGCAGTTTCTCGGTGTTCCGTGAGGAAGTGCCGAAGCATCACCCGAAACGGCGATAGTATCAAACGCAGCGCCCTCCGAGCCATTCTTTCTCATTACGTATTCAAGCTCTGCCGCAACCTCAATCTCGGTCATATTGGGAGTAATGACGTTTACTATGTGAGAAAAAGCAAGGTCTGCAATATCCTGCGCCTTTTGCATAGCTTCGATTTCGTCGGGAGTTTTAATCTGACGGATAGCCTCTATCATATCACCGATATTGACAAGCTCAACACCCTTGTATGCTCCCCTGAGCGATTCGTATGCCTCGAACGAAAGGAACAAGCCCTCAAATCCAAGTGTTTTTACACCCTCGTCAGCCAAAATTTTACCAACGTATTCGCGACGGTCGTCGGGCATTACGATATTGAAATCGCGCGAGGCAAACTTCTCTGCCATTTCAAAATAACGGAAATCCGTCACAAGCTCCGCGCGGTTTTCGGTAATAAGCAAAAGTCCGTCGGTAAAGGCAAAATCCGAGAGATATCTCTGGTTAAGCTCGTCATACACTATAACGGCATCGATATTTGCCTCTTTAAGTGCTTTTCTTATCTTTTCAAGCTTTGTCATTTTCTAAGCTCCTCATAATATTTTTTCATTGAAAGCGCGTCGTCGGACTGTGTGCCGGCAGACTCGCTGATAATTGTCGGAGTAAGCGAGTTTTTCACGATAGCCTCAATAAGCGGCTCGAAATTTGGACCGTAGACCTCGTCGGCAAAGGTGAGGTGCTTTTTCTCGCCTGAATTTGTCCACTCGATTTTTGAAAAGTGGCAATGCAGGTTTGCAGCAATATCCGCACCAAGCGCTCTGTCAATGCGGTCGAATACTCTCATATAATCGTCTTGATTATTAAAAACTCCGCCAAGCTCGCGCGCGTTCAAATGTCCGAAGTCAACGACGGGAACGAATGCCGAGTCAATTCTGCAAAGCTCAAGCACCTCTTCAAGTGTGCCGAGCTGATTTATCTTGCCCATAGTTTCAAGACCGATTTTAACACCGTAGGTTTCAACCGAGGAAAGCGTTCTGATAAGTGTATCGCCTGCGAGGCGCATTGCCTCATCACGCGTGATTTTTGCCGCTGAGCCGGTATGAACGACGATGGTTTTTGCTCCGAGAAGATGAGCGGCTTCAAGGCTTTTTTGTATATATCCTATGCTTTTAAGCCTTTTTTCCTCTTCCACACCCGATAAAGAGATAAAATACGGTGTATGGAACGAGGTTTTGATATTATATTTTTTCGCTTCTCTGCCTATTGCCGAGAGCATTGCGGAAGAAGCTACAATCCCGTTTCCTGCCTCATATTCATAGGCATTAAGTCCTATTTCGGAGAGCCATTTAGGCGCATCGAGGGTTGATTTGCCGCCCGCCGCCTTGAATGCCTCACTGTTTCCGCCAGGGCCAAAGAATGCACTCATTTCTTATTCCTCTTTTCGTACTTTTTGAGAAAGGGCTTTTCAAGAAACCTCTTAAATCTTGTGAAAATATCGCGCTTATCCTTTATCGGAGGCACCAAAATCGCCTTGATGCCTGCGTTGTGAGCTGCCCAAACGTCAGTAAACACCTGGTCTCCCATAAGGATAGTATTCTCGGGGGTTGTCCCCATATCCGACATAGCCAAAAGAAGATTTTTCTTGAAAGGCTTCTTAGCCTTAAAATATGCGGGAAGATTTAAGTCTGAGTTGAAAAGCTCAACTCTCCTTCGATTATTGTTCGACACTATTGCGGCAGAAATTCCAGACTCGGAAAGGCTTTTCAGCCACGATACAACGTGCTCACCGGGAAGCGCGTTTTCATACGGCTCGAGAGTGTTGTCAATATCTAAAATTATGCCCTTAACTCCAAGCGACAAAAGAAAGTCTGCCGTAGCCAAGTCAAAGGTCTTGAATCTGAAATCGGGTACGAAATTTAGCTTCATAATATGCTCCAAATAACTTATTAAAAATATTTTATCAAAAAGAGGAGTATTTGTCAATAGCAGAACGGCAAATGCGCCCTTATTTTCACACTAATTTATATTCCTCCTTTTTCTTTCTCTGCTTGTGAAAAAACTTTCAAAATCTTTTCAAAAAACTATTGACAAAACGCAATCTTTGTGTTATGATATATAAGCGTTGAAACGTTATGCGAGTGTAGTTCAATGGTAGAATTCCAGCCTTCCAAGCTGGTCGCGTGGGTTCGATTCCCATCACTCGCTCCAAATTTGCGCCCATAGCTCAGTGGATAGAGTGCCCGGCTACGAACCGGTAGGTCGAAGGTTCGAATCCTCCTGGGCGCGCCACAAAAAGTCACTTCTATTTCGAAGTGACTTTTTAATTATATCAATTTCCGGCACTTCGTCATTAAGTGACAGTAAAAGAGAGCATCGGTTTCTCCGTTGCTCTCTTTTTTATTATTCTCTTGTAAGCTTTTTAGCAAAGGTGTAATCCGAAGCACAAAGACGAAGACAGTGGTCGATAATTTCGCCCGCCGCACTCTCCTTTTTAATTCTTTCCTCGTCTGAAAAGCTTTCCCTATTTCTTTTGATATCCTCGAAGAACGGGGATTTTTCTGCATAGCTCCAAAAGTATTCGCCCATTAGCACGTCATCGTATTGCCACGGCTTTTTATAAAGTGCATAGTGAACGATATTGAGCTTGCCCTCAGGCTCTGTCGGAAGAGGCTCTTTATTCCAGCCGGTTGGCAAAATCAAAATCTTCTCATAGCAAAGATAGTTAAGATATGCCTGGTCGGGATCAACGACGTCAAAGTCGTAGCTCGTTATAAGGTGAACGAACTTCTCTTCAATTTTGTTTTTTCTGAACTCAGCAAGGTCGATAACGAGAACACCTGCATTGATATAGGTTTCCGCCTTTACACCAACCGCTTCTCTTGCATACTGCTTGAACGGCTCTGTCGCTTGAACAAATTGCTCTACCGTAGCTCCGAGAATGTTGCCCGAAAGGTCGATGTTGTAAAGCTCGGAAATATCGCCGAGAACAACGAGGTCGCAGTCAAGATACACGATTTTGTCATACTGTGGAAAAAGCGATGCAATAAAGAGACGGTAATAGGTAACAATCGAAAAATGGTATACGTTCTTAAAACGGCTCTTTATATTCTCAACTTCGCGCGATATATCAAGAAACTCGATTTTCGCATATTCGGTTTCATTCTTCAGAATTTTCGCGATATTTTCTTTTTTAATACCGGTATTCAGAACAATAATTCTGTATTCGTAGTCTTTTGATGCATTCTCAATAAGAGAAGAAATTGCAATATCAAGATAAGGAATATAGTTATCGTCTGTGGAAAAGAAAATAGGAATTTCTTTTTTTAGTGTTGTCTGTTTCATAATAACGTCCTCACATCTCTTATAATAACGATTATTTCCACATATTAACACAATTATATACCCAAAATATAAACCGAATATAAATTTCTAATCTGCTTTGACGGACAGTGTGACGTCACCCGTCGAGGTTTCAATATCGCAAATACCGCCAACCGTACTTCTCGGCACGTCAACCTCTCCCGTGTCGGTTTCTACAAAGATAATCTTATTTGAAAGGAAGCTTCCCGAAACGTCACCCGTACTCGTTTTTATAGAAAGCTCGGAGCTGTCACAAGAAACGAATTCGACGTCACCCGTGCTTCTTTTTATATCGATTTTTGCTTCTACGAAGAGGTTTTTCATAGTAATGTTGCCCGTCGAAGCTGATGAAATGAGATTTTTGGCAACTGTGTCGGTGATATCAAAGTCCCCCGTCGACGAGGTGTGCGAAATATCGCCGAGGGCATTAACCGAGGCAAGCGTCAGATCTCCCGTTGTGAGCGCAACGTTAAGTGAAGAAAGGGTTGCATTTTTAATATAGACGTCACCCGTGCTGCATTTTACAGTAACGTTTTCTGCCGCGGAGAGTATTTTGACGTCGCCTGTGCTCGTCGTGATATCAAGGTTTGCAAAGGTCATACCCTCACCGATTTTGACATCACCCGTGCTTTCAACTATTTTGAGGGAGGGTGCTACCCGGGTGGGTAGATAAACGGTTATCTTGCTTGAATTAAAGAAGGCAATATGCTCGTACCAAGCGCGAGTGTCAACGAGCTTTACAAGAAGCACTCCGTCCGTGAGTGTGACGGTGTGTTTAAGGTTTTCGTTTTCTTTTGCGACAACCTTGATTTTTTCGTCATCTGCCGGCAAAAATTCAATATCGGCAGTGTCCGTTTCTATTGATATGCTGCTTACAGCTTCTTCAAATTCGTAAACGTTAGTTTCCTTTTTTCCTGAACCGAGATTTGAAAAGTCCCAGCCTGCGTATTTAAGCGCTAAAACAAAAAGGAAAACGCCGATAAGTATAGGAATAGCCGAAAAAATCAAAATCAGTCTTCTATTATTATGCATTTTTTCTACCTCCTATTATAATTTTCTTAATGAGTATAACAGTCCTTTTAGTCACAAAGAACGTAAGCCTCGTCAGAGAACGAGAAGCGTAAAACCAGTAAATCGTAAGACCTGATGCAACAAGTCCTATACTTAACATATAAAGTGCCGTCGGTACACTGCCGACAAAGAAATATACTATACCAAGAAAGATTCCGGCGTGGGCTGAAGCTGCGAGTGCTAAAAATGTAGCCCAGCCAACCGAGAAAATTACCGCCCAAAGCGAAACAAAGAGCGAAAAAAAGACAGCAAGCGCAGAAATTACGAGCGAGAGCCAAATAGGTGAGCCAAGCGCAAGCAGGGTTATCGTGCCTATACCAAGCTCCCCTTTTTTTCTTATTTTATCCTTTGCTATTTTGATAAACGAAATATCCGAGAAAACGTCGGACACGACCTTGCTTATAGGACCGATTTCCAAAACGGCTTCTTCCTCTGTGAGCCCATCTTCAATTCTGTCGTCTAACATTTCACAATAAAAGGCTATTCGCTCCTTGACCTCACACTCGGAAAGGCCTTTGATTTCTTTTCTTATATTTTCGAGAAATTCCTGCTTTTTCATTTCTCTACCTCCCTGCTTACAAATCCGTATATACTCATTACCTCACGCCACTCTGCCAAAAATTCTTCAATACGGCAAAGTCCTGCCTCGGTTATACGATAATACTTACGAAGTCTACCCCCGTGCTCTGTGGAATATACCGTAAGCATTTTCGCTGATTCAAGCCTCTTTAATATCGTATAAAGCGTTGATTCCGAAAGCTCGATATACGGCTTTACGTCCTTTATTATCTTGTATCCGTAGGA
>JAZNCB010000050.1:0-17766 GCA_046156285.1 Eubacteriales bacterium | reverse complement strand
CCACGACGCTTTACAAGATTCTCAACGAGGAAATGGAGGCGGATGCAGGTGAGTTCAAGTTCGGCGTATCAATAACTACCTCTTATTTCCCACACGACAACACACCTTACTTCGAGGGGCACAACGAGTCTATTCTCGACTGGATGCGTCAGTATTCAAAGGACCAGACAGAGTCATATCTTCGCGGATTCCTTGGGAAAATGCTCTTCTCAAACGATGCGGTATTTAAGCCGGTTAACGTTCTTTCGGGTGGAGAAAAGGTCAGATGTATGTTCTCTCGTATGATGCTATTCGGCTCAAATATGCTCTTTATCGACCAGCCGACAGACCATCTCGACCTCGAATCTATCACTGCTGTCAACCGCGCAATGGAGCATTTTAAGGGTAACATTTTGTTCTCATCGCACGACTATGAGATAGTAAGTACCGTTGCAAATCGCATAATAGAAATCACTCTCGACGGCTTTATCGATAGAGCCGGAAGCTATGAGGATTATCTTGCTTATAAGAAGCAAAACAACGTATAACGGCATATATTTTTAGGCAGAAACGAAAGGCAGTCACCGTTTTTTTAACACTGACTGTCTTTTTTTGTGTTATGAAAAAGAATGCCGAGCCTTATCAGAGATAAAGCTCGGCTTTTTCTATTTGCTCATTTCGAGCAGCTTGTCGACCATTATATATCCTGCGTCTGAGTGGAGACGGTTGCTTCCCGCTCTTGAAGAGTAAATGCTCTCGTAGAGGAGGTCCTTTGTCGGAACGTAGCCGTAGGTTGCGTTGCAGCAGGTAGCAACGATGCACATCGAAGCATCAGCGCGCTTTTTCAGGTCAATACCGAAATGACAGTAAATCTCGCTCGGGAAGCCGAAAAAGCTGACGTCGCCTATCTTGATATATTGAAGCACGATATCGTAAATTTCGGGTGAGGTCTCCATAAACCAAAGAATTTTTTTCGACATCATAAGCTCGTAGAGCTCCTTGTTCGTTCCGTCTGCCGCGATTTTCGCGCCCGGAATCTCCTTGACGGTTGCTACAATATGTCTTGCATATTCGAGTGCCTCATCGCTGATTTCGCGCCTTGGGATTTTTATTTCTTCATAAACGCATCTGAGAGTGTCGCCCTTGACACTAACCGAGGAATTAACAGTCCTTTTAACCTCTTCGGCAAGCTTTTTGCCCATCATTTCGTAGTGGTCAGGTGCATCCTCGCCTACTTTAACGTTAAAGTGGTTGATGTCACCTGCCGTTCCAATAAAGAATACGGTAACGAAATCCTCGCCGTAGGTCGCTTTGAGTTCTCGTGAGAGTACTGATGCGTAGTCTCCGCTGAATTCAAGACCGCCAACGCAGTCAAGATGACAAGCAAAGGAAACGATAGCTCCAATAGGCGTGCCGTCCTTTGCGCGAGCAAAGAGAACGGGAACTTCTGTGTCGATAGGAGATGCAGGTCTTATAATATCAGGGGAGAGACGGGGTGGATTTGTTCTCGGATCCTCACCACGCATTATATAGTTACGGCAGAATGAAATGCCCTCGGTGCTTCCGACACCAAACGAAAGAGCGCTTTCCGAAAGATTTTGATATGCGAGTATCGCACAGTCGGCGATAAGCTTCGCGAACACGTCGAAGTAATGCGCCTCGTTTTCTGTAACCTCGCTGTCTTCGCAAGAATGCTTCCAAATGGGAATGCCCGTGTGGGTGTGTACCGCTGCTACGAGAACGTTCTTTTCGGGAATTTTGGTATATTTTGAAACGCGCTCTGCAATAGCACATCTAAGCTCGTTTTCCATATGCAGAGTGTCAACCGAAATCATAGCAACAGTTTCGGCTTCGTTCGAGAATACACACGCCTTTGCCATAAGTCTATCCTTGACACCGGTAGCTTTTCTTATGTTTGCATATCCCGGTAGATGACTTCCGAGCGGGGGAGTTATCTCTCTTTCATAAAAACCGCATTTTAACATTTTTCCACCTCAAGCTTCGTTTTAGTTCTTTTAAGTGATATTATTGAGTAATTGAGTACGATAATGATGAGCACAGATGCCACCGCCGAGACAATGAACGAAACAATATAGCTATTCATAAAATCATACGGGAGGTTGAGAAGCGGTGAATTTAGTGCGTGACCGACAGTGAAAAGCGCTGTTGTAATTGCAAGTATTTTATTAAAACTTTTCTGTCCGAACAAATCAAGAACGATAATAGGTATCATAATCGTTTCAAATGGGGTTGCAAGGTAAAGTAAAACGGTGAAAATTATTGCAAGCGCTGGGGTTTCGGAGCTAACGAAGAAGAGTAAGATTTTAGCAATAAGTGCTGCAAAAAGGCATAGATTTACCGAAATTTTAATACCTAATCTGTCGTAGATTATACCGATGAGAATTTTTCCCGCCATAAGCACTATCGAGCCAATGCAGGAAACAAGTGCAATGAATTCGCCGGTAAATCCGACGTCTTTAAGATGCGGTGTCGATATAGCGCCAACCGACGAGAGAGCATATAGGGCAAGACAGGCAATAACCGCATAAAAGATGGGCTTTTTTACAAGAAAATCGTAGGAAAATCCAGAAAATTCTGTATCTGTTGTTTTTATTTCTTTCTTGATTTTCACGTAACCTGCATCTTTTTTATCTCTGAATAGAATAAGTACTACGATTAGCACGAATAGGACTGAAAGAGCGGTAATAAAATATGCGTTTTTATATCCTGCGCCACCCGAATAAATCATTGGTTCAAGCAAGGCTATTGCGAGTGCAGAGCCTGCCGCATTTGCGGCAAGAATAACGCCGAGAACAGTACCTTTGTTTTTCGTAAACCATTTGTTAATGATAACGCTTACCATTGTCGTACCTGCAAGCGCAACGGCAATTCCGAGAAATACACCGCCGATATAGAAGCCTATAAGTGAGTTTGAAGTCGCATTCATAAGCGCCGAGAGAGTATAAAACATAAGTCCTGCTATGAGCATTTTCTTTGTTCCAAAGCGCTCTACGAGCTTGTAGAAAAAGAGGGTTACAAACGAGGTTGTCGCATATCTGAAAGTATCGCTAAGGCCAAACGCACTGCGCGAGAATTTCAAATACTCGACAATTGGCTGAAAGTAAACGTTTTTTGCCGTCGAGCAGAAGCCGAGAGCAACGAACATTACAAGAAAACACAGTCCTGCTATAATCCACTTGTAATCAAGTCTTTTTTTATTTTCTACGGCGTTTTTCATCCTGCCCTCCGATAAATTTAACTGTTTAATATGATTATAACACTACACCTTTAATTTGTACATTGACAAATAATAACCTTTTATGTTAAAATCATAACAAGAGGTGATGATTATGAGATACAGAGTATATTCAATGGGCGAGCTTTCAGTGCTGAAAATTCACAGTATAGGCTATTCTTCCGACTTAGTCGGTACAACCTTCGCCGCCAGAGAAAATGAATTTCATCTTGTAGGTTATGTTTTGTCAGGCAAGGGAAATTACAACGGAAACCCGATAAAAGCGGGGCAAGGCTTTATTTTCACCCCCAATGTTGTCGAAAATATTTACCCCGACGAAACCGACCCGCTTGAGCTTTTATGGTTTACCAGTGCTGATGCGAGATTTACCGCTTTTCTTAAATATTTTGGTGCAGACGAGAGAACGCAGATTTTTACTCACACCTTGCCGCACGAGCTTGAACGGATAAAGGAGTTCGTTATAGCGCAGAATCGCTCTACTATCAGCGACGGGGAAATGCTCGAATTTTTCTTTTCTGTTTTCAAATATCATCAGAATGATAGGAGCACCGTCGCCGACCCTCATACTGCCGCTGAAAAATATATCGATTTCTCAGTCAATTACGTAAAGAAAAACCTTGCGCATAATATTACCGTTTCAAAGCTGACGAAAATTCTCGGTATAACTCAGCCATATCTATATAAAATCTATAAGCAAGCTTTTGGCAAATCCCCCAAAGCCTATATTGACGAATACCGCATAAATCAAGCTAAAATAATGCTGACCGAGACAGGCCTTTCTATAACCGAGATTGCAAGCAGTGTCGGATTTTCGGATTCATTTGCTTTCTCAAAAGCCTTTTCAAGAAAGCTCGGCCTCTCCCCAAGTGAATACAGACGTCTAAGCGAGATTGGGTAGGACACAGCATTCTGCGTCACCCCCCCACCACAAACAAAAAACACCTGAGCCCAATGTTTGAGGTTCAAGTGTTTGTGGTGCGGGTGACAGGTAAGCGAGGAAAAAAGGATTGATAATCTTTTTTTCTGACGCGCCCGAGAGTTTTAAGGAGTTAGAGGAGAGAAGCGGAGCATAGCGACGTATAACGACTATAAAACCGAGCCGTCGCGAACCTGCAAATGCGTAGCATTTCAGTTCAAGTTCCACCCCCACCACAAACAAAAAACACCTGAGCCCAATGTTTGAGGTTCAAGTGTTTGTGGTGCGGGTGAGAGGACTTGAACCTGCACGGAAATCCACCAGATCCTAAGTCTGGCGCGTCTGCCAGTTCCGCCACACCCGCAAAGCAACACTAAAATATTATCACATAAAGCAAAAAAAGTCAAGAGAATACAGAGAAAATAAATTATTGGTGTTTTTCTTCTTGCTTTCAAGCTTGTATCTAACAAGTCTAACTTCGTTTACGACGAAGCAAACGACCAGTACACAGCACCTAATGACGTAACCGCAACCGTTTATCCTATGGGTGAGGCTGCCGGATACAAGGACGTTGTTCTTATGCAGAACGGTATAGTAAAGTTCGATAAGGATTACAACCTTTCTTATTTCTCTTGCGTTATGACAGAAACGATATATTTCGGCGATACTACCGAGCCCTCGCAGCAGAGTCCGGCAGCAAAAACAGTTTGGAACGTAACAAATTACGGCAAGACTACAATCACCGCTGAGGAGATAGCGGCAGGCTCAAACGCACAGTAATTTAATAAACCAATTTCAAAAGGGCTGCTTCGTTTAGGCAGAACCCCAAAAGAGCGGAGATTTCGTAAAAATACGGCATCTTCGCTCTAATTTTATGCTTATTTGTTTTTTAGGGTTAAAATTCTGCGAATTTTTATACCTTTTGCACGGTTAATTCGTTCTCGGGAGAGTTATGTCAATTTGACCGATTTTAGAGAAGAGAATTTCGACGTTTACGTATACGCCGTTTTGAAGCACCATTCCGACCATTGTGCATTCCGTATCGGTAACCGTCATAGTTACGTCATCAAAAAGGTCAAAATCTGCGGTCGGTTTTTGCTTGTATGTATTTTTCTCACCTGAAACCTTTTCGTAATTGTTTGGTCTAAACAGTTCAAAGAATGCTTCGTAATCTGTTGCTGAGCTTTGCTCAGCATATACTATGTTTCTAATCCAATTTCCAAAATCGTTTTTCTTGTATACGTAGCTATAATCCTCGTACGCCTTTATATAGCATTCCTCTAAAAGCACTTGTCCCATAGCAGTACATTCAGGCATATAGATAACACTTCCGTCAACCTGCATTTCAATGGTATAGCTTACACTGAACTGTTCGTCCTTGATTAAAAACGTCATTTCAATAGAACAGTTGTCTTCTTCAAGCTTTTTTCCAAACTTCTCGATTGGGTGCACAGATTCTTGTTCCTCGGAAAACGCGCAGGACACGAGTGAAAAAAGCATGAAAACGGTTAAAATCGTTGTGAGTAGTTTTTTCATATTTGCCTCCAATAGAATAGTATTCGTCAAATAGACGTTTGCAAAAAAGTTTTTCCATAAATATTATAACATTTTTATATGAAAAATGCAAGTGCCTTATAGAGCGAGCCGACTTGGTGAAAAAATATGCAAAAATTTATGCATATAATGAATAATTCTCATTGACAAAGAGCGGGCGAGGCATTATAATATATAATAGAATATTATTATTTTATAAAGGGTACGACTATGAACAGAAAAAATGCGAGAGAAAATGCGTTTTTACTCCTTTTTGAAATGGCGGTAAAAAGCGACGAAACACCTGAGGAAATTTTTGATAAAGCAACGGCAGTTCGCGAGCTTGAAACCGACGATTACGTAAAGGGCGTTTTCTTTGGAGTAAACGAAAATCTTATAGCTATCGACGAGCTTATTGAAAAGAGCCTTGTCGGTTGGAAGGCGAAGAGACTTTCGTTTGTATCGCGCGCAGTTATGCGCCTTTCGGTATATGAGATGATGCTTCTTTCCGACATTCCTGCAAGGGTTTCGATTAACGAGGCTATCGAGCTCTCGAAGAAATACGACGACGAAAAGGCATATATGCTCGTCAACGGAGCTTTGAATGCTTGCGCTGAGGCGCTCTCCGTAAAGTAATATGAGAGAAATTGTTATCGGTATCGATACGAGCAACTACACGACCTCTCTTGCTATAATGACGGTAGATGGTAAGCTCATTGCAAACCTTGAAAGACCGCTCTCGGTTAAAGAGGGGGCACGTGGACTTCGTCAGTCAGATGCCGTGTTTTTGCACACTAAAAATCTGCCCGTGCTTGCAAGAGAGGCAGAGAAATATATAGACGGGGCTAAGGTCGCTTGTATCGGTGTCAGTGAAAGACCGAGAAACGTCGACGGCTCATATATGCCTTGTTTTCTTTCAGGAGTTGCGTTTGCTACGGGTTTATCCGCATTTCTTGGCGCTCCTCTGTATAGCTTCTCTCACCAATGCGGTCATATAATGGCGGCACTTTATTCGGCGGGGAAAATAAGAGAGCTTTCGGACAAGCCGTTTGCCGCCTTTCACGTATCGGGCGGTACGACCGAAGCGCTTATTGCAAGAGTTTCGGACAACGGATTTTCAGCAGAGCTTGTCGGCGGTGCGGCCGACCTTAACGCAGGGCAGGTAATTGACCGTGTCGGTGTTGCGATGGGGCTATCCTTTCCCGCAGGTCGCGCTCTTGAAGAGTTAGCGCTTCAAAACGAAAAGAAAATACCAAAGAGAAAGCCAACGGTAAAAGATCTTACAATAAACCTCTCCGGACTTGAAAATATAGCAGAAAAGCTCTATACGGAAACGGAGGATAAGGCTCTTGTCTCGGCATTCGTGCTTGATTATATCGGAAACGGTCTTCTGCTTCTCGCAGAAAATATCAAGGAAAAATACGGCGAGCTTGACTTTATATTCGCAGGCGGCGTAATGTCAAACTCGATAATTAAAGAAATGCTTTCAAAAAAGCTGCCTGCTTATTTCGCAGAGCCGAGTATGAGCGCTGATAACGCCGTCGGTATCGCCCGTCTCGCTCTTAAAAAGCATTACAAAAGATAAAGAAATTTTGAAAGTGGGGTGTCGGATATGGATATTTCCTCGCTCCGTGAACGCAGGTTTGATGCTGCACTCACGATATCAGAGCTAAACACATATATAAAGAATATCTTTGACTCCGACAGAACTCTTTCGTCGGTGAGCGTCAAGGGCGAGATTTCAAATCTAACGTATCATACAAGCGGTCATATCTACTTTTCGCTCAAAGACAAGGACGCACAGATAAAGGCTATTATGTTCCGTTCCTCAGCGGTGCGCTTGAAATTTGCGCTCGAAAACGGAATGAAGGTCGTTGTGCACGGCTCGGTTTCGGTTTATACTCAGGGCGGCTCGTATCAGCTTTATGCAAATACGGTTGAGCCTGACGGAGTCGGTGCGCTTTATCTCGCTTATGAAAGGTTGAAGGAAAAGCTTTCGGAGGAGGGCCTCTTTAACCCCGAGTATAAAAAAGAAATCCCGAAAATGCCCGAGAAAATCGGCGTTATCACCTCACCGACCGGTGCGGCAATCAGGGATATTATAAACGTACTCGGCAGAAGATTTCCTCTTGCGAAAATATATCTTTACCCGTCGCTTGTGCAGGGCGAGGGCGCGGCAGAAAATCTTATCCGTGCGCTTGATTATTTTGATAAAAGCTCGCTTGTTGACGTTATTATTATCGGCAGAGGCGGCGGTTCGCTTGAAGACCTTTTTGTATTTAACAGCGAGGCACTTGCAAGAAAGATATTCTCGGTGAAAATTCCGATAATTTCGGCAGTAGGACACGAAACCGACTTTACTATTTCGGATTTTGTCGCAGACCTGCGCGCACCGACACCGTCTGCGGCGGCAGAGCTTGCAACCCCCGACGCGCGCGAGCTTCTTATGAGGCTTGATACCTATTCGGACAGGCTTAATTCGGCTCTTTTGCGCTTTACCGAAAGAAAAAGGGAAAGGCTTATGCAGATTACCGCGAGAGAGATATTCAAAAATCCTGCGGTGATTTTAGAGGATAAGCGCTCCGCTCTGACGGATATTGTAAAAAATCTAACCGAAGCAGGAAATACGGGTGTTGACAATAGGCGCTCGGCTCTTCTCCTTATATCCGAGAAGATAAATGCCTTAAATCCTCTCTCGGTACTTACAAGAGGCTTTTCGGTGGCGACGAAAAATGATAAAATTATTAAAAAAACGGCTGACGTCCGCCCCGGCGAGAAAATTGAGCTTCGCCTCTCGGACGGAAAAATCAATGCAACAGTAGAAGAAATTAAGGAGCTTTGATATGGAAAATATGAAATTTGAAGAGGCAATACTCTCTCTTGAAGATATAGTGCGTTCTCTTGAATCGGGAAACCTCACGCTTGATGAATCGATTTCTGAGTTTGAGCGCGCAATAAAGCTCGTGAAGCTTTGCTCTGAGAAGCTTGATACAGCGGAGCAAAGGGTAAAAATATTGGTTGAAGGTCAAAACGGCGAGATTACAGACAGACCGTTCAATATCGACGAAAATGCGAATTGACCTCTATCTATCACAAAACGGATACGCCGAGAGCAGAACCGAGGCGAAAAATCTCGTAACCTCGGGGCAGGTTCTCATTGGCGGTGTCCCCGTCACAAAGCCGTCCTATGACGTAACGGAGATGTCGCCGGATATTACGGTATTGAAGAGCGAAAGCTCTTTTGCAAGCCGTGGCGGATACAAGCTTCTCGGCGCTTTGCGCGACTTTCAAATTGACTGCAAGGACAGACTTGCAATAGATATCGGCGCTTCAAGCGGCGGTTTTACCGACTGCCTTTTGCAAAACGGGGCGGCGCACGTTATCGCGCTTGACTCGGGAACAATGCAGATAAAGGATTTTCTCAGACGTGACGCTCGCGTTACGGTTATCGAGGGCTATAACGCAAGATATATGAGCCCCGAGGATTTTGAGTACACACCGGACCTTGCGGTAATGGACGTTTCCTTTATTTCGGCTACCTATATTATACCTGCGGTTTACTCGGTGCTTGCGGAGAATTCCGACTTTATATGCCTTATAAAGCCACAGTTTGAGGTAGGCAGAAGCGCTCTTTCAAAGGGTGGCATAGTCAAGGACGAAAAATACAGAAAAATGGCGGTTGACAAGGTAACCTCCTCGGCAGAGGCGGTCGGCTTTACTACCGTTTCGGTCGTCTGCTCGGATATTACGGGAGGCGACGGCAATATAGAATTTCTCGCTCATTTCAGAAAATGCGGAGGTGCGGAAAAGATATGAAAAATTTCGTTTTAATACCGAATATAACAAAGGACGAGAAGCTTGCGGTTACGAAGAAAATTACCGAAAAGCTCATCTCACTTGGCGGTGTTGTATATATATCGGAAAAATACCGTGACTATCTTATCGAGGGCGCAACCTATTACGAGAGTGCACCGGAAAGCACCGAGCTTATCGTCGTTGTTGGCGGTGACGGTTCAATGCTTGACGCGTCAACCCTTGCAATAGAGCGCAATATTCCGCTTCTCGGTGTTAATCTCGGTAAGGTTGGATATCTTAGCGAGGTCGAGCCGAATAATCTCGACGTCCTCTCGCGTATTTTCGACGGAGGGTACGAGATAGAAGAAAAAATGCTGCTCACCGTTTCAACCTTTGCGGAGCAGAAGAGAATAGTCGCGGGGAGACTTGCGGTAAACGACGTAATCCTCTCGCACGACTCATTCCTCGGTATTGCTGAGTTCGTGCTTTATAACGGTATCGGTGACTCTATCAAATACAGAGCTGACGGTATTATTTTATCAACCCCTGCGGGTTCGACGGCATACTCGCTTTCGGCAGGCGGCCCGATTATCTCGCATAATATTGATGCTATCGTGGCAACCCCGATTTGTCCTCATTCATTCTTCAACCGCTCGATAGTATTCCAGCCAAACGATATAATCAAGCTTAAAAATATGAGCAAATCACCTCTTAATATCAGTATTGACGGCAGACTTTTTTCTGAGCTTGGCTCGGGAGAGCTTTGCGAGATAAAGGCATCGGAGCGACGTCTTCGGGTGCTTACCTTCTCGGAGAGCAATATGTTCTCAACACTCTTTAAGAAAATGAAGATTTTGGAGGAAATATAATGAAAAACGCAAGGCAGAAGAAAATACTTGAGCTTATCGAAAAGTATGATATAGACACTCAGGAAACCTTGATAGCAAGACTTAGCGAGGTTGGAATCAGCGCAACTCAGACAACCCTTTCCCGTGATATAAGAGAATTGAAGCTTGTAAAGGGAATGACAGGCAGAGGCACTTACAAATATATAGTACCCGGTGTAAAGCGCGACAGCAATGCTCCCGTTCTTAACTCGGCTATAACCGAAGCGGTAACGAAAATCGAGGCGGCGGGAAATATCGTTGTTGTTAAGACTTTTGCAGGTATGGCGAATGCCGTTGCGGTGTGCGTTGATACACTTGAACACCCTCATATTGTTGGTTCGGTTGCGGGCGACGACACGATTTTGCTCGTAATTAAGGATATAGAAACCGCAAAAATGGTAGAAGAAAAGCTAAAAACCGTATTTGGAGTTAATTAAAATGTTAAATTCCTTGCACATAGAAAATTTAGCAGTCATAAAATGTATTGATATCGATTTTTCACGTGGCTTTATGGCGCTTACCGGTGAGACCGGAGCAGGTAAATCCATAATTATCGACAGTATCAAGCTTCTTCTCGGTGAGAGAGCTGACCGTGAGCTTATAAGACATGGCGAGGACTATGCAATGGTCAGCGGAATTTTCTCCGATTTGTCGGCCGCTTCGCTCTCGGTGCTTACCGATAACGGCATTTTTACCGACGAAGAGGGAAATGTTATGATACAGCGCACGGTAAGCTTAGATGCAAAATCAAACATTAAAATCAACGGAAGAGCGGCAACTCTCGGTGTACTTAAAGCAATATCTCCATATCTCGTTTCAATTCACGGACAGAGTGACACACTTGCTCTCACCGATGAGAAAAATCAGCTTTCGATTATAGACACCTATACGGGCACTCTTGATATGCTTTCGGAATACAAGCTCGCATACGTGGAGTATGAGAGAATATCAAGAGAAAGACGTGAGCTTCTTGAAAAGGAGCGCGAACGTGAGAGGCTTTCTGAAATTCTCGAATATCAGGTAAACGATATTGACAGCTATTCGCTTCACGACGGAGAAGAGGAAGAGCTCGTTGAGCGCAAAATGAAGATAAAGAACAGTGAGAAAATCCTTAAAAACTCTGGCTTTGTTTTCAAGGCGTTAAAGGGCAGTGAAAAAGGCAGTGTCTCATATCTTCTTGACAGAAGCGCAACTGCGCTTTCGCAGATTTCCGACGTTATCCCGAGGTTTTCCGACTTTTCTGAGAAGCTTCGCGATATGCTCTATGAGGTTACCGATATTGCCGAGGAGGTCTATTCCGAGATTTCGGATTTTGACGAGGATACTGATGCTTCGCTTAACGAGATAGAGGAAAGACTTGATAAAATCTCAAAGCTTAAACGCAAATACGGCTATACAATAAAAGAAATTTTAGCATTCCGCGACAATGCGGAAAGCGAGCTTGAAGCTCTTAAAAACTCGGATAAGCTTATAAAAAAGCTCGAAGCAGAGGAAGAGTGTGCCTACGAGACAGCGCTTAAAATAGCCGAGAAAATCCACGAGGCACGTCAAAACGGAGCAAAGAGGCTTGAAGCCGAGGTAAAATCAATTCTTGAATTTCTCGATATGCCAAAGGTCGTGTTTTTTGCCTCGATTAAGGTAGAAAACAAGGACGGCAGAAGAAGGCTCTATCCCGACGGAATGGATACGGTGGAGTTTTTCATAAGCGCTAACAGAGGTGCAGAGCCCCAGCCTCTTGCAAGAGTTGCCTCCGGCGGTGAGCTTGCGAGAGTTATGCTTGCGCTTAAAAGTGTAATAAGCGATAAGGACGGAATTTCGACGGTAATATACGACGAAATCGATGCAGGAGTTTCGGGTAAAACTGCGAGAAAAATAGGTATGAAAATGCTTTCTCTTTCCGAGAAAACTCAGCTTATTACGGTAACACACAGTGCACAGATAGCATCACTTGCAAATAAGCACTTCCAAATCAGCAAGTCTGACGTTGACGGCAGGACCGAAACTGCGGTCAAGGAGCTCACGCGTGAGGGCAGAATAGAGGAACTTTCGAGAATTCTCGGAGGTATCGACGTTACAGAGGCGCAAAGAGCCGCAGCTATTGATATGCTCGACGGCAAAAATTAAAATTTAGTTTCAAGGAAAATATATGACTGACAGCTTTCTTGGATTTCTAAAAAAGCAGGAGGTCGAAAGTTACCCGCTCTTTGATATAAAAAGGGTATCACCTATCGGTGTCGGTGCGCAGGCAAGGCTCGCCGTATTCCCAAGGAGCGAGGAGGAATTTATAAAAATCATTGAATTTCTCGTTAAAAATGGCGAGAGATACAAAATAGTCGGCAAAATGACAAACATTCTTCCGTCCGACGAAATTTATGACGGAGTTTTGATTTTCACGGCTAAACTGAATAAGTATTTTCTCTCGGAAAATACCGTATATGCTGAGTGCGGAGTTATGTTTTCAGCCCTTTTGTCAAGCCTTTCCGATAATTCGATTGCTATTCAGTGTGAGCTCTTCGGAATTCCCGGGAGCGTTGGCGGTATGATATATACAAACGCAGGCGCATTCGGAGGGCAGATTTCGGACTGTTGCGAGAGCGTGAAAATTTATTTTCCAAGCGAAAACAGAATTTCCGATATTTCGGCTCGCGATATGGAGTTTTCATACAGAAAACAGAAATTTCTCGGCACTGATGCCGTGTTTTTAGGCGCAAGCTTCCGTATTTTCAAAGAAGAAAGAGAAAAAATCAAGGAAAGATTTTCGGAATTTATCGAGCGCCGCAGGAAAACTCAGCCGATAGGAGAGATGAGCCTTGGCAGTGTTTTCAAAAGATGCGAGGGCACACCCGTATCGCTTCTTGTAGATAGGCTCGGATTAAAGGGTGCTTCGGTCGGCGGGGCTTTGGTTTCATATAAGCACGCAGGCTTTATCGTAAATTCCGGCGGTGCAAGCTCTCTTGATATAAAACGGCTGATATGTAAAATCAAAAACGAGGTTTATTCGCAATACGGCTTTATTCCCGAGGAGGAAATAGAGTATTTATAAGGAGAGGCTATGACCTTTTTAGAGGACGTCAAAAATCAGATAATAGGTATGACGACAAAAAGCGTTTGCTGTCGCCGCGCTATGCTTTCGGGCGTTTTCTTTGCAAAGGCGAGGCTTGTCGAGGATAAAATCACCTTAAATCTTTCGGATAAGTCGGCGATAGATTTTACCGCCCGTCTTATTTTGGAGTTTTACGGAAAAGAGGCAACATTAGGTAAAAATTCGCTTGGAGGTATCGGTGATACGCTTTCCTTTTTCGCTCCGTCGGCAGAAAAATATATCCGCTCGCTTTCTTCCCGGGGCGAGGCATTTATCAAAAAGTGCGACGGATGCACAGCGGCATTTTTAAGAGGAGTTTTCTTAGCCGCAGGAAGAATTGTTGACCCAAAAAAACAGTTCAGACTTGAAGTTTCGGTCGGTGAAAGATATAAGCAGCTTTTGGAGCTGCTCTCTAATCTCGGCACTTCGTTTTCATACGTGAAGCGAGGCAAGGAGGACATACTCTATCTTCAAAAAAGCTCGGAAATCGAAGACTTTTTTGGACTTTTAGGCTTAAACAACACCGTCTTTTATCTGATGAACTTAAACTTTGAAAACGAGCTTAAAAACTCGGTAAACCGCATACGAAACTGCGAAACCAGCAATATTTCAAAGTCGGTTTTTGCCGCGGCAAAATCAATATCCGCCATAACGGCGCTTGACGAAGCCAACCTCTTGTCAACTCTCCCTGATGAGCTTCTTACGACGGCAAGGCTTCGTATGCAATATAAGGATTATTCACTCTCTCGCCTTGCGGCAGAGTTTTCGCCCCCTCTTTCAAAGCCGGGGCTTTCACACAGACTAAATAAAATTATTGAAATTGCGGAAAACTACTTCGGCAAGGAGTAAAAAAATAAAAACGGAGGTTTGCTATGGGAAATTTCGTTCACTTACATCTTCATACAGAATATAGCCTGCTTGACGGCGCAACTAAGATTTCCGAAATAGCAGACAAGGCTATCTCGCTCGGTCAGGACGCAGTAGCCATAACCGACCACGGTGTTATGTACGGCGCAGTTGAGTTTTACAACTCTCTAAAAGAAAAAGGAGTAAAGCCTATTATCGGCTGTGAGGTCTACGTTGCGCCCAGATCCCGCCTTGATAAAGAGGGGCGCGGTGACACCTCAGGTCATCATATGGTTTTGCTATGCAAAAATGAGATAGGCTATAAAAACCTTTGCTATATGGTTTCGCTCGGCTTCATTGACGGATTTTATCAAAGGCCGAGAATAGATAACGAGCTTTTAAGAGCGCACTCTGAGGGACTTATCTGTCTTTCTGCCTGCATTGCGGGCAAAATTCCTCAGCTTATTCTCGCAGGTAATATGGAGGAGGCTGAAAAGGCGGCTCTCGAATACCGCTCGATATTCGGTGAGGATTTCTATCTTGAAGTGCAAAACCACGACCTTGACGACGAGCGCAAGGTTGCCTACGGAATACGTCTTATAAGCGAAAAGTTTTCCATTCCTATGGTCGCGACAAACGACGTCCATTACCTTAACCGTCGCGATGCAGATATGCAAGCGATTTTAATGTGCATACAGACGGCGAGCGTAATCACTGACGGAAAACCGTTTGGATTTGAAACCGACGAATTTTATTTCAAGTCCCGCGAGGAGATGGACAAGCTTTTTGCAGGATACAAGGACGCAGTTGAAAACACAGTAAAAATAGCCGAAAAATGTAACTTTGATTTTGAATTTGACAAGCTTCATCTGCCTGATTTCAAGTCGGAGGGTGAGCTTACCCATAAGGAAACTCTCTACCGTGATGCGTACCGTGGCTTTGAAAGGCTTTCGCGCGAGGGAAGATTTGACTTTTCTATTCACAAAAGAGAGGAGTATATTGACAGACTTGAGTATGAGCTTTCGGTTATAGATAAAATGGGCTTCAACGCCTACTATCTTATAGTCAGCGACTTCGTTTCCTATGCAAAAAGAAAGGACATTCCGGTTGGCCCCGGTCGTGGTTCGGGTGCGGGTAGCCTTGTTGCTTTCTGCGTTGGTATTACCGACGTTGACCCGATAGCTTTTGACCTGCTTTTTGAGCGTTTTCTCAACCCTGAGCGCGTTTCTATGCCCGACTTTGATATAGATTTCTGTTACGAGAGACGTGAAGAGGTCATAGACTACGTAAAACAAAAGTACGGCGAGGATAAGGTTGCGCAGATAGTCACCTTTGGTACTCTTCAAGCAAGAGCAGCAGTCCGCGACGTCGGACGAGCTCTTGATATGCCGTATAGCAGGGTAGACACGGTTGCCAAAACAATACCGCGTGAGCTTAACGGAAGCATTGCGGGCGCTATTGAAAAGGATAAGGAATTAAAGGCGCTCTACGAGTCGGCAGACGACGTAAAAAGGCTTCTTGACGTCAGCCAGAGGCTCGAAGGTATGCCAAGACACGCATCAACCCACGCGGCAGGTGTTGTTATAACCGAAAAGCCGACCTACGAATACGTACCACTTTCATACAGCGGTACGGGCGTTGTTACGCAGTTTGATATGAATACCGATGCTATGCTCGGTCTTGTCAAGTTCGATTTCCTCGGACTTCGCTATCTTACCGTTATTCACGATGCAGAGCGCGAAATCAAGAAGAAAATTCCCGATTTTGATATATCAAAAATCCCGTTAGACGATAAAAAGACCTACAAGCTTCTTTGCGACGGTAAAACAGAGGGCGTGTTCCAGCTCGAATCGGGCGGAATGAAGCAGGTGCTTGCCCGTCTTATGCCGTCAACACTTGAAGATATTATAGCCTGCATTGCGCTATATAGACCCGGTCCTATGGACTCGATAGACAAGTTTATCGAGAGAAAGCACGGCAGGGAAAAGACGGAATACAAAATTGAGGCGCTCCGCGAAATTCTCGACGTTACCTACGGTTGTATCGTTTATCAGGAGCAGGTTATGCAGATTTGCAGAACTCTTGCAGGCTACTCTTATGCGAGAGCAGACCTTGTGCGCCGCGCTATGTCGAAGAAAAAAACCGAGGCAATGATAAAGGAGCGCGAGGGCTTTATTTCGGGTGCTGTCGAGCGTGGTATCAGTGCTGACCTTGCAAATGAGGTCTTTGACGAGATGCTCGGATTTGCAAAATATGCTTTCAACAAAAGCCACGCAACCGCGTACGGTATAATCTCTTACAGAACTGCATATCTCAAAGCCCACTATCCTGCCGAATACTTCTCGGCACTTATGACGAGTGTTCTCGGAGACACGCAGAAGCTTCGCTCGTATATTCAGGACGCAGGCAAATTCGGAGTTAAGGTTCTGCCCCCGAAAATCAATGAAAGCTATGCTGATTTCTCGGTTTCCGGTACAAATATAAGATATGGACTTTTAGCAATAAAGAACGTCGGCAGGCAGTTTGCTGAGGCGGTAGTCAGAGAAAGAGAAAGAGCGCCGTACAAAACTCTTGACGAGTTTGTCAGACGTACCTGTGATTACGACATAAATAAAAGAACGGTTGAGTCACTTGTAAAGTGCGGAGTTTTCGACGGACTTGGTGTACCGAGAATTGCTATGATGTGCACCTATGAAAATATCATTGATACCGAGCACGAAAAGAGCAGAAACAATATATCCGGACAGCTTGATTTGTTCTCACTTGGCGCTCCGAGTGAAAATCCCGAGGGGTACAGATACCCGACTATGTCGGAATATCCGCCAAAGGAGCTTCTCATTCTCGAAAAGGAAGCATCGGGTATGTATTTTTCGGGCAATATGATAGATAACTACTCACTCCACATAGAAAAGCTCTCGCCTGACGGCATTGCCGATATTTTAGACGAGGTAAGCGAGGACGTAGCAAAAGAAACAACAAAATACACCGATAAAGCCACCGTCAGAGTAGCGGGTATCATTTCCGAGTGTCGCACGAAGATTACCAAGAGTGGCGATACTATGGCATTTATCAGGGTAGAGGACAGATTTGGCGAAATTGAGGTTATCGTCTTTGCAAGGCAGTATCAGCGCTACCAGAACGAGCTTTTCCCTGAAAACGCGGTTCTTATCACGGGCAACCTCTCTATTGAGGAGGGCGAGGGCGCTAAAATTCTTCTTTCGGCTCTCGAACCGCTTCGTACCAACGTAGATATGGAACTTGCGGCAAAGCTTTCACCCAAACGCCTTTATATCAAGGTAGATACGATTTCTAACCCGAATATAAAGAAAATCGAGCGTATGGCAGGACTTAATCCCGGTGAGCTCGAGGTGGTTGTCTACGATGCCTCAACCAAAAAATATTCGGTTATGAAAGGCGCAAAAATCAGCGATGACGAGAAAATTACAACTCGAATCTCGGCAATTTTTGGCAC
>JAZNCB010000049.1:0-8910 GCA_046156285.1 Eubacteriales bacterium | reverse complement strand
GATACCTTTGAGTATGAAAACCTCGTGATTACCGTCACCAAGGCGACCGAGCAGCTCACCGAGGAAATAAGGGTAACCGTAAATTCAGAGACAAAAGAAGAGCAAGAATAATTTTTGAGGCTACCTCTCGGTAGCCTCTTTTTGTATAACGAAAACCACGCGATAGTCGCGTGGTTCAAAAGAGGTTAACCGATGAAAAGAAATCCTCCAATATGTTATAATAAAGTGACCTGCCAGTCAAAATAAAAAACATATTGGAGGATTTATCTATGAAAAAAGAGGCCATAGACAGTAATATTTTAGCACATACATCGTGGAATTGCAAGTACCACATTGTCTTTGCACCAAAGTATAGACGGAAGGTGTTTTTCGAAGAAAGACGGTTGGAGATAAGAGAAATATTGCGAAAATTATGCCAATGGAAAGGCGTAGAAATAATTGAAGGTGAGGTATGCCCAGACCATATACATATGTTGGTAAGCATCCCGCCCAAAATGAGCGTTTCGGGATTTATGGGTTATCTCAAAGGAAAAAGCGCACTTTTGATTTTTCAAAAGTGGGGCAATGTGAAATTCGCCTACCGAAACCGTGAGTTTTGGTGTAAGGGATATTACGTAGATACCGTGGGGAAGAACACGAAAGCAATAAAGGAGTACATAGCAGACCAATTAAAACAAGATAAAGAGAGCGACCAGTTAAGCATGTTCGACCCACGGGACCCATTTATGGGTAGTAAGTAACAGATGCATGGCTGGCAGGCCAATCTAAAACGCACTTGTGCGTCGCCAGTAACATTTAGGGTTTTACCCGAAAATGAAATACCCCCGGTTTGACCGGGGGATTTTTATTATTTCCACTTCGAAATAAGATTTTGGATTTGAGATATGAGCTTTGCGTTTTCCTTGTTGGGCGAGCCCTTTCGGCTCTTGGCGAGGCGCAACAGCTCCTCTGCCGCAAGGCACAGCTCGTTATAAATAGCTCTTGCGCGATTTCCGCCGGAGATTATCTTTTCCACAAGCTTTGCATCGGCAAATACAGTCATCTTTCCCGTTGCGAGCTCGTATTCCGTTCCGCTGAAAGGCGCTTCGACGTTGTAGCCCATATCGGTAAGAAGATTTCCGAAAGCTACGCAGGAGTCGTCGTCACCGTGGTTTATGAATACCGTTTCGGGTTTTTTCTTAAAGCCTCCGAGCCAGGCGAGAAGTCCGTCCCTGTCTGCGTGTCCCGACGTTCCGTGAAGAGAGGCGATTTCCGCTCTGACTATGATTTCCTCGCCAAAAAGCTTCACCGATTTCGCGCCGTTCAATATATGTCTGCCGAGCGAGCCCTCTGCCTGATAGCCAACGAACAAGATTATATTTTCCGCTTTCCAAAGGTTGTGCTTTAAGTGATGGCGGATTCTGCCCGCCTCGCACATTCCGCTCGACGAAATTATAACCTTTGGCGTTTTGTTTGCGTTTATCGCCTTTGAATCCTCCGGTGTTACGGAAAGGGTAAGTCCGTCTGCCCAGATAGGATTTACACCCGCTTTTACAAGAGCGGCAGTTTCCTCGTCAAGACACGAGGTGTCGCATTGGAGGAATATTCCCGTCGCCTCAGCTGCAAGCGGACTATCGACGTATACGGGAAAATCCTTTAATCCGTTTACTAATCCGCGAAGCTTTATTTCTCTTATCGCGTAGAGGATTTCCTGCGTTCTTCCAACCGCAAACGAGGGGATTACAACGTTTCCGCCGCGGTCAAAGGCTCGCTTTATATATTTCGCAAGCTCTGCTGTGGTGTCACCCGGCTTTTCGTGAAGTCGGTTGCCGTAGGTTGCTTCGATAACAACGTAGTCTGCCTCCTCTACAAAAGAGGGGTCTTTTATTATTGGCTGATTTGTGTTGCCGACGTCGCCCGAAAACACTATTTTTCGCGACACGTCCCCCTCCGTCAGCCATACCTCGATAGCGGCAGAGCCGAGAAGATGGCCGACGTCTGTAAATCGGATTGCGGCATATTCCGAAATGCGAATTTCCTCGCCGTATTTTGCGGGACGGAAAAGCGATAGAGTTTTCACCGCGTCCTCGGTTGTGTAAATTGGTACAACCCTGCCCTCGCCCGCTCTCTCGGATTTTCTCGTTTGCCATTCTGCTTCAAGCTCTTGGATATGAGCCGAGTCACGAAGCATTATGTCGCAAAGATTTGCCGTTTCGACGGTTGAATAGATTTTTCCCCGGAAGCCGTCGCGATAAAGCTTCGGAAGCATTCCCGAGTGGTCAATATGCGCATGCGTGAGAAAAACCGCATCTATTTCGGAGGCAACGACGGGAAGCGGGGCATTTTCAAAAACGTCAATTCCCTGCTCCATTCCGCAGTCTATCAGGTAATTTTCGCCTCCAACCGAAATAAGAGTTGCTGAGCCTGTAACCTCGTGCGCCGCACCTATAAAACGTATTTTCATATTTAACCTCCCTTGTCTTTTACTGTATGCTTCTATATATATTTTATCATATTCTACCAAAAAATAAAAGTGTATCCCGCAAAAAAGGGGCTGAGTCATTAAGAATTCAGCAAAATCAAGTGTTTTAAATCAAATAAAAGTTAAAATGCTGAATTCTTAATTCGAAGCGCCTTTGGGGCTCGCTTAATTTGGGATAGAAAGCGTCGTTTGCGACCGAAGGCGTACGTGGGTACGTCGAGAGTCGAGCAAACGGCGGTAGAATAAAAACAATAATCAAAACGAAGAAAACCGCAGGTTTTCAACCAAATATTTAAATTTCTAAAAAAGAACGACAGGGGCACATTGTTTTAAAATGCTCCTGTCGTTTTTATTCGGTTCTGCCTAAATGAAGCAGCCCCTTTTGATTAAATTTTTATTTTTCCGACAAGCTTTATATCCTGAGAGCTTGCGCCGACCATAATTTCATAGTCGCCGGCTTCAAGAGTCCACTTGTCGTATGCTGTCGAATAAAAGGCCAGATACTCTTTTGGCACGCTTACCGTGTAATGCTCTGTGCCGCCCGCTTTGATAAGCTTCTTTTCAAAGCCGCAAAGCTCCTTGAATGGACGGAAAACACTTGACACGGGGTCGCGGTAATAGACCTCGGCACACTCTTTACCGTCAATATCAGAGGTGTTTTTAACCTCAAACTCAACAGTGATATTTTCTTCGTTGTCGCTAAGCTTCAAATTCGAGTATTCAAAGGTGGAATAGGAAAGTCCGTATCCGAACGGGTAAAGAACTCTCGCCTCGCTCTCTTTGCCGAGGTGCTTTGCCGTGTCATACCAACGGTATCCGACGAGAAGCCCGTCGGAATATAAGCTGTGCTCGGTGCTTCTTATACAATGCATAGCAAGGCAGTCTTCTGCTGCAACGGGATAGGTTTCGGTT
Organism: Eubacteriales bacterium; assembly: GCA_046156285.1. Classification (GTDB taxonomy): domain Bacteria; phylum Bacillota; class Clostridia; order Oscillospirales; family CAG-272; genus UBA1740. The sequence continues at coordinate 5,537 of JAZNCB010000049.1, read as the reverse complement.
GTTTTTCCTGAGGGGTTTACCTTGCCGCAAATTATTTTAGATAGAGCTGCGTTTCCGCGCTCGCCGGGATAACCTACCGAGATTATCGCCGCTACCTTATCTGCCCAAGCACTCATATCGATAACCGAGCCGTGATATAGAACAACCACGGTATTTGGATTTTTTCTTGCGATTTCAAGGATCTCTGCTTCTTGCCAGCCGTCAAGCCTGAGGTTTGACACGTCCTCGCCCTCGCCGTCAATTTTTTCAACGCAAACGATAGCGCAGTCCTTGCCGTAGGCATCTGTCACGCTATATGAGAGCTTACCCTTAAATGCAACCCTGTACGTCACCTCTGAATTTGGCATAAGAGCGGAAAGCTCGTTTTCGAGATTTGCAACAGTGCCTCTCGGAACAACGGCAGAAGAGCCTGTGCCGGCGATATTTCTTGTAGCTCCTCTTCCGGTTACAAACACACTCTGCCCGTCTTTGAGAGGAAGTATTCCGTTGTTTTTGAGAAGAACTATACCCTCCTCTGCGACCCTCTCTGCTTCGGCAAACCGCTCTTCTACCGTGCTCTCAACACGTCTTATCTTTTTTGCGTTTTCACATTTTTCGCAAAGCAAAAGCACCTTTTTGCATCTTTCGTCAAGCTCGGCTTCGCTTACCTCACCGCTCTTTACAGCAAGTAAAAGCGCGCGGTTGTGCTCTTCATTGTAAGGCATTTCAAGATCAAGTCCGCTTTTAAGTGAAGCTATGTGATCCTCCACCGCTTCCCAGTCTGACATTATAAGTCCGTCAAATAAAAGCTCGTCGCGGAGCATATCGTTGAGCTTTTTATGCTCTGACACCTTAACACCGTTTACCTTGTTATAAGACGACATAACCGTCCACGGTTTAGCTTCAAGAGCAATTTTGAAATTGTAGGTATAAATTTCGCGAAGTGTGCGTTCGTCAATCTCGCTTGACTGTGAAAGCCTTGATAGCTCTTGGTTATTTACGCAATAGTGTTTAAGCGAGGTTCCGACGTTGTGCTCCTGCACGCCTTTTATAAGCTCTCTTCCGAAAATTCCCGAAAGATAGGGGTCCTCTGAAACGTATTCGAAATTTCTGCCACACGTGGGAAGCCTTTTCACGTTTATACCGGGGGCAAGCAAAACGTCAACGTCGCGCTCAATACACTCGTCGGCAAGCAGCTCGCCCGTGCGGTATGCGAGCCTCGGAGACCAGGTCTGCGCCAACACCTGTATCGATGGAAAGGCGGTTGCAGGAATTGTCGTTTGGTTTCCGTTTTCGTCAACAGTGACGGTACGAAGACCGACGGGACCGTCGGAGACCGAGACCTGATAAACCTTTCCGTCAAGGTCATCGGTGTGCCAGGTATCCTTGCCCACAACAAGCCTTACTTTTTCTTCTATACTGAATTTTGACAAATCGTATTTCATAAGCTTCCTCACTCTGTTTTTTATATATTTTACCAGACAATATATTGACAAACAATAGCAAAAATGGTAAAATTATAGACACAATTTGTCTTTATAGGAGGCGCCTATGTTTTTTGAAAGACACGGCTCGACACTGCAAAATCCTTTTAGAATTATTATTGAAAAGGAAAACCGAGGATTTCCGCTTCATATTCATAAAGCGTACGAGTGCTATACCGTTATCACGGGTGAGGCAAGGGTGACTATCGGAAAAAAGGTGTATACTCTCTTGCCCGGGGAATCCGTCCTCGTATTTCCTTACGAGAGCCACGCGTATGAGACTAAGGAAAATACGTCAACGTGGGAAGCGATTTTCTCACCCGAGCTTGTAAGCAGCTTTCATAATTCCAAGGCAGTGCCAAAAAACAATAAATTCAAGCTCGGTATGGAAATTCCAAAGAGCTGTGACGGCATATTTTTTCAGAAGGCGATAGCATATAATATTTGCGCCGTATTCGATAGCACGGCGGAATACGAATACGGCGAGCGCAGAGAAGAGAATCTGGCATTAAGGCTTCTCACTTATATTTCGGAAAATTTCAGGAAAAACATAACCCTGTGCGACCTGGCATGCAGCGTCGGATATGATTACAGTTACGTATCAAAGGTTTTCAAAAGAGCGACGAGGTTATCATTTAAGGACTACGTGTCGGATTTAAGAATCGGTGAGGCGGCAAAGCTTTTGAATACGACCGACCTCTCTATACAAGCTATATCCGAGGCGTGTGGGTTTTCCTGCACAAGAACCTTTCACAGAGAGTTTTCAAAAATTATGAAAACCACGCCGCGCGACTACCGTGAGAGCTTTGTATCCCGTAGGTGCTCGTCAGTGGGTCACGGAAGATATTCAGCTTCGGTGGGTAAAAGGTGAAAACCACAAACGAGAGGGCAATAAGCGTTATTAAGAAGACGGCAAGCCTTGGTGAGATAATCGAGGCTTTTTTCTTTTTCAAGGCGCTCGCCTCGTAGATAAACGCTACGGCGGCAGAGATAAAGAAAATCGAAATATTTACAAAGTCGGGCGACTTTCCGATAACTCCGTTGTAGGAGTAAAAAAGCAGGGGAATTAAGCCAAGACCTATCAAAATGCCGTAAAACTTTATGGACCAAAAGCTCTCGTATTTACGGAAGAAAAAGCTCTCGAAAACGGCATAAGCGAGCATAGGCCAGAAAAGAAGCTTCATATGCTCAAAGGTAGACTCGTTAATGCCCGAAAAGGCGGCAACCCACGCCGCTTCGTCGAGCCATTCGTATAGAAAATGCAGAAGCGTGCCGAGAAGCGACACTACGGCAAAGCCGAAAAGCTGCCAAAGCCAAACAGTTCTTTTCATAAAAAACCTCGCAATATACTTATTATAGAAAGTATACTCGAAAGTTTGGGGGTTTATTCCTTTTCTTCTCTTTCTTCTGTCAGTGCCTTTTTTGCGGCAATGGTGGCGAGTGTGTCGCCAAGCTGTACGAAAATGCCGGCTAAAAATGCAATTTCGTCAATAGTCAGCCCACAAGAGAGGGCATTTGCGAGAACGGTTACCGACATAGTAAGCTCCAAAGCTTTCATATAAATCACCTCGTTATATCGTATGAAAAAACGAGGGTGTGCTCTAATTTAACGGAGCAGTATTATCCGGCGCGCCTTGTTTTTGCGTCAGAATATTGATTTATTTTGGCATTAGTGATATAATACAGATATAAATATTTTAGCCGATAGGAGAATAGATATGAATTTTACCGAAATAGCTATGGCAAGACAGTCGTGCAGAAGCTACGACTCGACCCGTCCGGTTGAAGAGGAAAAGCTCCGCAGTATTCTTAATGCAGCGAGACTGTCGCCCTCGGCATGTAACGGTCAGCCGTATTTTATCACGGTTTGCGAGGGAGAGCTTGCGGGCAAGGTTGCCTTGGCAACTCGCGGAGTCGGAATAAATAAATTCGCCGCCGATGCCCCCGTGCTTCTCGTTATCTCGGAGCGCCCCTACGTTCCAACCGCCGCATTCGGTGCAAAGGTTAAAAAGAACGATTACCGCTCTATCGATATAGGAATTTTAGCGGCATACATAACGGCGGAAGCGACCGCCCTTGGACTTGGCACTTGTATTCTCGGCTGGCTTGACAGTGAGAAAATAGAGAAGCTTTGCGATATTGAATATCCCGTCCGTCTTGTAATTACTCTCGGCTATCCAAAAGGGGACGACAAGCTTCGCGAAAAGAAGAGAAAAGATTTTGACGACCTTGTGAAATTTATGAAATAAATCTGTCGATAAAAGGACCTATAAATGTATTACAGACATAATTTAGACTACAAGTATCCCGAAAAGTCCGACCGACATATGCTTGAACTTAAACGCACGCGGGAAATTAAGCTTGATAAAGACTACGATTATATGCCAAGGGGAGCTTGGTTCAGAATTAAGCGCGCTCTTGTGGCGTTTCTTCTCCATACTATCGTTTTCCCCTTGATGCACCTGACGCACGGACTTAAAATATACGGACGGAAAAATCTCAAAAAGCACAAAAAGGCATTGCGTGACGGAGCTATTACAATATCAAACCACGTCTTTATGTGGGATTATCTTGCAGTGCTTAAAGCGATAAGACCGCATATCAGCTATTTCCCTGCGTGGAAGCCCAATTTCGAGAGCGGCTTCCAGTCGTTTATGCGAATACTTGGCGGAATGCCTATCCCCGAGGGAGATATTCACGCAATGATGAGTTTCAGACGCGCAATGGACGAGGTTGTGTCGAGCGGTCGCTGGCTTCACGTCTTTCCCGAGGGCTCGCTTTGGAAGTTTTACCCCGATATAAGACCGCTTAAAATTGAGGTTTTCAACTATGCTGTGAAATTCGATAAGCCGCTTATCCCGATATCAATGTCGTTCCGTCCCCGTCGGGGATTTCGCAAAATATTCGGAAAAGGACCTTTCGTTGACCTGCATATAGCAGAGCCGATTTATGCAAACCCTGCAACGCAACCGCGCGATGCTGCAAACGACCTTCGCAAAAGAGCTTACAAGATTATGCAAGAGATGAACGGCATAACCCCCGGCGACCCAACATACAACGAAGACCAGAATATCGATAACTATCAGAAAACAATGTAAACAAAAGTTTATTTGTGTGAAACGGACTTATTGGTTTTGCAAATGAAAAATAAATACCTTGAAAATTTAGAAAAAATAGAATTTGTTATAACTTGCGCCTGTACAGGAAGATGCAAGCATTGCTTCGCGGGAGAGCATAAGTCGCGAGATGTGTCGATAAATAGCGAGGCTGCGACGGGTGCGGTGAGGAAAATTTGCGAAGATTACGATATTAAAACGCTTCTTGTCTTTGGCGGCGAGCCGCTTCTATATCCCGAGGTTGCCGAAGCGATTATATCGGTGGGAAAAGAGCTTGGAATTCCGAGAAGGCAGATAATAACAAACGGCTATTTTTCAAAAGACGCAGAAGAAATCCGTAAGACGCTTCTTCGTCTTTATAGCGCAGGTCTGAACGACCTGCTTTTATCCGTCGATGCCTTTCACGAGGAAACGATACCCATTGAGGTTGTATATACCTTTGCGCGCGAGGCAAAGAATATAGGACTTCCTATCAGGCTTCAACCGGCGTGGCTTGTCAGCCGTGAGGATAACAACCCGTACAACCTTAAAACGCGAGAAATTATTGATAGATTTGCCGACCTTTCAATACCCGAGAGCGACGGCAATATAGTATATCCCGAGGGAAATGCTATAAAATATCTCTTGGAGTATTTTGTTGGAAAAATACAAGCAAATCCATATACCGAGGACCCGTGTAACGTTAAATGCCTTTCTTTTTCGCCAAACGGAGACGTTCTTGGCGGAAATATCTACAAAAATGATATTAGCGAGATAATAAAAAGCTACACACCGTAAGACGAGTGTTAAAAGAGGTGGAAAAATTGAAATTTATATGCTATTCGAAATGCACAACCTGCCAAAAGGCTAAGAAATGGCTCGACGACAATAAAATTGAGTACGAGCTTCGGGATATAAAGCTTGAAAACCCGAGCAAAGCGGAGCTTTCCTTGTGGTATGAAAAGAGTGGCTTGCCGCT
>JAZNCB010000048.1:0-3516 GCA_046156285.1 Eubacteriales bacterium | reverse complement strand
AATTGTATCAATCATTTTTTTGGAGGAATTCTACTATGAGAATGCGCGTTCTTACAAGAACAAGTAAAGGTAAGCTTATCACTATCGCAGACGAGCTTACAAAGCTTATACAGGCTGACAAGGCAACCGATACAATTATGCCTGCCTACCCTTGCGACGGTGAAAGACTTATTATCGTCGTTGCTTCAGCAAAATCTTCTATGCCTGACGATTTTTGCAGATTCATGCGCTCTATTAAGAAGAGTGTAAGTGCAAACGTTGCTTTCGTTATCGACGGTACACCTGAAAATGCGGCTAAAATCGTTGATATGGCAAAAACAAATGATTCTAACGTAATCGAGGACAATATCCTCTACGTTAAGGGCGGTCTTCCCTTCAAGTTCATCAAGGGCGTTTCTGCTGACGAGATGACAAACGTTAAAACTTGGTGCGAGGGTATTCTTGCTAACCTTAAATAAAATCAAAACAAAAAAAGCGGACTTAGTCCGCTTTTTTTATTGTCAACTTGCAATGCTTAATACTTTCTTCTGTTCCCTGTGCGCTGTTGATATTACAAACTGCAAGAGCACGAGAACTCCTATCATAATAAATCCAACGAGATAAAGCGCCGGTACGTAGCTTCCGAAAATATCGTAGCAAAGGTTCATAAGCGGTGCGCTTACGGCATAGCCTGCCGTATTTACCGATACGAATATACCGAGGATTTTAGGATAGGATTTCTTACCGAAGAGGTCCGCGGCATAAATCGGCAGCATAACCGTTTCAAGCGGTACTGCAAATTGTGATAAAAAGTTATATATAACCGCAAGAACGAATCCTACGCTTCCTGCTTTTGTAAAAGCAAGAAGAAACGAGGAGATAATAGCAATTACCGTACACCAGGTTGCAGTAACTCTGAGCCCTCCCCTATCGTAGATAAATCCGGTAAGGAATTTAGCGCTTGCCAAAACTATCGAACCAAAGGATAAAAGTGCAAGAACCTTATCGTAGTTGATACCTACGTCGGTCATATGCATTTTTACAATTCCGCTCGTTCCTTGAATTATTACTCCGGAAAAGAATATACATATAATAGCGCCCCAGAAATAAAACCTACGAACTGCAACCGATATATCGATACCGGACCAATCCATACCGCGTTTTTTCGCCTTTTTGTTTTCCTCGGTGTTCTCTTCCCCGTCGTTTTGCTTTTTGTCCTTAAAAAATATAAAAAGAACGAGAAGTGTTACGGCAAGAACTATCGCTATCATTTTATAAGCACTGCGATAGCTACCAACAACGTCGGGATTTATCATTTTTCCTGCCGCTACGATAGCAATAGCGCCACCTATACCGTTAGAAGCAAGGACGGCACCCATAATCGTTCCCTTGTTTTTAGAGCACCACATTCCGACAATATAGCCTACCATCGTAGTTGCGGTAAAGGAAAGTCCGATACCAAGAAGTGTGCCGCCAATATAAATAACGAAAACGTTAGGCGCATATGCATAAAGAAGCATTGACGCTATAAGCATTATAAATCCGAAGCAAATAAGCTTTTTAGGTCCGAATTTTGCAATGAGAAAGCCGAAAAATATGTTCACAACCGCAGTTGCTATGTATCGAAGGCTCTCTCCGATAGAAACAAGACTTCTCTCAACTCCAAGGTCCTTTGAAATTTCGTCGGGAAAAAGTGACCTCGTGGAGCTCGTAAAACCAAGTGAAATCATTACCATGAGAATAGACATGGCAATGATAACCCACGTATAACTGAATTTTATACCTTTAAGTTTCATTTTTCTTCCCCGTGCAGAAGCTCTGCACTATATTTAAGAGAGGCACTTTGCTATGCCTCTCTTTTTTGTGTAAATTATTTAACGAATTCCTCGTAGATTGCACGAAGCGCAGGAATATAATCATTTGCATCAACACCAACGATGATGTTAAGCTCGCAAGAGCCCTGGTCAATCATTCTGATATTGACGCCTGCGTTTGCAAGCGAGGTAAAGATACGAGCAGCAGTTCCCTTTGCTTTTACCATACCGCGGCCAACAACCGCGATAAGCGCAAGGTTTTCTTCAACGAAAATGTTTTCGGGGTTAACCGCCTTGCATATATCCGCCATAACGTCGGCTCTCTTCTCGTGAAGCTCCTTTGTGGAAACAACAACCGACATTGTATCTATTCCTGACGGGAAATGCTCAAAGGAAATTCCGTTGTCCTCAATTGCTTGAAGCACGCGACGGCCAAATCCAAGCTCCGCGTTCATCATATCCTTTTCAATGGTGATGGTTGAGAAGCCGGTTCTACCTGCAATGCCCGTAATAACGTCATCGCTAATTTCGTCCGTCTGAGGAACGATAAACGTACCCTTGTCGTCAGGACGGTTTGTGTTTCTTATGTTAATCGGAATTTTCGAGTATCTTACAGGAAAAATCGCATCCTCGTGAAGAACGGTTGCGCCCATATAAGAAAGCTCGCGGAGCTCTTTATAAGTAATTTTGTCAATAGGCTTCGGGTTGTCGATGCATCTCGGGTCAGCCATAAGGTAGCCTGTACCGTCAGTCCAGTTCTCGTAAAGAGTTGCGGAAGCTGCTCTCGCTACTATTGAGCCCGTAATATCAGAACCGCCGCGCGAGAACGTCTTGATAGTTCCGTTAGGCATAGAACCGTAGAAACCGGGAATTACCGCATACTCGTGCTTTACAAGGTAATTGCGAAGAACGTCATTTGTCTTTTCAGAATCAAAAGTACCGTCCTCCTTAAAGAAGATTACCTTTTTCGCATCTATAAAGTCAAATCCGAGATATTTAGCAAGAACCATCGCGCTGAGATACTCACCGCGTGAAGCAACGTAATCTCTACCTGAGTTATGTACAAGAGAGTTTCTTATCTTCTCAAAAGCCTCGGTAAGATCGAGGTCAAGCTCGAGCTCACGGATAATATCGTTATATCTTGTCTTTATTTCCTCAAAAACGTCGGTAATATCCTCTTCGTTTGAGGCAAGCTCGTAGCACTTATAAAGAAGGTCTGTTACCTTTGTGTCCGCACTGTATCTTTTTCCGGGTGCGGAAGCTACAACATATCTTCTATTCGGCTCAGCCTTGATTATATCGGCAACCGCACGGAAATGCGATGCATCTGCAAGAGAAGAACCTCCAAATTTCAAAACTTTTAAGCTCATTGTGTTTCTCCTAAATTAAAAAGATATTATTATTATATGTAAAAGTTAAGTATTTGTCAAGTAAAAACCGCAACAAAAATAAAAAATTCTCTCAAAATCACGAAAAATCTATTGACATTTTATAATAGTTCTGTTATAATGTAGTGGTCTCGTGGAGAGATGGCCGAGTTGGTCTAAGGCGCACGACTGGAAATCGTGTAAACCCTAATACGGTTTCAAGGGTTCGAATCCCTTTCTCTCCGCCAAAAAGAACCTAAACAAATTATTTGTTCAGGTTCTTTTTTGATTCAGTCAATATCCTCGGCAACTGTCGAGGCGAAATCGTCCAGCATTTCAGGGTGTAAAAGATATCT
>JAZNCB010000047.1:0-32710 GCA_046156285.1 Eubacteriales bacterium | reverse complement strand
TTCTTTGGCCCCGGCGGAGACGTAGCGCTTGAAAAGAATATGATTATCAACGTTGACGTATCTTTCTTCGGACACCCCACACTCAACGGTCTCAGAGTTGAAACCTGCTACGTAATTACGGAGAACGGTGCAGAGCCTCTTTGCCCCGAGTTTGAAGAAGAGCTCTTCAACTATATAAAGTAATCGGAGGAATTAAAGATGAATATCGAATGCGGAAAAAGAAACTGGGTATTCTGTGACGGAGACCTTCCGCCCCAGGGCAACAACCCCGAATTTCAGGGACACGAGGCGCTCATGATTACCAACGTTGGTAGCGAGGACGCGCATATCAGAATTAAGATTCTTTTCGAGGATAAGCCTGCTTACGACAAGATTACTCTTGATCTTAACGCAGAGAGAACCACCTGCCTTCGTCTTGATAAGCCGATAGGCAAGGAGGGATATCAAATTCCCTTTGGTCAGTATGCTATCCACGTAATTTCAGACGTTCCCGTCGTTGCGTGCTTTGGCAGACTTGACGTAAGACAGACTAACATGGCGTACTACAGCCCTGCCGGCTACGGATTTTAAGCGTTGCGCCAGATGGCGCAACGCAATGAAATAAATCCCGCAAGGGATTTGTGAAATGCACTTCGTGCTTGAAATTCGCCAAGGCGAATGAAATGCGCCCCGGCGCATTGGGGAGTTATTTCATTTCAAGTTTTGCGCCAAGCAAAACATTTCATTAAAACCGAAAAGAGCGGAATTATCAAGGTGGTTATATCACACGGCGATAGTTCCGCTTTTGTATTATATACGAAATTTTTTCGAAATTGGGAAACCGCTTTACATTTTGCGTGCGGTGTGATATAGTATTGTTAAAGAAAACGCGAGGGAGATTTATATGACGACGTATTCACCTAACGACTTTTTGCATCTTCCGAGTGACGCCAAGAGAATTCAGGCGGCAGTTGATGCCGCGCGCGAGACGGGCGCTTCGGTCGTAATTCCCGCTATTAACGAAAAGACGGGAAAAAGACTTTGGGAAATTGATAAGACGATAGTTCTTTATACGGGTAGCTACGTCCTTCTCGACAATGCTCATATAAGGCTTATGGACGATACCTTTATCCACTTTTTCGAGAACGAAGCATCGGCAAAGGAAAAATGGTGGAGAAGAGAAACGAGGGACTACGATATAACGCTTCGCGGTGTCGGAAACACGGTGCTTGACGGCGGAAACCATAACGGAATTTTCGAGCGAAGCTTCAATATTTACGACGAAAACAAGAACTATGTCGGAAGAGTTCCAATGGTTAAGGGACAGACGAGCATTGCGGTAAACCGCGGTCTTAATTTCTGTAACGTTGAGGGAATTTCGGTATCCGGCCTTAAATTTATAAACCAGAGATATTGGGGTATGTGCTTTGAGTTTTGCTCGGACGGACACATAAGCGATATCGTTTTCAAGGCGCAGGCAAACGTTCCTAATCAGGACGGAATTGATATACGCGAGGGGTGTAACAACTTCATTGTTGAAAACATATCGGGTGTGACGGGAGACGATATGATAGCGCTTACAAACTTCGGAACACCGAGCCTTGTGGGCGGAAATTCCGCTTCTGATATGGACGCCTCAATTCACGATATAATCGTCAAAAATATTCGCTCCTATCAGCCCGACCTTTGCGATATGGTGAGAATACTCAGCAGAGGCGGAAACGCAATATACAACGTGCAGATATCAAACGTTGTTGACCTCACTCCGAAAAACTCCGAGCATAGAGCGCTCTGCGGTGTTATGATAGGTGCGCTTTGCGACTATCCGTCAAGACTTAATACGCTTGGCGAGGTCAGAAATATAACAATTCGAGACGTCGTGACGAGAGCGATGTTTGGCGTATACGTTGCCAACACACTTTGCGACTCGGTTTTCGAAAATATAATGATGACCGACGACTGCGGTATAGGAATGTATTTCAACGGCTGTGAGCTTAAAAACGTATTCGTTGACAAGCTTATATACGGCACGACGGCCGAGCCCGCGCGCGATTTTTTAGGCTTTACCAGCAAATTCCACCGCTTCACGATAGACGAGCTTAATGCAATTCACATTAATAATTCAAAGGCGGAAAACCTCGTTATATCAAACGTTGTCAGCGGAAAGGAACTTTCTTATATTTTCGGCGGAAACAGTGAAGTTGAGGTTAAGGCTACAAATTGCGTAGCTACCGATGAAAACACGAAAATAGCCGACAAGGTTAAAATAATATAAAAATAGGCGAAGCCGACTGAACGTCAGCTTCGCTTATTTTCGTAACGGTACTTGCTCGGAGTTACACCGTATTGTTTCTTAAACGCTCGGTTGAAATATGGGATATTGTTAAATCCGCATTCAAGGGCAACGTCGATAGCCTTGTACTCGGTTTTGAGGAGCATTTCTGCCGCGCGCGCAAGCTTTGCCAAGAGGCAGTATTCGTGAAAGGAAACGCCTATCGCGCTTTTGAATAGCCTGCCCATATATTTTTCATTTTTATGATAGACGACGGAAAGCTCCTTTAAGGTGGGGTTTAATTGGCAGGCGACGTCGGCATATTGCCTCAGCGCTGAAACAAGCCAGTGATTTTTTTGTGAAATTCTCGGTTCTTTTGAATAGAGCACTTTGAGATAATCGGCTATAATTTCGGCAATTCCGAGAAGCTCATCTTCACTATCAAGATATTCACATTCGCTCTTTTTTTCAAAAAGCGCCTCTTTATTCACTCCTGTGCGCAGGCAGGATTTATCTATTCTCCTCTCGGTTTCTGCCTCGTTGATAATGGCATTTCCAACGTAAACAACCGCAAAAACGGCATCGCCTATCACTACGGGCGCTGCCGCCTCGTAAAGTCCGTAGGGGCAATAGCCGGAAAATGCTTTTTTCTCTTTTATCGCCTTTTCGTTAGCAAGTCTCTTGCAAAAAAGACAGAGACGAAATCCCTTTTCCGTCGATTTTGAAATTTTGCAAAATTCCTTTGAATGAATAATGTTTTCAAACCGCAAAGAGCATGCGTCAGTGTTTAATATTCCGTTTACGTCAAGAATACTGATATGAAGCTTCCGCCCCTTTGTCAGCATATCTATAAGAAACTGTAAGCTTTGCATTTGATATCCTAACTACACATTTTTTCTTAATTATATCATATTTGTTTCCTTTGTGCAACTGTTTTTTATCTTTTGTATAAGATAATTAAATAAATTGGGTGTAAAATAGAGTTAGTAAAAACAACCTTGGAGGTCTTTTATGAAAAAGTTTGACGTTGCCGTCGTTGGTGGCGGCTTGGCAGGTGTTGGCGCGGCTCTCTCCGCGGCAAGAGGGGGAGCGAGCGTTGTCTTAATCGAAAAGGGAAACTGTCTTGGCGGTGCGGCGACAAACGCCCTCGTTAATCCGTTTATGCCGAGCTTTATTGAGGTTGACGGAGTTGTAACCCAGCTTTCCGCGGGAATTTTTGCGGAAATTGAGGAGCGCCTTGAAGCGAGAGATGCTCTTACAAAGGGCAGATTTCTTGAAGAGGAGCTTAAATACATTCTTAACGAAATGATGATAGAAGCAGGTGTAACGCTTCTTTATCACGCATATATCTTTCGGGCGAATATGGACGGCGAGCGTATCGTGTCGGTCTCTCTTGCGACAAAGAGCGGTGAGACGGTAATAGAGGCAGATAACTTCATCGACACAACGGGAGATGCCCAGCTTGCATATCTTGCAGGCTGTCCTACCGTGCTTGGCAGAGAGGGAGATCATCTTTGTCAGCCTATGACGCTTTGCTTCCGTCTTGGAAACGTTGACGTTGAGAAATTCTATGCAGGCAGAGAGCGTATGAAAAAGGAATACACCGAGCATTACCTTGCAGGCGAATTCATAAATCCGCGAGAGAATATTCTTCATTTCAGACTTCCTATAAATAACGCACTCCATTTCAATACTACGAGAGTAGTAAAGAAAAATCCGACCGACCCCGTAGAGTTTTCCGAGGCGGAAATCATTGCTCGTAAGCAGGTTTTTGAAATGTACGAGTTTTTGAAAAAGCACGCAGACGGACTTGAAAACAGCTACCTTATGTCAACGGCAATGGAAATCGGTGTAAGAGAAAGCCGAATGATTGTCGGAGAATACGTCCTGACGGGCGAGGACTGCAAGAATTGCAAAAAGTTTGACGATTCCGTTGTTGCTTGCAACTACGATATGGATATTCACAGCCCCGACGGAGCAGGCACAAGCCACTATTATTTTAAGCAGGACGAGTATTACACAATTCCATATAGATGCCTTATTCCAAAGGGCGCGGAAAATCTTCTCGTTGCGGGAAGATGCATCTCCTCCGACCACTATGCTCAGGCATCTTACAGAATTATGCCGGTCGTGTGCTGTATAGGCGAGGCGGCAGGCACAGCAACCGCCCTTGCAATTAAATCCGGTAAAGCGGTCCGCGAGGTAGACGTAAAAGAGCTTCAAGAAACACTTAAAAAGAACAACGCATTTGTCGGAGTTTAATGGAGCGAAACAAAAAGCGAGCCAAAAGGCTCGCTTTTTGCTGTTTTTGTATAGGAAATTATTATTTTAATATGTCCAGATATACTAAAATACAAAGCACAATTCCTACAATTCCGTAAATTTCAAGGAGTCCGCCAAGAATCCAGAAAATAACTCCGAGAACGGGAATTGAGCTGAGTACTCCGATAAGAACTCCAACGACAGCGCAAGCTATAATGAAAATAAGAAGCTGAACTACAAAGGACTTCAAATCGTTTTTCTTAATTCCAAAGGGAGTAGGCCAAAACTTTTTAAGAAAATCCATAATATATCCTCCTTTCTTTAATAATATATTTTTTGTTTTTGTTTTTTATGAAAAAATTGAATTAACAATTAACCTTTGCCTGAATAACATAATATAGAGGTTGCCAAAAGAGAAATGGACACTGAAAAAAGATTAAATGAGCTTTCGGTGGGCGAGTGCGGCAGGGTTGTGGGGCTTGTGACGGAGGGCAGTATGCGCAGGCGGTTTCTGGATATTGGAATTGCGCCGGGCACACATGTCAGCTGCGTCGGAAAAAGTCCGTTTGGAGACCCTCGGGCATATCTTATAAGAGGCTCTATCGTTGCCATACGCGGCCGCGATGCCTACGGAATAATAATAGAATGACGGAGGGGCGAATATGAGGGAAAACGCTGCGTGCGAAAATAAAATTTCTGTTGCGCTTGCAGGAAATCCAAACGTTGGAAAGAGCACACTTTTCAACTCTTTGACGGGAATGCGTCGTCACACGGGAAATTGGGCGGGGAAAACGGTTGACGTGGCAGTAGCCGACGTAGCTTTCAGAAAAAGGATTTATTCAGTAGCGGATATTCCCGGTACGTATTCGCTTCTTTCCCATTCATTTGAGGAAGAGGTTGCAAGAAATTACATATGCTTTGGAGGCGCGGACGTCACCGTCGTCGTGTGCGATGCGACCTCGCTTGAACATTCGCTCTCGCTTGTTTTGCAGATATGCGAGGTGTGCGATGCGGTTATCGTTGCCGTAAATTTAATAGACGAGGCGCGGGCGCGCGGTATAACGGTTGATTTTGAGAAGCTTTCCCGTATTCTGAAAAGTCCCGTTGTGCCGATTATTGCAACCAAGCGGCGCAGTATAAAGGAGCTTCTTGAAGCTCTCGACCGATACGACTATACGAGCAGGGAAAGATATTCGATTTTATATCCCGATAAAATATCAGAGGCAATAGAGCCTCTTGAAAAGGCGCTTACGCGCTATAACACTGCCACGCTTTCAAAAAAATGGCTTGCTATGCGGCTTGTTGAGGACGAGGGTGAGCTTCGTCGGGAGCTTTTTCAAAAGCTCGGAATTGATGAGTGTGAGCACGAGCTTATCGCAGAAATAGACGAGGCTCGGAAAAGACTTTTTGAAAAGGGTGTTGATGCTGACGGATACAGAGATGCCGTCGTAGGAAAAATTATTTCCGAGGCGGAGAAAATCGCAGGCGAGGTAACTACTATGAAAAAGGCCTCTGCAAGAGAGAGGGAAGAGAAAATCGACCGTCTCGTGACGGGAAAATATACCGCCTTTCCGATAATGGCGTGTCTATTGGCCGTTGTGCTATTTATAACTCTTTATCTTGCGGGATATCCGTCGGGGTGGCTATCGTCGCTTTTTTGCTACGTAGAGGAAAAGCTTCTTTCACTCTTTTACAGTATAAAAATTCCGAAAATAATTACCGAGGCTTTTATATACGGAATATATCGGACGACGGCTACCGTTATTGCGGTAATGCTACCGCCAATGGCAATATTTTTCCCAATGTTTGCGCTTCTTGAAGACAGCGGGTATTTGCCGAGGGTTGCTTATAATCTCGATCGTCCGTTTGCCGCGTGCGGTGCGTGCGGAAAGCAGTCGCTTACTATGTGTATGGGGCTTGGTTGTAATGCGGTGGGTATTGTCGGCGCAAGGATAATAGATTCGAGGCGCGAGAGAATTTTGGCGGTTGTAACCAATAGCCTTGTGCCCTGCAACGGAAGATTTCCAATGCTTATTTCCTTAATCTGTGCGACGTTTCTTATAGCACTTGGCAATGCCCCGACGTATCTTGTTTTTGCTTCGCTTTTTGCTCTTATCCTCTTTTCGGTAGCG
This sequence comes from Eubacteriales bacterium, assembly GCA_046156285.1. Taxonomy (GTDB): domain Bacteria; phylum Bacillota; class Clostridia; order Oscillospirales; family CAG-272; genus UBA1740. The sequence goes on along the minus strand of JAZNCB010000047.1, from coordinate 26,065 downwards.
GTCACCTTTATCCTGACCGCAATTCTTGGCAAAACCCTCTTGGCAGGGGAGCGCTCGTCGTTTACGATAGAGCTTACACCGTATAGGAAGCCTGCATTTTTTAAGGTGATTTTTCGCTCGCTTTCGGATAAGGTTGCAAGTGTTCTTGCGAGGGCGGTTGCGGTTGCCGCGCCGATGGGGCTTCTTATATTCATTCTTTCAAGGCTTGGAGTTTCCGAATATATATCCGAGCTTTTAGACCCGCTCGGCAGAGCTCTTTGCCTTGACGGAAAGATTTTGCTTGCTTTTTTATTGGGACTGCCTGCAAATGAAATAATTTTACCTATTCTCGTTATGCTCTACACCTCGGGTGCGAGCTTCGGCGGTGATATTGGCACTGCCGCTATGACCGATATTTTTCTTAATTCGGGTTGGACGGTTTTCACCGCTATTTCGATTACGGCGCTTGCGCTCTTTCATTTTCCTTGCTCAACCTCGATAATTACCGCATATAAGGAGACGAAAAGCAAAAAATATACCTTGCTCACGGCTTTTCTGCCCTTGGCGGTCGGCTTTACGCTTTGTTTTTTGATAAAACTTGTTTCCGTTTTGTTTTTTTAAGAAAAAGGGTATACATATTAAGAATTTTGTGGTAAAATATAAGTAAAAAAAGAAAAAGGAAGTCTATATGAATAAAGAAGTATTCGGTAAAGACAAATGGACAGTGCTGATACTGTTTGGTCTTATAGGTCAGATTGCTTGGTCTGTCGAAAATATGTATTTCAATCTCTTCGTGTTCGATAAGATAGCACCCGACCTCTCGGCAATTACGCTGATGGTTCAGCTCTCGGGTATCGTGGCAACCGTTGCAACTCTTGTTGCGGGCGCTCTCTCGGATAAAATCGGAAACAGAAGAAGACTTATAGCCTACGGATATATGATATGGGGAGTTACGGTTGCGCTCTTTGGATTTATATCCCCCTCGCTTTTTGAAAGCGTTTTCGGTGTAAGCGCAGAGACGGCTGTAAAATTTGCTCTCGCTACCGTAATCATTGGCGACTGTGTTATGACGCTTTTCGGCTCAACTGCAAACGATGCAAGCTTTAATGCGTGGGTTACAGACAACACGAAGCGAGAATTTCGCGGCACGGTAGAGGGCGTTCTTGCAATTCTTCCGCTTCTCGCAATTCTTATTGTTGCGGGTGGATTTGGAATTCTCGTTGAGGCTCTCGGATATTCGACACTCTTTCTTATCTTAGGTATTCTCATATCGCTCTCGGGTGTGTACGGTCTCTTTACAATTAAGGATAGCCCGACACTTACGAAAAACGGTAGTATGCGTGACATTTTCTATGGCTTCAAGCCAAGTGTCGTAAAGGGCAACTCACCGCTTTATATATCGCTCATTATAGTGCTTATCTACGGCATTGCGTGCCAGATTTTTATGCCTTTTCTTATCATATATATGAAAGAAAATCTTAAATTTTCGGTGCTTGAATACAGCGCGGTTTTCGCAGTTGCAATTATTATCGGCGCAGGTGTTAACCTCTATCTTACACGTCTTTCCGACAGAAAGAATAAGACAACAATGCTTTACGTTGCCACCGCCATTTTTGCCGTCGGACTTTTCGCTATGTATCTTTCACGCGGAATGGGAAAGAGCGCAACTCTTATTCTCTTCGGCATATCCGGTGCGGTTATGATATGCGGTTATATCTTCGTATCTGCTCTCGCAGGCTCGATAGTCAGAGACTTTACTCCTGCGGGCGAGGTCGGAAAGCTTCAAGGCGTGCGAATGGTATTCAGCGTTCTTATACCGATGGTTGTCGGACCTATGATAGGAAACCTTATTAACAAGGCAAAGAATATCAAGCTCCCCGATTCAAGCTCTGCCGATACTATGACAACGGCATATATTCCTGCCGCTGAAATATTCCTTGCGGCAAGCATTGCAACCGTTCTTCTTTTCGCGGTAATACCGCTTCTTCGCAGGTCAATTAAAAATAAAGGCGAGTAAATTCGCAGGCGGGCACTGAGCCGAAGTAAATCGGCTCGGTGCTTTTTCGATTTAATTATAACATAAATCGCACCGCTTGTAAATATTTTGTTTTCAAGTTGTCACCGCTTGTTGACAAACAACCGTAACTGTGTTAAAATTGAGTATAAATATTTTCCCACGAGGTAGCGAAATGGCAAACATAATTTTCGAAAATCAGGCTTTCAGGCTTGAAGTAGGCGAGGACGCTAAGGCAAAAAGCCTTGTTATAAAAGAAAACGGCGAGGAATGCCTTGACACCGCTGCGAACATTTCAATGTTCAGCGTTACCCAAGAGCGCCCCTACAACAACGAAAACAAGCTCATATATATGAATAAGCGCACGACCTTTTTCGCAAACAGAGTAAGGCTTGACGGCGACAAGCTTATCGTTGGCTTTGAGATAACTCCTTACGAAGCGGTAGTCAAGGTAGACTGCGCAGACGAATATCTCACCTTTACTCTTCTTGACTTTATCGTGCACGAGACCGACTACGAGGGCATTATAATGTCGCTCCCTCCCGTAAGCGAATTCAGACTTATGGCACTCCCGATTAAAAATCGCGAGTTTTTTGGAAAGTGGCTTAACGTAGTTTGGGACGAGAGCTGTGCAACCGCTCTTATAGCTCCCTCGGCTCATACGAGAATAGATGCGGAAAGACGTGACGGCTTCCGTATTCTTACCGCTGATGCAGTCTCGGGCATTAAGCTCCGCGGAGCTTCGGCAATTCTTACCGCCTGCAAAAAGTGCGCGCTTCTTGACGCAGTAGATAAAATCGAGCACGACTTTGACCTTCCCCTTGGAGTTGAGAGCAGAAGAAGCGATATAGTTAACGCCTCGATTTATTGGACGGGCAAAATCAACCCGAAGAACGTCGATTACAATATCGAAAAGGCAAAGCGCGGCGGCTTCCGCCTTATGCTTATAAACTACAAGGCGATTTTCCACGAATTTCGCAAGGGGTGGTCATTCTGCGGTGACTACGATTACAACGAGGAATATCCCAACGGAGCAAAGGACCTCGAAGCTATGCTTCGCCGTATAAGAGAGGCGGGAATTATCCCCGGTATCCATTTTCTTCATACCCATATCGGACTTAATACGAGATACGTCACCCCGAGGGCAGATAGAAGACTTAGCCTTACAAGACGCTTCACCCTTGCAAAGCCTCTTTCAAAGGAGGACAGCACGATATACGTAGACGAAAACCCGGTAGATACCGTAATGGTAGATAAAAAGAGGGTTTTGAAGTTTGGCACAGAGCTTATTTCGTATACCTCGTATACTACCAAATATCCTTATGCATTCCTCGGCTGCGAAAGGGGCGCTTATGCTACCGATATATGCGAGCACGAGGAGGGACAAATCGGCGGAATACTTGATATAAGCGAATATATGGCAACGAGTGCATATATCAATCAGAATTCCGACCTCCAAGACGAAATTGCCGACAAAATTGCGGCGGCATACAATCTTGGCTTTGAGTTCGTTTATTACGACGGCTCGGAGGGAGCAAATCCACCCTACGAGTATCATATACCTAACGCACAGTACAGAGTTTATAAGAAGCTTAAAAAGAAGCCCCTCTTTGCAGAGGGTGCGGCAAAGGCACACTTTGGTTGGCATATTCTCAGCGGTGCAAATGCGTTCGACGTTTTCCCGACAAGCACGTTTAAGAGAATGATAGACAGATTCCCCGTAACTGCGGCAAAGGAAATGCGTCAGGACTTCACCCGTGTCAACTTTGGCTGGTGGCAGATTTTTCCCGACACTCAGCCCGACACCTACGAGTACGGTATGAGCCGCGCGGCAGCTTGGGACTGTCCCGCTACCATTATGTTCAGAGATAAGGAAACTCTCGATTCCGTTCCGAGACTTGACGACATAATGGAGGTCATTCGTCGTTGGGAGGACGTAAGAGCAAAGAAGTGGCTCACCGACGATATGAAAGCGCTTATGCGCGATACAACCGACGAGTACACACTTATAATCGACGAAAACGGCAAGTATCAGCTCGTTCGCTACTACGAGCTTGAAGCTCCCGAGGAGATTGGCGCATTCATCTTTGAATACGGTAAGGCTCGTTACGTTGCCATCTGGCATAAGGATGGAGAGGGAAAGCTTACTCTTATGCTTCCCAAGTCGCGCATCAAGTATCTTTCCGAGGTGTTCGGAGAAGAGCTTGAAATTGCAGGCGACGAGGGCTCTGTAACTTTTGCGGTAAATTCAAAGAAATATATTAAAACAACTCTTTCAGAGGAAAAAATCCGTGCAGCGTTCAAGGCAGCAAAGGAAATTTCCGAAAAAGCAGGCAAGTCCCGCAAGACAAATACCGAAGAGGATCTTATCAGATAAAACAATGGGCTGTCTCAAATTTTGCATTTGAGACACCCCATTCAGTTTGACAAAGGGGATAGGCAGATTTGAGGAAGAAGCGTCGTTTTCCGCCCCGAAGGCGTATATAAATACGTCGAGAGGAAGGAAACGGCGGTAGAAAAAGACCATCAAAACGAAGAAATCCGTAGGATTTCAACCACATACCGTCTCATTTACAAGTTTTAACTCGTTTTGAGATTTTTTATTTGTTTTTCCGGTCTTTTTCGGTCTTACCAAATGTGAGAGCCCCTTATATATTGTAGTGCTTTTTGCGAGCCTTAACGAAAAGGTCGAAAGACTTATCGAAGTGTTGTTTGCTTGACCAGTTTGTTACGTACCAGGGAGCTGTCACGTAGCCGAGCACCTGATTTTCATCGTGGATGTTAGCTTTGTAAAACTCCATGGTTTCGTCTGTGTTAACGTCCGGGTTTCCGGTGAGGTTAACCGACATTGTGGGCACGTACTTGTAGCCTGCATATTGCATTGCCGCAGGAAGCTCTCTGAAAAGTATTGCGTGAGGAGTTTCCTCATTGTACTTGTAGCCACGGCGAATGAATTTGTCATTCGGCCCCCATGATGCCTCAATGGTTTTATAGTTTTCCTTTTTGTAGGAATCGTAGTACCACGGGAAAATTATAACCTCATCGGGCTTTATAGCCTCGGTGAATTCAGCATTGTTCTGAATGAGAATGTCGCACCAGATACAAGCCTTGGCTCCGGTTTTGTTTACCTCGTCTATAAGGAACTTCGTGTCGTGAATCAGAAGCTCCGTGCTTCTCTTTACAGGAAGATATTCCTCCTCGTCCATACCGAGATGTATATATTCGGGACCTTCAAAAATCTCATATAGCTCTTTTATAAGGTCGGAGCAGAGAGGGTAGTACTTCTTCGTTGAAACAGAGCCACGGTAGTCGTGCATCCAATAGGAGTGATAGTGAGAGAAATTGAGCTTCGGTATGATTTTAATTCCTTTTTTGCGGCACTTTTCAAGCTCTTCGTGAACTCTCTCTCGTGTCCAAGCATCAGGAAGAGAGATTTCCGGGTGGCTATTAAATACAACGCCGTCTCCTACGTCTAAAATGATAGTGTTCATTTTAGCTTTCTCAGCTTCGTCAAGAATGTAATCCCAAAAATCGTCTTCGAGGGTAAGATTTTTAGAAACTGACTGGTATTGGTTGGTGCTTAAAAATACGAAAATTCCCCAAATTTTTTCCATAATAGATATCCGCAAATTTTTCTTCTAATTAGAGAGGTGTTGCTTTTACACAACACCTCTGCTTTTATAAGGTTAAGTCAAGCGCAAAAGCCTCTGTTTGTATTAGAGAAGCTTCTTGTAGAGCTCGATGATTTCCTCAACACTTGTTTCTCTGGGGTTGCCGGGACGGCAAGCATCTGCGTATGCAGACTCAGCAAGGAACTGAACGTCTTCGGGCTTAACGATTTCTTTGAGGTCAGCGGGAATTCCAACGTCAAGTGAGAGCTGCTTAACTGCGTCGATTGCAGCCTTGCGGTACTCTTCAACGCTCATCTCGTCAACGCCTGCAACGCCCATAGCCTTTGCGATGTACTTGTACTTATCGCCTGTTGCGGGAGCATTGTATTCCATAACGGTAGGAAGAATGATAGCGTTAGCTACGCCGTGAGGGGTATCGTAGAGAGCGCCAAGGGGGTGAGCCATGGAGTGAACGATACCAAGACCAACGTTAGAGAAGCCCATACCTGCGATATACTGACCGAGAGCCATTCCGTCTCTGCCTGCCTTCTCGTTAGCAACTGCGCCGCGGAGAGACTCAGCGATGATTCTGATAGCTTCGATATGGAACATATCGGAAAGTGTCCAAGCGCCCTTTGTGATATAGCCCTCGATAGCGTGTGTAAGAGCGTCCATACCTGTTGCTGCGGTAAGTCCCTTAGGCATTGTGGACATCATGTCGGGGTCAACAACTGCAACGACGGGAATGTCGTGAACGTCAACGCATACCATCTTTCTGTTGTTCTGTACGTCAGTGATTACGTAGTTGATAGTAACCTCTGCCGCAGTACCTGCTGTTGTGGGAACTGCGATGATAGGAACGCACTTATTCTTTGTGGGAGCAACGCCTTCAAGAGAACGAACGTCCTCAAACTCGGGGTTTGTGATGATTATACCAACAGCCTTTGCTGTATCCATTGAAGAACCGCCGCCGATAGCAACGATAACGTCAGCACCGGACTCACGGAAAGCCTTAACTCCTGCCTGAACGTTCTCGATTGTGGGGTTGGGTTTGATTTCTGAGAAGATAGTGTAAGCGATTTTCGCGCCGTCAAGCACGTCAGTTACCTTTTTTGTAACTCCAAACTTAATAAGGTCGGGGTCAGAAGCTACGAATACCTTTTTGAATCCGCGAGCGTTAACCTCGTCAGCGATAGCGGCAATAGCGCCTGCGCCGTGATAAGATGTTTCGTTAAGTACAAATCTGTTCATTTTTTTGCCCTTTCAAAAGTAGTTTGTTATAAATTTGTCATTTACACAAGATTAGTATAATTGTTTTCTTTGAGAATGTCAATAGGTTTCAAAATTTATTAAACAATAAAGATAAAATTTGACAAATTTTAATTATTCAGCCTTTGAAAACATATCCTTGCCAACTCCGCAAAGGGGACATTCAAAGTCGTCGGGGAGGTCCTCAAATTTAGTTCCGGGAGCAATTCCGAGGTCGGCATCGCCGAGAGCCTCATCGTATTCCCATCCGCAAGCGTCACATACGTATTTCATATAAAAAAACTCCTTTCTTTTACCGAATTTATCGGTTCTGTCTATATTATACCATAATGTGTGCGTTTTTTTCAATACTCTGCCAAAACATTATAGAAAAGTCGAAAAACGGTTGACAAATATGTGCTTTCAGTATATAATTTACGTGTAATAAAAATAAAAGGATGCGGTATAATGGACTGGAAGGCTCTGTTTAACATGGTGCTTAATTGGGCGGCGAGCACCGGAATCAAAATCATAATAGCCTTTATCCTCTGGATAATTTCATTCAAGATAATAAACAGAATTTCACGCAAAATCGAGAAAAAGGGCGATAAGCACGATAAAACTCTGACGAGAACACTTGCGTACGTTTTCAAAATAGGCGCAAAGGTTGTCGTTCTTGTTTCACTTGTCGGATATCTCGGAATTGATACCAGCGGAATTACAGCCCTTCTCGTTTCTGCGGGCGCATGTATAGGTCTTGCGCTGAACGGCGCGCTCGGAAATCTTGCGGGCGGAATAATCATTATCGTTACAAGACCGTTCAAGATTGACGATTTCATAGAGGCGCAGGACGTATCGGGTACTGTAGAAGACATACACATCACCTGTACGAAAATAAGAACGCCCGATAACAAGGTGGTTTACGTTCCAAACGGTGCGCTTTCAAGCGGAAATATAATCAACTATTCCGAAAAGGAAACCCGCAGAGTAGATATAGTATTTAACGTTGACTATGCCGCTGATACCGAAAAGGCAAAGGAGCTTATAATAGCTGAAATAGAGAAGCAAGAGCTTGTTTTATCCGAGCCGAAATATTTTGTAGGTATTACCGAGTTTGCGGACAGCTCAATAGATATAACTGCGAGAGTTTGGGTTAAAAGCTCTGACTATTGGAGTGTAAAATTTGATCTTATGGAAAAGGTCAAAAAGGCATTTGACGCAAGCGGAATAGAAATTCCGTATAACCAGCTTGACGTGCATATAAAAAATGATTGATTAAAGGAGATTAGAAATGGACATTCAGAAGCTTGTTGAAGAAATGAGCCTTGACGACCTTATAGGTCAGGTGCTTTGCTATCAGTTCAAGGACGATGATGACCTCGTAGAGTTTGAGGAATTTGTCAAGAAAATAAAGCCCGGCGGAATTTTCTTGAACGGTGTATCAAACGAGCGTATACAGACGTACGTTGATATCGTTAATAAGTATACGAAAGCGCCCGTGCTTACGACCTGTGACGTTGAGTGGGGACTTACCAATCAGGTAATTTCCTTCCCGTCAAATATGGCGTTTGGCGCGGCTGACGACGTAGAGCTTGCTTACGAGGCAGGTAAGGCTACCGCAAAGGCACAGCAGCTTCGCAATATGCACATGGCGCTTGCCCCCGTCGTTGATATAAATATGAATTTCGAGAACCCCGTAATAAATATTCGTTCCATTTCCGACAATCCCGAACACGTTGCAAAGATTGCAGAGGCTTATGCAAAGGGTGCGAAGAGCAGCGGTCTTCTCAACTGCACGAAGCATTTCCCCGGTGACGGTATGGACAACCGCAACCAGCACTTTATGACTACGATAAATCCTCTTTCCCGTGAAGAGTGGATGAAGACCTACGGAATGGTCTGGAAGAGAATGATAGACGCAGGCACTGACGCTATTATGGCGGCGCATATTGCAGTCCCCGCGTTTGAAGAGAACGTAGACGATTTCTACGGTGCACCCCCTGCGGTGCTTAGTAAGAGCCTTATGACCGACCTTCTCAAAGGCGAGCTCGGCTTTGACGGCTGTATAATGAGCGATGCTATGAGTATGATAGGCGTTTGCTCGCGTATTGATATTGATAAAATCGCATCGACTTTCCTTGCCGCAGGCGGTGACTTCGTGCTCTTCCCGGAGAAGAACGATTTTGAGAACATAAAGGGCGCTATCGAGCGCGGTGAGCTTTCTATTGAAAGACTTAAAGATGCGGTTCGCCGTATCCTTGTTCTTAAAGAAAAGGCAAAGCTTTTCGACAACAAGCCCGTCGAGATGGGTGACCCCAAGAGCGTAAATGCCGAGCTTATGGAAATTTCGCAGAAGATTGCCGACAAGAGTATTACAGTTATAAGAAATATGAAAAACGTTCTTCCTCTTGATCTCAAAAAGGGAAGCCGCGTGCTTATGATTATAATGATGGAGCTTAACGGCAGAAGAAATCCCACTGGCAACGAGTTTGAGCCTATGAAGGCTGAATTCGAGAAAGAGGGAATTTCGGTTGACGTTATGTATTCGCCGAAGCACTATGATATCGAGGATATTATGGACGACTATGACGCGATAGTAATCAACTGCAATATGAACTGTATGAACTATCACGGCGCAACTCTCAGAGTAGGCTGGAACAACGTAAAGCTCTTCTGGCGCGGATATATCCTGAAGCACCCAAAGCTCGTCTTCGTTTCGTTTGGCGACCCGTATAAGCTCTACGATTTCCCCTATCTTAAAACCTACGTCAACGCATACTCAGGCGTTGCAACCTCGCAGATTGCGGCGGCAAAGGTTATCCTTGGCAAAATCAAGCCGCAGGGCAAGAGCCCTGTAAGACTTGAGGGCTTCTTCGAGCGCGAAATATAAACGTCGTGCCAAACGCACAACGCACAAATCAAAGAGGGCAGACCAAGCTTTGTAGCTTGAGCTGCCCTCGCAAACGTTAAGGGTGATAGGGGGGATTTTTGAGCTCTTTTATTACCTTTTCTTCATTTTCGCCCAAGTGTGCGGGTGCATTTTGCGGTTGCGTGCGACCATTTCAAGACGGCTTGACGTCATTTCAAGCGACAAAGTCGCATTTCATTGCATCGTTTGACGACGCTTTTATTTTATGCTTCGTCTTTTGGAAACGAATTTACTGTATTGGGTGGGTGTCATTCCGGTGCACTTTTTGAAAACCTTTGAAAAATAGTTTGAGGTAGAGAAGCCGAGAGACTCGGAAATTTCGGCAAAGCTTTGCGTAGTTTTTTCAATGCGGTGCTTTGCCTCGCCGATTTTGAGGTGAGCAAAATATTCCATAACGCTTTTTCCGCACTCGCGGCGGAATTTTCTCGTAAGTCCCGCTTGGCTTATGCCGAAATGGGCGCAGATTTTGCCAAGAGTGAGCCATTCGGAAAGATGCTCGGTCATATACTCGGTAACTCTGTCGATAAACTGCGTGTTTCCGATATACATATTCACCTTTTGCGACTCATCGCATAAAAGCTCTATATTGCACAGTCTGCAATAAACCATTGAGAGAAATCTCTCGAAGGAGGATGAGATAAATCCGAGCACGACGTCGGGCACTCCCTCCTTAAATCTCATTCCGCGAAGATGCGCGTTTTTCTTTGCAGGTCCGTTTTTGTGAAGAGGCTCGCAGATTTTAGCTCCGGTTTTGATGGCATCGAGCAAAATTGTCTGCTCCTCCTCAAAAAGAGTAATCGGCTCGCCCGAAAAAACCGACATAGCCTCGGAATCGCATACAAAGCTGATAAGCGCATATCTTACCTCTTTGGTATCCCATTTGTATATTGAGCTTTTGTAGGCGGGGCGGTAAAACATTTTACCGGGCGTGATGTCGTATTCTGCGTCCTCGGTTATATATTTTCCCTCTCCGTCAAGCACCAGCATCATTTGCGAGAAATTGTATTTCTCCCACCTCGGAACAAAATTCGGAGGCATTCTCGTAAAGTTGTACGCGCTGACAACTGCCACGACGTCAAACGTCTTTTTCGTGCCGAGAAGATTAAGGTTATACGAATCGTCGAGCTTTACTTTTCTCATAAAGAACTCCCATATCGGATTTTATATAAAATGTATCGGATTTTGCATTGATTTAATTTATAATAGGGTGTAAAATCATTATAGATGATAAACCACGGTTTGTCAAGCATCAAACAAACAACATTTTTTGAAAGGAAATATTATTATGGCAGTTAAAATCAGTGCCGGAGTTATTGGACTTCATATGGGAGGCAGACACCTCAAAGGACTTGTTGCATCAGGTGTTGACGTTTCGGCAATTTGTGATATCGATCCCGCAGTTCTTAAAAAGATAGGAGACGAGTACGGCATTCCCGAAGAGAAGAGATACACCGACTGGCGCGACCTTCTCAAAATCGACGAGATGAATGCGGTAATCATTGCAACTCCCGACCAGCAGCACAGAGAGCAGAGCGAAGAGTTTCTTGCAGCAGGCAAGCACGTTATGTGCGAAAAGCCTCTTGCACTTAACAGACGCGAGCTCAAAGCAATAGTTAATGCCGCAGAAAAGGCAAATACCAAGTTTATGGTTGGTCAGGTATGCCGTTTCACACCCGCTTTCGTAAAGGCAAAGGAGCTTGTTGAGGCAGGCGCAATAGGCGATATATTCTTTATCGAATCCGAGTATGCTCACGACTACGCATTGCTTCTTTCGGGCGCGAGCGAGTGGAGAAGAGACCCTGAGCGCCACGGCGTTGTCGGCGGTGGCTGCCACGCGGTTGACCTTATCAGATGGATAGCAGGCGACCCCATTGAAGTATTCGCATACGGCAACCATAAGCTTCTTCCCGAAATTGCTCACAACGATGCTACTATCGCTGTTCTTAAATTCGCAAGCGGCGCTATCGGTAAGGTATTCGTTTCCACAGGCTGCAAGCGCAACTACACGATGAGAACTCTCATCTACGGTACAAAGGGTACTATCATTTGCGACAACACCTCCGATTCAATGCAGCTCTTCACAATAGGTGAGGACGGAATTTCTCCCAAGAAAGATCCCGAAATCATTCCTATCAACGTAAACAACCACAACGTTGTAAGCGAGTTCGAGGTATTCGCAAACCACATTATCAACGACACCCCCGTTGCAATGAGCGCAGAAGAGGGCGCAAAGTCGATTGCAGCTTGTCTTGCTATCGTAGAGTCCTCAACTCTCGAAAAGCCGGTTGTTCCCGATTACAAGTTTTAATTAATCAAAAGTACAAAAAGCGAGCCGTTTTAATGCGGCTCGCTTTTTTACCAACCCGATATTTCGGTCTACGGAATTGATTATTGATATTAAAGACCAAGAAGCTCCTTTTTCTTTGCTTCGAACTCGTCCTCGGTGATAATTCCCTGGTCGAGAAGCTCCTTATACTTCACTACGGAATCTATTTTGGTAGCTTCGGGATTTGTAGCGGCAGTAGCTGCCGTATTGCCGACAATTGCTTGGTTAATCTTGTCCTGCATAAATATCGGAGGAAGAATTGGAATAAACAGCGAGAGCACGAGGCACATTGTAGCAATGTCAGACTGAACGCCTCTGTCCTTTGCTATCTTATCAATTCTCTTCGCAGTCTGATAGGTCCAGTAGTAAGAGTAGAACGGAATGAAAATGTAGAGAAGAAGCGCCGCACCGGGACCTCTTTCAGACTCGTCCTTCACGTAGTTTGAGAATTTGGTTGACTTGTATATCCAAATCAACTGCCAGATACCAAACGTGAAAAGAAGAAGGCAGATATGCTTTCCAAGCGAAATGTATCCCTCGGGGTTTGTATCGAATGAATTTTCGCCTGTTCTTTGCTTGTTTGGGTTGGGGAAAATGTATTCCTTTATAGAAACAATACCTATTGTAAACAGCACATATCTAATAAGAGAAAGCAAACTTACAAAAATAATTTCAAGATAAACTTCGTCGTCGCCGCCGAAGTAATACTCTTCCTCTAAATACTCAATCGTATCGAACATGTCTATAATATCTGTTACAGTAAATATTACAAGAGATACAACAAAAATTCTAAAGGCGATATTATATATCTTTGTGAAGATAGGATATTTTTCTTTTATTTGAGCTATTCCATATTTTTCGGATATAAGATACGTAGCAAGAATGGCCATTGTAATGAATAAACAAGCGCATATTATTGTGAACATCACCGTTGATATTGATCTGGCAATCCAGTCGTCATTAAAATACTTATAGGTATCGAAGCTACTAAAAAAGTTTATCAAATATATCAGAGCAATAAGTGCGAGCGGTGCTGCGATAAAAAGACCGTCTTTGCCTTTTATAAGAAAAACGGCAAGAGCTATAAAGATCAAAAAATCAAACAAAACGATAGAGTTGAAATTGCTGAATTCTTGAATGATAGTAACAATAAGCAACAACGCTGCTTCTGCGACGGCAAACGCTATTGCGCCGGTAGGTAGTTTTTTCTTTGTTTCCATTGTTTTTTCTCCTAATGATATATAAAAATGTTTTCGGCGCAAACAAAAAGTGCGCCAACCGAAGTCAGCGCACCGAAAAACGCAAACTCCAATTGTCGCCAAACAAATCGAAAAGATATGGGAATAGTTATTCAGCATACCATACTTCGAGGAATCTGCATTTTTACCAAATTCATAAAAGTATAGTATGCACAAAAAAGGCATAATATGCCCAAAAGAGCAAAATATCCCCATATATCAAATATTCGATTTGTTTGGCGAGTATATTATAGCACAGTTTTTGAAGTTTGTAAATAGGTTTTGTAAAAAATCAGCCGGTACATTTTGGTGAAAACGATTATCAATTATTTTTCAACACCCTCGTGCCGCTTCGCTGCCTCGACCGTTCTAATTTTCCATTACCTTTTTCTTCGTATACCTATCGCCTTGAAGAGCGAAGATTTTCGCCAAAAATCCACCTATCCCCGAACAATAGAAAGAGGGTAGCTCAAATTTTGCATTTGAGCTACCCTCTGAATGTAATTATACTTATTTTGCAATAAATCCGTTTTCGATAAGCGCTTTTTCGATAGTGTCAAGCTCTGATTCGGTCTTTGCGCGGACGGTGTGAAAATGAACACCGTCGGTGAGCTGCATAAGCTCGGTGTAGTCCTTATTTTTAATTCCCTCAATGAATTCCTTGACCTGATTTTTCGAGAATACGTTGAGAGACGCTGTAAGTCTTCCGTAAGCCTTGTGCTCAATGAAAACGTCGGAAACTATACCGCCAAGCGATACGATAAGGGCAAGCTCCTCTTCGGTTTTGTCGCTTGTGTGATAAACCTTAAATTCTCTTTTTAGAAGAGGCGAGCTCCTCAGAAGATAGCCGAAGTGCGTTGAGGCTATATCATAACCCTCACTTTTCAAGACGTCAATATCGTGGACGATTATCTGTCTTGAAACACCGTATATTTTAGCAAGCTCTGCACCAGGTATCGCTTTCTTTTCAGACGTTAAAAGCTGCGCCATAGCGCATCTTCTTTCCTTGGATTTAAGCTTCATTTTATATGTCTCCTATCATTAGTTTTCGTATTTGTATCATATGATACTATTATATCATAAAAAAGGATAACTGTCAAGCAATCTGTCAAGGTTTTTTGACAAATTTTATATAAAAACAAAAACAGGAAAGCCTGCAATTTTGAGGTCATTCCTGTTTTGCTTTTATAGGTGCTTATTTAAGCTCCGAGATGTATTTTTTAAGATTTTCAAGTCCTGCGCTAAGAGCGAAGATATTGTCCTCAAGTCCCTCGAATTCAACCGAAACGTATCCGTCAAATCCTGCCTTTTTCAAGATTTGGAGGCACTGCTTTACGGGCACTTCACCGTGACCGATAACAGTACCTTTGAGGTAGTTGCCTGCGCGGGTTGTGAAGTATCCTCTTCCGGGATTTTCCTCCTTGCCCGACTTTACGTGGAAGTCCTTCGCATGTACGAATACGGTAAAGGGAGCAACCTTTGAAACCGCAGCGGCTGGGTCGTGGTCGCCGCAAAGGAAGTTGCCCATATCGCAAAGGAGACCGAAATTGTCACTTTCAACTGTGGAGTAGAGAGCCTCGCATCTTTCGGGGTCCTGATATATGTATCCGTGGTTTTCCACCATTGTCTTAATGCCAAATCCCTTTGCGTATTCCGCAATTTCGGTAACTCTTTTTGCAAGGGTTGGAAGAGCTGTGGTAAAGGATTTTTCCTTACCAAGAGAGGAGAGTACGTCGTGACGCATAAATTTAACGCCGAGAATATTTGCTATTCTTACCATTCTCTTGACGTATTCCATTTCCTCTTCAACCGTTCTGCCCTGACGTCCGTTGAGCAGGTCAGCGCCGAAAACGAAATCCGAGATTTCAAACTCGCATCTGTCAGCCTCAGCTCTGAGCTTTGCGGCATATTCTTCGAGGGTAGAGCCGTCGTGGGGGATTATGTTCGAAAATTCAATGGCATCGTAGCCAAGCTCCTTTGCCTTGCTTATGGTATCGAGCTGTGTCATTTGCCCGTTGCCAAGAAGTCTTGAAAAGCTATAAGATGAAACGGCGATTTTCATATTTTCTGTTAGTCGTAAAACGACGTCCTTTCTTTTTTTGTAATTACATTATATCACGGTGAAAATCAACTTTCAACAAACAAGGAGCAAAAAAGCAACAAATGACAATAAAAACACAAAATTTGCCATAAAGCTATTTACAAGATACGGTATTCGGTGTATAATATATTCAGTAAGATTTTTAAGGAGTGCTTATGGAATACGAGAGAATTGCTGACAGTGACGGCTATTTTAAGATTTTCAAGTATGATAAAACAACCTGTCCGCCTGCTACGATGGACACCTACAAATTACATAACAGTATAGAGCTTATATTCATAACGAGCGGCCGCTTTTCCGTCAAGATAAGAGATGACGAGCATCTTTTGCAAGCGGGCGAGGGCGTATACATAGACAAGCTCGTGCCGCACCACACTGCCCAAAAGACAGATGTCGGCGAGCTTGAAGCCTACGTTTTCATCTTTGCACCGAAGTACGTAAGCTCGGTTTCCGGTCTCGACAACAACACCTTTGATGTGCTTCTTGAAAAAAACGAGGGCTTTGACGAGATTATACACCTTTTGGAATGGGCGTTTTCTCACAAAACGGGTATGAATGACGAGATGAAAAGCGGAGTTGCCACAACTCTTCTCGGAGTTTTGAAAAAATACTACAAAATGCACCCGAAGCAGTATACAAAGCAGGCAAAGCTTCTCCTCGACGTCGTTGTGTATATAGACAACAATTACTTTAATAATATAACCCTCGAAGGTCTTTCGCAGCGTTTCGGATATGAAAAAACCTATCTTTCGAAGCTTCTCAACAAATTCCTCGGTATGAATTTGCGCGAGTATCTTAACAGACGCCGCATAGTAGGAGTTAATAAGATAAAGAAAAGAAATCCCGAGCTTCCGCTTCTCAAAATTTCCGAGGAGTGCGGGTTTGAAAGCCCGAATACCTTTTACCGCGCCTACAATAAATACAAGAACGAGACGAATATCTAAAACACAAATTTTGACACAAGCAACTCAAATTTTGCTATTTCAAAATCCGATTTGTTATGTTAATATAGAGGTAGCGATAAATTAAGATATATTGGAGGAAAGTTATGAAAATAGGCGTAATTATTGACAGTTTCAGATGCGACTTCAAAACTTCTATTGAAAAAGCGAGAGAGGTAGGCGCTGACGGTGTTCAGATAGGCGCGAAGTTCCTCATTGGCAGGGACGACCCGCTTACCGAAAGATTTAATATCGGCGACGTATCGGTTTCTGTTCCCGAGGCAAAGAAAATTCTTGATGCAAACGGTATCAAGGTTTCTGCAATTTGCGGTGACTTCGGTTGTGATATGTACTATACCAAGGATAGAGAGCTTATAGACGCTGAAAAATCGCTTCTTGATATGGCGCTTGAGCTTGGTACGAATATCGTTACGACACACATCGGTGTCGTTCCCGAAACAGAAAACTGCATTCAGTACGAGAGCATGCACGAGGTATGCTACGAGCTTGCAGAGTATGCGAAATCCATCAACGGTCATTTCGCGGTTGAGACAGGTCCTGAAATGTCGGAAAGACTTAAAGGCTTCCTTGACAACCTCGGCTCAAACGGTGTTGCCGTTAACCTTGACCCCGCAAACCTTATAATGTGTGCAGGTGACGACCCTGTCCGTGCGGTTCATAATCTTCGCGACTACATAGTTCACACTCACGCAAAGGACGGCGTTCAGTATAAGCAGATTGATACGAAGGCATTCTACTCACCGAGATACTACGGTCTTGCAAAGGTGCAGGGCAGAGGCATTTA
This sequence comes from Eubacteriales bacterium, assembly GCA_046156285.1. Taxonomy (GTDB): domain Bacteria; phylum Bacillota; class Clostridia; order Oscillospirales; family CAG-272; genus UBA1740. The sequence goes on along the minus strand of JAZNCB010000047.1, from coordinate 8,873 downwards.
TTACAGCGAAGTTCCTCTCGGAGAGGGCAGCGTAAAATGGAACGAATATCTTGCAGCTCTTAAAGAGATTGGCTACGACAGCTATCTTACAATAGAGCGTGAGGTTGGCGAAACTCCTGAGGCAGACATTAGCAAAGCAGTTAAATTTCTTGACAGCCTTAAAGTAAGAGGCTAATAGATAAATAAAGGAGAATAATAAAATGGAAAAAATTAAGGTTGCCGTTATCGGCGTAGGAAGCATTTCTTCTTCCCACATAAACGCATATAAGAAGAACCCCAACGTTGAGCTTTACGCTTTTTGCGATATCAACGAGGAAAGACTTAAAAGACAGGGCGAAAGATTTGAAGTAACAAGACTTTACACGGACGAGGCTACTATGCTTCGTGAGCTTCCCGAGATTGATGCGGTTTCGGTTTGTACCTGGAACTCCGAGCACGCAAAGTGCACTATTATGGCTCTTGATGCAGGCAAGCACGTTCTTTGCGAGAAGCCTATGGCTATGAATGCAAACGAGGCTCGCGAGATGATAGAGGCTTCAAAGAGAGCGGGCAAGAAGCTTATGGTCGGCTTTGTAAGGCGCTTTGGAAACGATGCGGCAGTTGCACGTGACTTTATCGACGGCGGCAGTGTTGGTGACGTATATTTTGCAAAGGCAAGCTACCTCAGAAGAAACGGTTGCCCCGGCGGCTGGTTTGCTGACAAGTCCCGTTCGGGCGGTGGTCCTCTTATTGACCTTGGCGTTCACGTAATCGACCTCGTAAGATACCTTATGGGTTGTCCGAAGCCCGTATCCGTATACGGCGCTACCTACGACGCAATGGGAAAGAGAGAAAACCTCAAAGACAAGGTCAACTACGTATCAAGCTCAAAGAGCAAGTTTGAGCACGACGTAGAGGACTTTGCAACGGCACTTATCAGATTTGATAACGGCGCAGTGCTTAACGTTGAGGCAAGCTTCAATCTCCATATCGGCACAAAGAGCAGAAACAGCATTGAAATGTACGGAACAAAGGGCGGTATCGCACTTTCTCCCGAGTTTGAGCTTTACACCGAGATAAACAACTACCTCACAAACGTTACGTTGAATATGCCTACCGCACTTTCATTCGACGGACTTTTCGAGAATGAAATCAACTACTACGTAGAATCCATCATCGAGGACCGCGACCTTTCCGAGATTGCAGAGGACGGCTATACTCTTATGAAGATTCTTGATGCGGTTTACCTTTCCGCAAAAGAGGGCAGAGAAGTACTTATCGAGAACTAATCACACCTTTTATATTAAAGCACCCCCGAGGCAGACGCCTCGGGGGTTTTGTCATTCTTTTTTGGGAGTATGACCGAAAAATTCTTTGTAAAGCCTTATGAAAAACGAAAGGTTTGTAAACCCGGTGGCTTCTGCGGATTCAGAAACGTTATATTCTCCGCTTTGAAGCATTGATTTTGCTTTTTTCAGCCGCAATTCGTTTCGGTATTCTATCGGAGATTTTCCGGTATATTCTCGGAAAAGCCTTCGGAAATTTACCTCGCTCATAAAACACATATTTGCGTAATAGGATATTTTTTCATTTTTCTCGGGCGAGACGGATATATCTTCAAGGGCGGCGGCAAGACGCATAAATTTTTTAGGAAGACCGTTATATTGCGTATCTATTTGCCAAAACAGGTCATAAAGGAGCGAAATGTAATGAAATGTGTGATTTGCTTTCGCATTTTCGATAGCGTTGAAGAAGGAATTGATAACAGCCCTCGCATTCGTTAGCTCGATTTTCTGCGGGGTGCAAAGATATGGCGGAAGCGCGCCGGTATTTATCTCGAACTGCACGGTTTTTAATTTTGTTTCGTCGTCAAGGTAGGTTGCTGAGTACCTCGTCCCCTTGGGTATGAAAACGAGCGTTCCGCTGCCTGCGACTATTTTCTCAACCCTCGGATGAGCAAATTCATCAAGTATGCTTCCGCTTTCGGTATAAATGAAGGCGTGGCACGGACGTCCGTCCATAAACGAATGCTTGTAATTTTTTTCCCGTGAAACCGAAAAGATATTAATCTTTTCAATAGAAAAGCCGTCGATATTCAAGCTGTATTTATATCCCATATTATCACCTCACCTCAATAGTAACATATCGGCGAGGCATTGTCAAGAGATAATGATCGAAAAGTGTTAAAAAATGTCATATAGGTGATTGTAGGATATGATACATAATGTTATAATTCTTTATAGAGGGGTGGTAAAAACCTGATGAAAAAGAATTATTTATTGACAAGCAAGGAAGCGTTCCGTCTTTACGAAAAATACGCAAATGGATTACCCATAATAGATTATCACAATCATTTGTCGGTTGAGGATATCGGTTCTGACCGTAAATACAATAGCATAACCGAGCTATGGCTCGCACCCGACCCGTATAAGCACAGACTTATGAGAATGTCGGGCGTGCCTGAAAAATACATAACGGGTGAAGCGACGGATTTTGAGAAATTCGAGAAATTTTGCGAGATTTTTCCTCTTCTTGCCGGCACGCCCGTATATGATTGGTCGAGAATGGAGCTTTCGCTCGTGTTTGGAATAGATGAGTCTCTCTCGGCAGAAAATGCAAGAGAAATTTTTGAAAAAACCGAAAAACAGCTTTCAGCTAAAGGTTTTTCAAACAACGAAATTCTCGCAAAATTTAACGTAGAGTATCAGTCGCCCGTTGCTGAAATTACGGGTGATCTCTCCGCCTTTATAGGCGGTAAAATATCACCGTCGCTTCGCGGTGACAGTCTTCTTTTGCCAAGCGCTGAATTAAAGGCTTCTCTTGAAGCAAAAAGTAAAATTAAGATAACCGACAACGAATCGTATATTTCTGCGGTCTCGGTGCTTCTTGACGAGTTTTCCGCTCTTGGATGCAGGATTGCCGACCACGCTCTTGATGACGGATTTTTCGACGGTAGCAAGGACGCTGTAAAAATGCTCGTTCTTCTCGCAGGGGAATATGCAAAGCGTGGCTGGACACTTCTTTTACACCTCGGAGCAAAACGCAAGACGAGCGACAGGCTCCGCACTCTTGCCGGTGCGGCAGGAGGATATGCGGCGGTAGGAAACAGCTTTGATATTTCTGCGCTTTGCGATATGCTCGGCGAAATGGAGAGGGGCGGCGGACTTCCGAAAACCGTGCTTTTCTCACTCAATATGACCGATGCGGCGGCTCTTGCGGTAATGGAGGGCTCGTTTTCCGAGGACGGTGTAGGCGGCAAGGTGCAGCTCGGTCCTGCATGGTGGTGGTGCGATCACCCCATGGGAATCAGACACTCGCTTGACTGTATAGCCTCTTTTGGACTTCTTTCACAGTTTATCGGTATGACAACCGATTCGAGAAGCATTCTTTCTTTTGTAAGGCACGACTATTTCCGAAGAATACTCTGTTCTTGGCTTGCCGAAAAAAATAAGAGCGAGAATTGGGAGTTGTCGGAAGAAACAGCCGGAAGTATAATCAAGAAAATATGTTATGAAAATATAAAGAATAGGTTGGGAATTTGATATGATGCTTGAAAATAAAATAGCGGTCGTTACGGGTGCGGGCGGCACTCTTTGCTCTGAAATTGCATTAGCTCTTGCGTGTTGGGGCGCAAAGGTTTTTCTCGTAGGCAGAAGCGAGGATAAGCTTATTAAAACAGCGGAGAAAATCAAGGAAAAGGGCGGTGTCGAGCCTATTATTTATCCTTGTGACGTCACCGATTCCGCATCGGTTGCTGCTCTTGCAAAAAGCGTCGAGGAGCTTGGCGGCTGTGACTATCTTATCAACGGCGCAGGCGGAAACAACCAAAAGGCAATGCCCTCAATAACGAGGTTTGATGAGCGAGAGCTTTCGGGCGAGCTTCCCGAGGGTGAGCGCGGAATTTACAATATCGATATGGACGCATTCAAGAGCGTGCTTGATATAAACACTATGGGTACGGTTATTCCTACCCTTGAATTTGCAAGACAGATGGCAAAAAAAGGCGGCGGATCGGTTATCAACTTCGCATCAATGAATAGCTACTGTCCCTTGACGCGTTGCTTTGCATACGCTATGAGCAAGGCGGCGGTTGTAAATCTTACACAGTCGTTTGCAGCGTACTTTGCGCCTGCAAATATAAGAATTAACGCAATAGCTCCCGGCTTTATGGTAAACGAGAGAAGCAAAAACTATCTCGGTACGGTTGAGGACGGCTTGACCAAAAGAGGCGAGAGCGTAATTTCTCATACGCCTATGGGACGCTTTGGAGTTGCGGGCGACCTTATCGGTTGCGTTATGTGGCTTCTTTCCGAGGAAAACGCAGGCTTCGTAACGGGAGCGACTATCCCGATTGACGGCGGATTCTTAACACTTGGAGGCGTCTGATGATTTTAACCGATTATTTTAGAAGCGAGCACGATGCAACCTGGGATTTCGGAGTACAGTCTGGTATATCACACGGCGTAATAAGACTTCCCGAAAATTCCGAGTTTTCGCATAGCGACGTTTCACATTGGGAGAGCGTCGTAAAGCGCTTTACCGATTTCGGCATAACGCCCGTAGCAATAGAGCCAATGCCAAACTCGCTCCACGACCATATAAAAATCGGCGACGAGAAGCGTGACGAGTCTATCGCCGAGGTTATAAAAATGTTTCCGATAATGCGAAAATTCGGCATTGATACCATTTGCTTTAACTTTATGGCGCATATAGGCTGGCTTCGCACCTCGAGTGATTATATAGAACGAGGCGGCGCCCGTGTAACAGAATTCAATATGGCAGACTTCGTTCCGACCGATAAAAAAATCACCGCAGAGAAGCTTTGGGATAACTACGAGTATTTCGTAAAGGCGGTAGTGCCCGAGGCTGAAAAATACGAAATAAAGCTCGGACTTCACCCCGACGACCCGCCCGTGCCTCGCCTTGGCGACGTTGAGCGCATAATGATAAGCAAGAAAAATATCAAAAAGGCGGTCTGCGATGTAGTCCGTAGCGAGAGCCTCGGCATCACCATGTGTCAGGCAAACTATCACATAATGGGCGAGGACGTTTGCGAGGTCGTTCGTGAGCTTCGTGATAAAATATTTATGGTTCATTTCCGTAATACGACGGGCGTGCCTGAACGTTTCAGAGAAACCTATCACGATAACGGAGAGCTTGATATGGCTCGCCTTATGAAGCTTTACGTTGAGCTTGGAATCAACGTGCCGATAAGAGTTGACCACGTGCCCACAATGCCGGGCGAGGCTTCGACACTTCCCGGTTACGATGCTCTTGGAAGACTTTACGCAATAGGATATATGAAGGGACTTTACGAGTCCGCGAAGTGCAAGGAGCTTATATGAATTTATTCTTACTTACCGACATTGAGGGAATCCCCGGGGTAACCGATATAGAATTTATGGACAGAAACGGTGAGAAATATAAAAAGGCGAGAGGATATCTCGCTCACGCAATAAACGTTGCCACCGAGGCGGCATTTGAAGCCGGCATCGAAAAGGTTTATTATCTTGACGGTCACGGCGGCGGTAAAAATATCGACGAGAATACGGTTGACCCGCGAGCTATAAAGTGTGATGTTAAAGAGTGGCAGGAGCTTGTAATCTCGGGCGAGATAGATCTTCAGATAGAGATAGGCGCTCACGCAAGAGCGGGTACTATCGGAGGATTTCTTGACCACACGCTCTCATCGGTTTATATTTTCAGCTACAAGGTCAACGGGATTGAAATGAGCGAATACTCGCTGCACGCCCTTTTTTGCTCGGCCCACGGCGTGCCTATTGCAGCTTGCATAGGAGACGCAGCTGCGTGCCGTCAGGCAAAGGAGTATAACCCCACGATATACACCGGCGCTGTCAAGGCTGCAAAAGAGAGAAACTACTCTACCGACTACGAGAATGCCGATGAAATAACGAGAGAGTGTGTCAAGGAAGCAATAGCAAATTATAAGTCGGTCGGCCTTTACACGCTTGATGCGCCGTATACGGTGGATATAACCTACTATAGAACCGATATGTGCGAGCTTGTTCTTGCAAAGGGAAAACAGGGTGTCGTAAGGCGTGATGCCCGAACGGTATCTAAGTCCTTTGACCGCATCGAAAGATATGATGATTTGAAAATCTGACATAAGGAGTTTTGTATGATTAAAATAGAAAATAGTGTCATAAGACGTCAGAAAAACTTCTGGAGCGGATGCCTTTTTCACCCCACCGATGCTATTGAGGATTCTTGGGGCAAGCGGATTCTTGACAGAATTGCAAAAGACAAGGCAATAAAATCCGTCCGTGTTTACGCAATGCTTGAGGATATCGTATACCTCGGAGAAGAGGGAGAGTTAAAATACGACTTCAGAGTGAGCGACACGAGGCTTTCATATCTTGTAGAAAACGGGTACGACCTCGTAATATCTTATAGCGGTATTCCCGACTGTATTTCGCAGTCGACGGAGTTTAAGACGTCGGTATCCAAGGGCAAGGTTCGATATAAGGGCAAAATGTGGAACACAATGCCGCCAAAGGACTACTCGCTCTGGGAAGAGATTTGCTACGAGTACACGAAGCACAATATCGAAAAATTCGGTATAGAGACGGTTTCACGCTGGTATCTTCATTGCTTTAACGAGCCCGACGTGAGAAGCTTCTTTTGCTACAACATTCCAAAAACCGAAATAAATGCGCGCGTTGCAGAGTATTGCAAGCTTTACGAGGCATTTGCCACGGGCATTCTTCGTGCCAGTGAAAGTCTTAAAATCGGCGGGCCCGCTCTTTCGCACATTGCCGAATTTTTAAGGAAGTTCCTCGAGTACGTAAAGGAAAAGAATTTAAGGCTTGATTATATCGCAATTCATAACTACGCAGGTACAGACCCCGAGCTTATTTCAAGCGGCGAGAGGCGCTTTGACGTAGAAAACCATATAGGAAAATATAACGTCTATCTTGACGTTATTAAATCGGTCGGATTTTCTGACAGAGAAATCGTCGTTGACGAATGGGGTATGTCGGCTTACGGGTATTACAATATCGAGGAGTGCCCGCAATTTATAGCAAGAGAGAACGAGGTTTTCTCGGCATATTACGCAAAGCTTATAAAAAGACTTATAGAGGTTGCGCCTAATCTTTCAAAGCTTATGATATGCCTCTCGGGTCAGCACGAAATGACCGAGGATTTTTCGGGCTTCCGCAATTTTTTTACGCTTAACGATTTCGCAAAGCCGATATACAACGCTCATCTTATGGCATCAAGACTTTGCGACAAGCTCCTCTCCTGCAAGACCGAAAACGAAAATCTCGCCGTCGTGCCGACGAAAAACGAGAGAGGCGAATATTCGGTGTTGATTTCCTACTCGTCGCAAAACTTTGAGGAGGACATACCCGAATATACCGAGGCGGTTTGCTTTGACGAAAATCTCGCAGGTAAAAATCTTAAGGTATATTGCATAGACAAAAGCACAACGAACCCCTACCGTCTTGCAATGAAAATGGGAGTTAGATTCCCAAATGACGAAGAGAAAAAAATTCTTCGCGAGGAAGGCAGACTTAAGCCTATTTCAGATATTGAATACAACGGAAAACCGGTGGAGATAAAGCTCACACCAAATTCAACTTATTTAATACAGGTGGTATAAAAATGAAATTCAATGACAGAGAAGAAATAATCGCACTCACTCCTATGTGGAAGGGAGAAAGACTTCCGGACGGCAGACCTAAGGTAGACGAAAAATACCTGAAAGCGCTCCGCACCTTGACTCTTGAGGAGGTATGGAAGCCTATATTCGTTAAAGGGTATGAAAGCCAGTTTGAAGGACGCCTTCAGACCTTGCACAACGACGGCAGAAAGCTGATAGGACGTGCTGTGACGGCAACCTATTGCCCTTACCGCCCAGACCTTGACGCCTATACCAAAGAATTGGGAAAAAACGAGGGAAGAACGGGTACATATAACCAATGGGTTATCGATAATCTTATGGAATACGACGTTCCGGTTATTGATATGTACGACAAGATTTATAAGGGTACGTTTCTTGGCGGAAATCTGACTACCGCACTTAAAAACAAGACGAAGAATGAAAACGGCGGAGCTGTTATCTGGGGCGGTGTGCGTGATACCGAGCAAATGCATAAGGTAGAAAACACGCAGGTTTATTACAGAGGCATTGACCCAACCCCCATTCGTGATTTCATTATGACGGGATACAATACCACGACACGTATAGGCAATGCCGTATGCTTACCGGGTGACGTTGTATTCGGAGCGGGCGGCGGAGTGCTCTTCATTCCATCGCACCTTGTCGAAGAGGTTGTCGGAGGCGCGGCAAAAACGCAGGTAAAAGACCTTTTCGGATTTGAAATGATAAGCCAAAACAAGTTTACCACGGCGCAGATTGATAAAAACACCTGGACCAAGGAAATGCTCGACTTACTTATGGAGTTTATCGAAAACGACGAGCGTGCTGCGGCATACCGTGGACTCGATTGGTCGCAGGAATACTATTTTGCACTTAACGGCGACCCGAATGATACACAGTCAGCGCTTTAACGTGTCAATGTAAAAGGCGCTTAAAATAACCTTCTGACACTGAAATGGCGCATAATACGGTAAACTTAAAAAGAAAAAAGAGCGGAGCTTTTAACGAGACGTCCTTAACGGACAAATCACGCTAAAAGTTCTGCTCTTTTTTTGCAAAATTAGTGTTGGAATTTTGTGAATTCTTTTTTATGTTGCTTTTATTTTATAAGCTTAAAGAGCATAGACTCTCTTTGTCTTATCTCGGTTTCAAATCCGCGGACAGCCCCGTTTTCGTAAAGAAGATTTATCTTTGCGGGGTAGTTGCCGAGGAACTCGACAGACGAGCATTCAAGCTCTTCGCCGAATAAAGTCGGAGGCCAAGCGGTCTT
>JAZNCB010000046.1:0-6652 GCA_046156285.1 Eubacteriales bacterium | reverse complement strand
TATAGATAAGTTTTCAACCGGTACAATAGTAACGCGCCTTACCAACGACGTAAACCAGCTTCAAATGTTCGTGAATATGATTTTACGTATGGCGCTCAGGGCCCCCGGTATGATGATAGGCGGTATTATAATGGCTATAATTATCAGCCCTCCGCTTTCGGTTACCTTTGCGATTACTATGCCTCTTATGATAGTAACGTTGCTTATCATTATCAGAATAGGTATTCCTCGCTTTACAAGACTTCAAAAGAAGATAGATACCTTAAACTCAACCGTTCAGGAAAACGTTACAAACGTGCGTGTTGTAAAATCATTCGTGCGTGAGAAAACCGAAATAAATAAGTTCAACACCGCAAACGCGGACCTCAAAAGTGCCGGACTTGGTGCTATGAAGACAATAATCTTCATAATGCCAATAATGAATATATTTATGTATGCCACCGTTATTGCGGTAGTGTGGATAGGCCACGGAAGAATTCTCTCCGAAACTGGAATGAGTGTCGGCGACCTTACAAACTTCGTTACCTACGTTACGCAGATACTTTCATCTCTTATGATGATTTCAATGCTTCTTATGACCGCCTCTCGTGCCTTGGCATCGGGAAAGCGTATATGTGAGGTTCTTGACGAGAAGCTCGACCTCTCTGACGAGAATGCGGCACACAAAGAGCTCAAAATCGAAGAGGGAGATATCGAATTCAAAAACGTAAGCTTCCGTTACTATAAAAACAACAGTGAGCTTGTGCTCGACGATATCAGCCTTAAAATCAAGGCGGGGAGCACCGTCGGAATTATCGGCTCGACGGGCTCGGGTAAATCAACGCTTATTTCAATGATACCTCGTCTTTACGACGTAGACGCAGGTGCGGTTTTGGTTGACGGAGTTGACGTGCGCGACTATTCCTTGCGTAATCTTCGCGACGGAATAGGTATAGTATTGCAGAAAAACCTTTTGTTCTCGGGCACTATTATGGATAATCTTCTCTGGGGTGACGAGAATGCAAGCTTCGATGAGGTCGTTTCTGCTTCGAAAAGCTCTGCGGCGGATAAGTTTGTATCGACTTTCAAGGACGGCTACGAAACGAGAGTAGAAAAGGGCGGAGCAAACCTTTCAGGCGGACAAAAGCAAAGACTTTGTATTGCAAGAGCGCTCGTAAAAAAGCCTAAAATACTTATTCTTGACGACTCAACAAGTGCGGTAGATACGGCAACCGAGGCGCAAATCAGACACGCATTCAAAAACGACCTGCCCGCATGCACTAAAATTATCATAGCGCAGAGAATAAGCTCGGTTCGTGAATCCGACGTTATCGTAGTTATGAACGAGGGTAAAATCACCGGTGTCGGCACGCACGATGAGCTTCTTTCAACTAATATCGAATATCAGGAAATTTACTATTCACAGATGGATAAAAACGAAAACGAAGCACTTGGAGGTGAGAATAGATGAGAACACTCGAAGAGCTTCAAAAGCAGTATAATAAAGGCGGAGGACCGCAAAAGCACGGAATGGCATTTGGTGGCGGACCTCCTGGAAGAGGACCGGGCGGACCCGGAATGAAAGGAAAGCCGAAAAATCTCAAAGGAACGATAAACAGACTTATGTCTTACGTCGGCAAGTATAAGCTTCGCCTGATTTTCGTTCTTTTCTGCATGCTTCTTACGACGGTATGCTCGCTTATCGGCGGTTATATGTTAGCCCCGATTATCAACAGAATTACCGAGGCGGTTACAGGTACACCGTCTAATAAGGTAGGTATTGAGATATTTGCAGATAAAGCTATCGAAGCATTTTCTAACACCTCGTTTGTTTCTGCGATAATAGGCACGGGAAAATTCGGTGCGGTGTCGGTATACGTATTTGCCGCACTCTTCATTCTCGGCTCGGTATATCTTATCTCGTCGTTTTTCTCTTATTTGCAAGCACGCCTTATGATAAGTGTCTCGCAAGGAGCGGTTGAGAATATCAGACGCGACCTCTTCAAGAAGCTGCAAAGCTTACCGGTTAAGTATTTTGACTCTAACCCGACCGGTGAGATTATGAGCCGCTTCACAAACGATATTGATAATATTGACCAGATGCTCAATAACTCCTTGACCTCGCTTGTCAGCGGATTTGTCAGTATCATAGGAACTCTTGTGTTTATGATTACGACTAACGTGTGGCTCACGCTCATAACCGTCGTATTTATTCCGATTTTCTTAAAGGGCGGTGCACTTATAGGTAAACGCTCATCAAAGTTCTACGGTGCACAGCAAGCAGCAATAGGCGCTGTAAACGGCTATATCGAAGAGGGAACTGCCGGTCAAAAGGTAATCAAGGTCTTTAACCACGAGGACGTAGCTATCGACGAGTTTAATCTTCTCAACGAGGATCTTCGTAACAAGCAGTTTAACGCACAGTTCTGGGGCGGCATTATGGGTCCCATAATGCACAATATAAGCCTTATTTCCTACGGTGTCACCATCGGTGTCGGCGGAGCGCTTCTTTCCGTTGGCAGACTTTCATTCGGAGCACTTTCGGTATTCGCAGGCTACTCAAAGCAGTTCTCGATGCCAATAAACCAGCTCTCAATGCAGGTTGCAACGATTTTTGCCGCTCTTGCAGGTGCTGAGCGCGTATTCAGGGTTATGGACGAGGGTCCTGAGGCTCTTGACGCGCCTGATGCTACCGAGGACGAGATTATCGGTGACGTTGTAATGGAAAACGTTACGTTTGGATACGTTTCCGAAAAGACGGTTCTTAAAAACATTTCACTTTATGCAAAGCCGGGACAGAAAATTGCTTTCGTTGGCTCAACGGGAGCGGGTAAAACAACGATAACAAACCTACTCAACCGCTTCTATGACATTGAAGAGGGCGAAATCAGAATTGACGGTAAGCCCTTAAAATCCTATAAAAAGGATTTTCTTCGTGAGAATATCGCAATGGTACTTCAAGATACCCACCTCTTTACAGGAACGGTTATGGAGAATATCCGCTACGGTAGAAGTGATGCGACAGACGAAGAGGTAATAGAAGCCGCTAAAACCGCAAGCGCACATAGCTTTATTATGCGTCTTGAAAACGGCTATGACACTCTTCTCACAGGAGACGGCGCAAACCTCTCGCAAGGACAAAGACAGCTGCTTAATATTGCAAGAGCGGCTCTTTCAAAAGCTCCGATACTCGTGCTTGACGAGGCAACCTCCTCTGTTGATACAAGAACAGAGCGCCATATTGAGCACGGTATGGATAGACTTATGAAAAACAGAACTACGTTTGTTATAGCGCATAGACTTTCAACGGTCAGAAACGCAAACGCAATAATGGTTCTTGAACAAGGTGTAATTATTGAGCGCGGATCGCACGAGGATCTTTTGAAACTCAAAGGCAGATACTACGAACTTTATACCGGTAAGAAAGAGTTAGATTAACCTTGTTTTTTGTATTCAGTGATAACAAAGAAAAAATCCCCCGAAAAACGGTGATGTTCTTAGCGGAGAATTTGAAAATTGCCGTTAAGTGCGAGCATCGCATTTGACCGGTCAAATGCAAATGGGCTAAGCCCAAACCCATATACAAGCAGAAAGAGAGAACAAATCGGAAAAACCGAAATGTCCTCTCTTTTTTTCTGTTTGTGAAGTTTTCGCTGACGCGAAAGTGAAGTTGCGTTGCAGTGAAGTTTGTACTATGCACAAGTGAAGTTAAGTTTGCCCCTCACTTCGCCGTTAGGCGAAACTTCACTCACTAAGTGAACTTCACTATCGGAGATAACTTCACTTGCCCAAAGGGCAAACTTAGTTTTAGCGTGTTCTCCGTTAAGGATAACACGCTAATTCGGGGGATTTTTTGATATATTAGTATTCGATTTTGAAATTAACAACTTCATTTGAATGAACGCTTGCAGGGAGAGTAAACTCGCAAACACCCGACTCAAAGGTGAAGTCTATCTTCACACCGTTCATCGTAACACCCTTTACGCTATCGGCATAAACCGCAATTTTCATATCGCGGATAGGAAGAATGCCCGAAATCTTCGGAATTGAGTTTTTCATAATGTCGTGACCGTTGTCGGGACGACCGTCAAAGCTACCCTCTCTCATATTTACGGTGATTTCGCAGCCGTCTTTTGCATCGGCAAGTGTGAAGAGTGTCTTAGCGCACTTGCCCTCCTTATAATCGTAGGTAAATCCGTCGTCCTCGTAAAGAGTGAAGCTTGCATCAGCTCCGGGATAAACTCTGATTATATAATCGTGCTCGCGCTCGTTAATGTAGAGCTGCTTTGTCATAGTACCGATAATAGAGCCTGCCTTTGCGAAGAGTGCTCCGCCGTATCCCTCGGGGATTTCGTACTGTATATCACCGGAATACTTCTTGCCGGTTATGTAATCGTACCATACTCCCGAAGGAAGCATAAGGTTCATATCAAAAGCACCAACGTAAAGACTGTCGCCAAGCATATACGCGTTTGTGACGGTGTCAAATTTGTCGGTATCCTCGTATTCAAGTGAAATAGGACGAAGAATAGGAACGCCTGACATTGCGGCGTAGTTTGCCGTTGAATAAATGTAGGGGAAGAGTGTCGAACGAAGCTCGGAATAACGCTTAATCATCGCCTCGGTTTCGTTAGGAAGATACCAAGGAAGCTTGTAGCTTGCCCAGCTGTTAATCTGCGACCAGCTCTGTAAAAATCCGTAGTGAACTGCATACGGATTAAGAACGTCCATATCGCAGGAGGTGTTAGTGTGACCGCACATAGCGTAGTTGAGGCAGGAAACGAGTGTTCTCGGTCCTCCACCGGTGTCACCGGCCCAGGTAGCCGCATATTTCTGAATACCTGTGTAACCGCCGGCGGAATAGGTCATGCTACGTCTGCCGGTGTGCTCGTAAAATCCGTTGAACATCTGCTTTGCAAGAATCAAGGGATAAATGTTGTGTGCTTCCTTGTCAAAATACTTTTCAGCCCAAGCGCGCTGAGGATGCTCAAGTACCTGTCTTGAACCGTCAAGCTTGAATGCCGCCGCGCCGTTGTCTACGAACTTTTTAAGGTGCTCAAACCAAGCCTCATCAACCTTGGTATCAACGAGGTCTCGTCTTTTTGAGGTAAGGTGGAAGTCAAGGAAATCAAGGTTTTTCTTGAATTCGTCTTCCCAAAGGTCAGCTACGATATCTTTTTCAGCTTCCTTATTCTTTACCTGGCGCTCCTCCTCGTAGAAGAGGTCGTAGTCCTCGCAAAGCCAAAGAGAAAGCTGCATACCGAGCATACGAAGGGTAGAGAAGAATGTGCCGAGTCCTGACTCGTTAGCAGGACGCCATACGGGGAGATGGAATTTCTTCGGATCCCATTTTTTATCAACCGAGAAATCGTAGTACTTTTCCATCCAAGAGGGTTCAAGACCGATAAGGTCACAGGGAATCTTCTTTTCACGCATTTTTACAACGTCTTCAAGAAGCTCGCGCTCGCCTGTGAGAAGCTCGTTTTCAACGAACGTAAGACCGTAAGCAAAGGCGGGAAGCATCATAGGCTTGCCCGTAACGTCGGTTACGACGGAAATTGTGTCTTTAAGATTTTTAGCAGTGAAAAGATAGAAATCGGGATGGTCGTCGAGCACGGTAATTTTAAGCATGTCCTTGTCAGTATCACCAATGTCAAATCTCTGCTTATAGGTGCTGTTGATAAGAATTGCCCAGCCGTCAGAGCTTAAAACAAGGGGAATTGGACCGTATGAGGTAACGTTTGATACCCAGATACCAACGCTCTTTCCACGAATCATTATACAGTCTCTTGTAGCGTCACCGATACCGAAAAGTCTTTCTTTTTCCGTAAGCGGAATTTCAAGCATATATCCGCCCTTTTTAGAGGTTGTAATCTTTACGGAAAGGTCGCGCTTTGCTCCGTGCATTACGACAAGCTCGTCGCTTGTTTCGATAGAGCACTCCGCATAGCTTTTTGAAAGAGTGTCGTTGTAAATTCCGTATCTTGTGAGAAGGCTCGTGCTGACACCGTCAGTCTGAATATGAAAGGCGCCGTCTCCAAGCTTTTTAGTTGTAATCATCGCAAATCTCCCGAATTTGTATTTTTAGCTTGCATGCTTCTTGTTACAATCATAGTATATATTATCTCATTTTAAAAGTAAATAGATAAAATTGTATATTATATTGCAAAAATTATCCAATATTGCTAAAAAACGAAAATACGCCTTTGGTAAATGAAACAAGGCGTATTTCGGTAAATATATTAAATAGAGCCAACGATGTAGGGAGCCATATCAGCTCTCTCTTCTTCAAGTCTCTTAGCCTCAGCAGCAGCCTCAGCCTCGCGAATAGCCTTTTCTTCAGCAGCCTTCGCAGCGGCAGCGGCCTTTTCAGCCTCTTCCTTAATAGCGCGGATGGAAAGAGCAAGCTTTCTGTTCTGGTTGTCAATCTCGATAATCTTAACGTCAACGAGGTCGCCTACTTTAAGAACGTCTGCGGGGGTGTTAATTCTCTCGGTAGAGATTCTTGAAATGTGGATAAGGCCGTCTACGTCCTCAAATACCTCAGCGAATGCACCGAAAGGCATGATAGAAACGATTTTAGCGGAAACTACGTCGCCAACGTTGTACTTAGCTGCGAACTTTGCGAAATTGTCCATATCAGCAGTCTTGTAGCCAAGAGAAATTCTTCTCT
>JAZNCB010000045.1:0-4708 GCA_046156285.1 Eubacteriales bacterium | reverse complement strand
TACTTTTATTTTAAAAAGCACAAGTACAAAACGCGTGTTATGCAGGAATTTATGAACTTCATTTCACAGAACAACGCTTTCAACTTCGATGAATAAAATCAAGGCAATATCAAACCGTTTTTTCGGAATGATATTGCCTTTGTTTTTACGCCGCTTTCGGCATAACCTGGCTTTGTGCCGCATTCAGCATATTTTCAATAAAAATACCATACCCCTCGGTTGGGTCAGCCACCATCACGTGAGTAACAGCGCCCACGAGCTTTCCGTTCTGGATTATGGGCGAGCCCGACATTCCTCTGACAATACCGCCGCTTATTGCGATAAGCGCATCGTCCACAACCCTGATTTTGAATGACTTTGAGCCCGTCGAGGAAGTGTTTATCTCGGTTATTTCTATTTTATAGCTTGCCTTTTTGCCGGATTTTACGGTGGTGATTATCTCGGCTTCGCCAACCTTAACCTCCGACCGCTCTCCAACCTCTAATATGAGAGGTGAGCTTGGGATTTCGTCAAAAACTCCAAACACACCGCACTCGGTGTTTTTGTAAATGCTGCCGGTTGTTTTTCTTGTGAGTATGCCCGAAAGCTCGCCCGGTCTGCCAACCTCGCCGCGTTTTACACCGCCGAGAATAACGTCGCACGCCTCTCCCGACGAGATATTAACGATATCAGATGAGTCGCTGTCGTAAACTCCGTGCCCAAGTCCGCCGAAAACGTGAGTCTCGGGGTCGATATAGGTCACAGTTCCGATGCCCGAGGTATAATGCTTTAACTTAATACCGAGCTTGTAGGTGTCTCCGTCAAGCTTTGGTATAACCGTGAGTGTGATTTTTTCACCGGCGCGTATAACCTGAACTTTGAGCGCCCGACCGCCACACTCCGAAAGAATTTCGTTAATATCGTCTGCATCTTCAATTGGTGTGCCGTCAATAGATATAATTTTATCGTTAATCCTGAGAGCAGAGCCCTGAGACACGTCGCACACCGTGATATAGTCTTCCTTAATCTTAATACCGAACGTGTCGCCGCCAACAATGAGGGTGCGCTCGGAATTTTTGCTCTTGTTGCCAAAAAGAAGCTCGTAAAATCTTGATGAAACGTTTACGTCGTCGTATACTGTGCCGTCATTTGATATATTGTTGAATACAGGGACACAACGAGAAGAAGTGTCCGCCGTGAAGTCTTTTGTCGGCGCGGAGAAAGCCGCGCAAAAAATCAACGAAAAGAGGATAAGCCTCTTAATTCCCGAACTCATATTTTTATTACCCTTTCAAATTTCGCTACGTTTACTTTGACCGAATAGCGAAGCTTTATAAGTAACAAAAAATAGCTGACTTCCAAATTTTTAGACTAAGCGACTGTTAATAAAAGAAAACATCAACGTAAGCGAGAGACAAAAGCCTTACACCGCGTGCATAAATCGGTATTGCCTGCGTAGCTCTCATATTAAGAGTTGCTTCAATTACGGTAACTTTATCCTTTTTAGAGAAAATTAACTCAAAACCCGACACCCGTGCAACATTTTCGAGTGTGGCTCTTGTCTTGCTATCAAGCTCACGTTCAACGGAAAACTCCGAGCTTATAATAAAATTGTAATTATTTGTTTGCATTTTGACGTGTAAAACACCGTCACCGAATATATGTTCAAGAAGAAGTCTGAAAAAGTAGGCAATACCGCTCGGCGAGGCGGAAACAAAGCCCTCGCGCTCTATATCAGCACTTATTTCGACAGCACCTCTGAAATGCTCGTCGAAGAACTTCTCGGTTGATTTATATACGTCGGAAATGGAAAGAGTCTCCAAAATGAAATTTTCAGGGACTCTTTTAGAAATGTTTTTAATTAAATCAAGAATTGCCATCTGTCATTGAAATACCCCCGCGGTCAAGGCCGAGGAGAAAAAGGGATTCTGCGGCACTGTTGTAAAGCGTCTCGGAATATCCGTCTATAATTTTACCGATTTCGTTATTTACGTATACGTTTGCAATACTGTCGTAGCACGCTTCAAAATGCTCGTCGGTTTTGAGGAATTTATAAAGTATTGCGTAGTAGGTCTCGCCGCTTGTGCCGGTAAATTCAAGCACCTCACTGACCTTGAAATATCCAAGGCTAAACGCAGCGTGTATAACCTCCTCGTTGCTTAACGGGTCGAGGTTATGCTTTGCGATTATCTCACCGTCAATAAAGGTTGAGGGCGCAAGGTTGGGAAGCGACATGTCTATTGCATAGTCTGAAACTGCGCTGTCGTTAATGGCAGCCTTTTCAACAAAGACCTCGCGTATTTCCTGTATGCGCTCTGCCGAATAGCTTTCCTTTGAAAGCACTGCCTTGATTACTCTTACGCACGCATCACTCTCATAAAATGCTTTTACGTCCTCGCGTGTAAATTCGAGTTTGCCCGTAACTACGTTTTCTGCGAAGCTGCCATTAAAATTGCCTGCGTAATAGGTGTATATTTCCTCTCTTGCAAACGCATAGCGGAGAAGAAGGTCCTGCGCGCCGTAGTTAAGATTCATCTCGGCAAGGGAAGCGAGATATTCCGAGTACTTTCCGCCAAAGCCCTCAAAATAAACGCCCTTGTACGTTCCGCCGTTAACGCTTACCTTAATATATTTTTTTACCTCATCGTCGTATTTATCCGAAAATACGTCTATTCCGACTTTTTTTGCAGCGTGAATTGTGCCGTAGATATCCGCAACGTTCTTTTTTATCAAGGTGTCGATTTCATTTATGTAAACGTCCTTGCTTTCGCCTGACCAAACGCTATCGTCTCCACCGTCAACCTCGCTTTTCAAATTTAAGAAAAGCGCTCTGTAAAGCTCGTATTTGACCTCGTAGGTGGTAGTCTCGTCAAAGTTTAGAGTCATAACGGTCGAATTTTCAAGCTCTGTGCTCTCAATCGGATCGTAACTTTCTTCACCGCAGGCTACGAGTAAAAATATTGAACTGACTAAAAGAAGCAATGCGACAATCTTTTTCATAATAAACTCCGCAAAATATATTTTAACAAAATATATTATACACAATTATTATTAAAAAATCAAGAATAAGAAAAAAACATTTGCAATATTAGAAAATATGTGGTAAAATATAGTAAACGAAACAAAATCAAATTATGGAGAACAAAAATGGCTCTTGAAGAAATGAATGAGGACGCCTACAAGGTATCCCTTGATAAAATAATAGGGGAGCTTCGCCTTGAAACTATATATCTGCCTGATCTTCCCGAGAAGATAGAGGTTTCGTCACCCCGTGTAAACCGTCCCGGCTTACAGATGGTCGGTTTTTACGATCATTACGAGGAGGAGAGAATTCAGATTATAGGAAAGGTTGAGCACCTTTTCATCTCCCAGCTTGAAACCGAGGAAAGATCCCGCAGACTTGAAGACTTTTTTCGCTCTAAGCCGGTTGGCGTTATAGTAACAACCTCGCTTGAAATATCTACCGAGATGGTATCAATGGCGGAAAAATATTCTGTACCGCTTCTTCGCACCGCGGAGAGAACCTCGTCGTTTATGGCGGCTCTTATCGCATATCTTAACGTCCAGCTCGGACCGAGACTTACCCGTCACGGCGTTCTCGTCGAGGTTTACGGCGAGGGTATTTTGCTTCTTGGCGAGTCCGGTGTCGGTAAGAGTGAAACCGCAATAGAGCTTGTAAAGCGCGGTCACCGTCTCATTGCGGATGACGCAGTCGAAATCAAGCGCGTTTCGGCTACCACCCTTGTCGGTAAAGCCCCCGAGATTATCCGCCACTACGTTGAGCTTCGCGGCATCGGTATCGTTGACGTAAGACGTCTTTTCGGTATGGGTGCGGTAAAGGAAACCGAGAAAATAGACCTTGTTATCAATCTTGAAAACTGGAAGCAGGGCAAAATGTACGACCGTCTCGGTCTTGAAGAAACCACCGAGGAAATTCTTGGAATTCAGGTGCCGAGCATAGTTTTACCCGTATGCCCCGGTCGAAACCTTTCGGTAGTTATCGAGGTTGCGGCAATGAATAACAGACAAAAGAGAATGGGTTATAACACTGCCGAGGAGTTTAACAAACGCCTTATGGAGTCAATGGGGCTTCACTAAAATATAACAAAACAAAGAAATTACACCATAACGGAACAAGAAAAATGTAAAAACCTGCGAAAATTTTTCGCAGGTTTTTTAATACTCATAGCCCTTGCCTCATAGAATTAAACAAAACGAGAAAGGAAAAGGGTTATGAATAAAAACTACGAAAAGGCTACGGAAAGTGTTATAGAATATACTCTTGCAGATTATATGGGAGACGTCAAAAAGCTTCTTTCGGTGAGGGCAAGTGCCGTTCCGTCGGGGAAGTTTGTCGGTGACGGTAATTGTGAGTTTTCGGGCATCGTTTCCTATGACATTCTCTATTCGGATTTTGACGGACGTCTTACGAGCATTACCGCAAGCTCGGACTTTGATTTTTCGGTAGCGATAGATAACGAAAAATATATCGATGCTATGGCAGACTCGCGCGTTAGCAACCTTGCGGTGAGACTCACAGGTCCGCGCAAGCTCGTCATAAAGGCGACGGTCACGTCTTCTGTTAAGGTGAGCGAGGAGGAGAGCTTTGAGGCGGGCGGTGATGCGTTTTCCGAGGGTATGGCAGTTGAGGTGCTCGCAGAGGAGGTAAAGGTTGAGAGCTCGGTTTTTGCAAGCCTTGCAGAGCGAGAATATGCAGAGGAGGCAGAGA
>JAZNCB010000044.1:0-9476 GCA_046156285.1 Eubacteriales bacterium | reverse complement strand
GCTCCCAAAAGAGCCTGTCTCAAATTTTGCATTTGAGACAGGCTCTTTTTTGACAAAGGGGATAGGCAGATGCCCGGAAGTGTTTGCTTATTTTGAGGCTTCTTTATTTATTTTCGGTCTTAGCGAATGTGACACCCCCTTTTGTTTTGGCATAAACTTAAATTAGGGGCTTACCCCTAAAAAAGTAAAAGGATATTTTAATATGGAAAGAAACGAAAACGGTTTGTTCGGCTACGACATTTCCTGCCGCGACCGAGAAGAAACGAAAAATATGCAAAAAGAAAGCATCGAGCTTCCCCGTGAGAATATGAATTGCTCCGAGGAGCAGCTTGCAATGGTATATTCACCCTATCAGTGCTTCAGAATGCTCTATCCTACCGACAAGGCATTATCCCGAGGCACGTTGTTTGAAGAGCTTGATAAGCCTCTTATGGAGTGTAACAATGGATAAGATGACAAAAGATGCGCTTTTGCGCAAGATACAAGCGCTTTCATTCGCAAAGGTAGAAGCAGAGCTTTACCTCGACTGCTACCCCGAATCCCGTGAAGCGATGAGCTTTTATAAGAAAAACCTTGCCGAGCTTGATACGGCAATGGAAGAATATCAGAATAAATACGGGCCCCTCTTTGCCTCGGGCGTCGTAGGCGACAGGTGGAGCTGGGTTGACGACCCATGGCCCTGGCAAATTATGACGGAGGACAAATAAATGTGGATTTATGAGAAAAAATTACAGTACCCCGTAAAAATAAAAAACACCAATCCGAAGCTCGCGAGCGTCATTTTAAGTCAGCTCGGCGGTCCTGACGGTGAACTCGGTGCGGCAACGAGGTATCTTAACCAGCGCTACTCGGCAAAGGACGGCAAAGTCGTCGGAATTTTAACCGACGTCGGAAGCGAAGAACTTGGTCATGCCGAAATGATCGCCGCGATACTTCACCAGCTTACAAGAAACCTTACACCCGAGGAAATCAAAGCAGGTGGAATGGATAAATATTTCGTCGACCACACCTTAGGAATTTTTCCTGCCTCTGCGGACGGAGTACCGTTCACAACCGCGTACGTCGGAGTAAAGGGTGACCCGGTTGCCGATCTTATCGAGGACCTCGCCGCAGAGCAAAAGGCGAGAGTTACCTATGACAACATTTTGAGGCTTTCCGACGATCCGGACGTAAACGACGTAATCAAATTCTTGCGCGAGAGGGAAATCGTGCACTTCCAGCGCTTCGGTGATGCGCTTCGCAGAACGCAGGAAGCACTTGACCAGAAGAATTATTATAGCTTCAACCCCTCATACCGCTGCAACAAACGCTGACACCGTCATAACGAAAAGGCAAGAGCGCATTTTTGCGCCCTTGCCTATGTATTTAATTCAAAATCCAGATAGAAAAGCTGAGATAGCCGGCAAAGGCAACCCATGCGGCGTAGGGGATTTGTAAATACGAAGCCACCTTGTTTATTTTTTTGTATTCAAGTGCTGTATTCACAACCAGGAAAAGCAATAGAAGCAGCCAGACAAAAGCGAGGAAATATGCCTTGAAATTAAAGAAGATTATAGACCACGCAAAGTTTACGACAAGGCTCGACGCATAGGTTGCGAGAGCAGAGGTGCGAGCCTTTATTTCACTCGTTTTGTTTTTGTATATCATAACCGAGCTTACTCCCATAAGAACGTAAAGTAGAGTCCATACAATAGGGAATAAAAGTGCCGGCGGAGCAAGCGGCGGTGCTATGATTTCATCGTAAAGGTCCATATTGCCTCTTGTGAGAAGTGCGGAAAGACCGCCCACACCGAGCGGAACAAGAATACCGATAATATAGGGTTTAAGTTTTTGTAGCATTTTATCACCATCCTTTAAGCTATTCTATGAGGCTCACTTTTGGGATATGCACACATAAAACGTCCTAAGTCAAAAAGAAAAAACCTGCTTTCAAAAAGCAGGTTTTTTCTACACCTTTAAGGTGTAAATCTTTGTTTTATTACATTTTTCGATTAAAATGCCCAGTTTCCGTCTTTGAAAATCTGAACTTCCTTACCGCCCTCGCAAACCGCAACGATGTCAAGGTCCTTTGTTCCTATCATAAAGTCAACGTGAGTAAAGGAATCGTTTATACCGAGCTTGTGAGCCTCTTCCTCGGTCATATTTTCATATCCGCGAAGAACGTTTGTAAAGCCTCTGCCTATCGCAAGGTGGCACGCTGCATTCTCGTCGAAGAGAGTGTTGTAGAAGAGTATGCCGCTGTTTCTTATAGGTGAGTCATAGGGCACGAGCGCAACCTCGCCAAGATAGGAAGCACCCTCGTCCATTTTAATCATTTCACGGAGAAGGTCCTCGTTTTCTTTAGCTCCAACCTCAACAACCTTACCTCCCTCAAACTTCATCCAGAAATCAGTGATAAGCTGACCTGCGTGGGAAAGGGGAAGAGAGGAGTAAACGATACCCTCGGCCTCGCCTTTCATAGGTGAGGTGAATGCTTCCTCGGAGGGAATGTTGGGGTTGAAGTAAATATCAGAGCCAACAGTACGCTCGCCACCTGCACAGAAGAGAGCCTCCTTAATCATACCAACCTTGAAGTCTGTTCCGTTTTCTGACTTGAATTTCATTTCCTTGATGCCAAGGGAGTTGAGATACTCGCACTTGTCGGCAAGATTTTTGTTGTGATTTTCCCATTCGAGAATAGGGTCGTCGAATACACGTGAGGTGTCGAGAATTGCTTCCCAAAGCTTTTCAACCGCCGCACCGACCTTCAAACCGGGGAATACCTTTTTTGCCCACTTCTTGCCGGGAACTGCCGCAATGCACCACTGATACTTGTTTTCCATCTTGTCGCGGATAGGCTTGATTATCTTTCCGCGTGCGGAAGCCGATTTTGCATACTTTTTCTGATTTATTCCCGCAAGTCCGTCGGGGTCCTCGGAGAGAAGATATATACGGCAGGGAAGAGTCTTTACCTGATATTCGAGCTTCTCTATCTGCCAGTCCTTAACGGTGGCGAGAACCTTGTCCTTGCAGTATCTTATGTGGGATTTTGTGAGGGGCTGATAGCTCCACTCAACCGAAACCTCCTTTGCGCCGAGCTTATAGCACTCGTCAACAACCATTTTAACAAACTCGGGCTGGTCAAGCTCTGCAACTATAACAACCTCTTGTCCCTTTTGTACGTTGACACCGCAACGCGCGATGAGGTTTGCATACTTTTTAAGTCTTGAATTTTTCATTTTATAGCTCCTTTAATACGTTTTTAAGATATTCATAAACTCTGACGGTTGAGGAAATCGAAAGTCGCTCGTCGGTCGTGTGGATGTCATATCCGTCCGGACCGAGAGAAACGCAATCAAAGTCCGCAATTTTCTCCGAGAAAATACCGCATTCAAGCCCCGCGTGAATTACCATAACGACAGGGTCTTTTTTATATGTGCTTCGGTAAACTCTTTCCATAGTCTCGCGAAGCGGAGAGTCCTTTTTATATTCCCAAGCAGGATATTCTCCGTGCATATTGAGCTTTGCAGAAAACTCGTTTGCAATGCTCTCTATTTTCTTTGTAAGAAGAACCTTTTCGCCGTTTTTCGACGAGCGAACCGATACGGATAATGTGACACGCCCACCGTCTATGCCAATAAGACCAAGGTTTGACGAGGTTTCGACAAGTCCGTCTATATCCTCGCTCATTTTGTAAACTCCTGTTGGCATTTTGCGTATAATGTCGGCAATGCGCTTCGTATCATTTTCACTGAATACGGAAAGAGGCTCGCATACCTTTTCAACCTTTATGTCAATTCCGGGCTCAATTTCAATATACTTGCCTACAACCGTGCTCTTAAACTCGCCGAATACATATTCGGGATTTTTTACTGTCACGAGCGCCTCGGCATATCTTGGAATTGCGTTGTCTGCGTTTCCGCCCTTTATATCTGCAAGTCTTGCGCCCTCGGCATTTTCTATAAACTCGCCGATGATTTTTATTGCGTTTGCGCGCGGCTTGTGAATTTCGACACCGCTGTGACCGCCAAGAAGTCCGGAAACTGTGATTTTATAGAATTCATTTCCGGTCTCGCTTTTTTCGAAAGGAAGGGCTATGTCAATACGTAATCCGCCGGCGCACCCAACCGTAAAATAGCCCTCCTCGTCGGAGTCGAGGTTAAGCATTCTTTTTCCGCGAAGGCACGAGGTGTCGAGTGCGGTTGCGCCTATAAGACCGATTTCCTCGTCAGAGGTGAAAATCGCCTCGAATTCAGGATGTGCAACGTCGCTTGAATCGAGAATTGCGAGAGCATAAGCAACACCGATTCCGTCGTCACCGCCAAGCGTTGTACCCTCAGCTTTAAGAAAATCTCCGTCACGGTAGATTTTGATACCCTCGGTTTTCATATCGATATTTGCCGTAGGCAATTTGTCCTCAACCATATCGGTATGAGCCTGAAAAATTACAGTAGGTCTGTTTTCGTATCCTGCCGTTGCAGGCTTTCTTATAATTACGTTATCTGCCTCGTCTCTTTTGTACCAAAGCGACCTTTCCTTTGCAAACTCTACGAGGTAGTCTGCAATTTTTTTGGTGTTTGTCGAGGTGTGAGGAATTTTTGATATTTCTTCAAAAAAACGGAATACCTTTTCCGCTTTCCCAAATCCTGTTGTATCAAGCATACAAAGAAGCTCCTTTTTTCTTCATCTACTCTATTTTACAACAAAATTTCTTTTTTTTCAATGGCAAAGTTGACATTTTTCTCTAAAAGTTGTAAAATAGATTAAAATATGATGAAAACGGAGCAGTGTATGAACACAAATCAAGAGCTTTTCAGATTTATAAAAAATTCTCCCTCTGCCTATCACACGGTAAAAACGGTAAAGGCGGAGCTTCTTAAAGAGGGCTTTACCGAGCTTTTCGAGAGCGATGCGTGGGAGCTTTCTGACGGAGGAAAATACTTCGTTATAAGAAACGGCACGTCGATTATCGCATTTGTAAACCGCAAGGCGAACGGCGGATTTATGATAAGCGCATCACATAGCGATTCCCCCTCCTTCCGCCTCAAAGCAAATAACGATAAGAGCGGTGAGCTTGCCCGTCTTGACGTAGAAAAATACGGTGGAATGATATATTACTCCTGGCTTGACAGACCTCTTTCGCTTGCCGGTAGAGTAGTGCTCAGCACCGAGTGCGGCATAGAGACGAGGCTTCTCAATATTGATAGCGATATCGCAACCATACCGAGTGTCGCAATTCACTTCAACCGCACGGTAAACGACGGATACAAGTTTAACCCCGCAGTCGATATGCTTCCTCTTATTGCAAGCGGCGGAAAGTCGATAATGTCGCTTATCGCAAAGGAGCTTAACACCACACCTGACAAAATCATCTCTCACGACCTCTTTCTCTATAACAGAGACGAGGGCAGGGAATTCGGCCTTGAAAACGAGTTTATCCTCGCACCGAGGCTTGACGACCTCGAATGCGTTTTTGCATCACTTTGCGGCTTCCTTTCTGCAAAGGAGACAAGCTCAACACCCGTTCTCGCAATATTCGACAACGAGGAGGTAGGCTCGGAAACCAAGCAGGGCGCGGCTTCGACGTTTCTTTCGGATACCCTTTCAAGAATTGCGGGCGACGCTTATCGCACGGCACTTGCGAAGAGCCTTATGCTCAGTGCAGATAATGCCCATGCCCGTCACCCGAACCACCCCGAGCTTTCGGACGCTGAAAACGCACCCAGAATGAACGGTGGTGTAGTAATCAAGTGGAACGCAAATCAAAGATATGCGACCGACGGTCTTTCCGCCTCGCTCTTCCTTAAAATCTGCGAGAGAGCAGGTGTCAAAACGCAAAACTACTACAACAGAGCGGATATGCTCGGCGGCTCAACCCTCGGCTCAATATCGGATACCAAGGTATCCGTCCCAACGGTTGATATAGGACTTGCCCAGCTCGCAATGCACTCCGCAAACGAAACCGCAGGCGCACTCGACCTTTCCGAGATGATTTCGGCAATGACCGAGTTTTTCGGAACGTCGGTTGAAATAGACGGCGACGCCGTAAGCTTAAAATAAATCACAGATTTATATTGACAAACGGTTTCACATTTGATATAATACACAAAGTAAATTTTTCAGGAGATATTTATGGAACTTGTAGCAGAAATTTTTGAAATTTGTATGTTAATCTTGTTTGGATTTTCTTGGCCCTTTAACGTCATCAAATCTTACAAAGCGAGAACGACAAAGGGAAAAAGCCTTTTGTTCTTAATTATGATTATCACAGGATACGGATTTGGAATTGCTTCTAAATTTATCAACCCGGCATTTGTTTTCGCTAAAAAATGGTACGTTTTGATAGTATATGTTATCAATCTTTGTATGGTTACTTTGGACCTCTTGCTCTACGTCAGAAACTACCGTCTTGATAAAGCGAATGAAAACAAGTAAAATGAAAGCGATTATAAATGGAAAGCTCGTTTTTCCCGATAAAATAACCGAGGGTACGATACTCATTGAAAACGGTAAAATTATCGAGAGCGGCGAGTGCGTATCTGTACCGAGCGGAGCTGAGATTATCGATGCCCACGGGCTTTACGTAGGCCCCGGATTTATCGACCAGCACCTGCACGGTTACAGCTCGCTTGAACGAATAGACGTTATAAACGACGTCAAGGCGGTTGCAGAAAAGCATCTGCTCCACGGCACGACATCTCTCACTCCGTCAACGGTTTTTTCCGCTACGAGAGAAGAGTTTTACAACGTTATTTACGGCTGCAACGAGGCAATTCGCGAGGGAAATACCAATATAATTGGTATCCACTTTGAAGGCCCATACACAAACCCGAAGCACGGTGCAAACGCGCATCTTGCCTGGGAGTTTTCCGCTGAGGAGTGCGACGCACTGTTCAGCGCGGCAGAGGGCAACGTGCTTCACTGCACCTACGCCCCCGAGATGCCTCACGCAGAGGACGTCGAAAAAGCTCTTCAAAAGTACGACGTAATAGGCGCTATCGGTCACACGAGAGCAGATCCCGACAGTATCTATCGCGCGGTGGAACGCGGAGCGAAAATAGCAACCCACCTCTTCAACGGAATGGGACGTTATATCGACTATCCCGAGAATGCCGCACGAGACCCGCAGGATTCGGTGTCGGATATACTTTTCAGTATCCCCGATATGTACTACGAGCTTATATCCGACTCGCGCAGAGTTCACGCAACTGCCGTTTCACAGCGTCAGGCGCTCAAAAATGCAGGCGAGGACCACATAATTCTTATATCCGACTGTACGGGTAGAGGTGCAGTGCTTAACCCTGCCGACTATCCCCCCGAGGATAACAGAAGTGCAAGAGACTTAAACTACAATATACGCGGTCAGCTTTCGGGCACCTGCCTTACCGTATCGCAGGCAGCAAGAAACTTTAAGAAAACTACGGGTGTTGATGTAAGAGTGCTCTTCAAGTGCGCATCAACCAACTCCGCAAAGGCTCTCGGCCTTTATGACAGAGTAGGCTCAATAGAAGCAGGACGCGATGCGAATATCGTATTCGTGGACGAGGACTTTAACCTCAAAGAAGTTTATTTCAGAGGAAATAAAGTCAATAATATCAGAGCATAAAAAAGAGCGAAGCTTCGATAGCTTCGCTCTTTTTTATGCTTCGTTCATTATCTCGTAGTAGGTCTTTTTCATGTATTTTTTGTTGAGAACAAACTTCTCACCGTTGTCACGCAAATCGCGGAAAACGCGGTCAATAAATGCCATTGTTTTCGGGTTTCCGTTAACCTTGTTTCCGTATTTTTCCCAGTGCACGATAGGCTTGTCGGGCGCATAGTCACGGCCAAGATAAATCTTGGTTGCCGCAATTTTGTCGCATACGCATTCAACGGCATATTTGTAGGGCATAGGCGGTGTCACAAGACAGTCGGGGTCGAGCCAATATTCGAGGTGGTGCTTGTTTCTTCCCTTGTGGTGAAGCCAGGCATAGCTCATACCCGTAGCTCTTCTGCAAACACCAATAGGAGAGCGGTTTCCTTGAAAATATTTTGCGCTTTCAAAAAGCTCGGTAGGTGAAAACTTTGAAAGGTCGTGCACAATACCGCGGAAGAACAGCCCGCATTTTGCACAATGGATAAAAACTTTGTTTTTATGACGTATAACGAGGATTATATGCTTAAATAGATTTCGAATTTTCATATCAGAAAACCCCCAGAAGCTTGAGTATAAACGAGGATAGGAAAATCGTCACCGAGGAAGCTATGGTGGTCCATATAACGAGCTGACCTGCAAGCTTATGGTCCGCGCCCATTGATTCTGCCATAGGTACGCTCGAAACCGCAACCGGAGTTGCAAAGGCAGCGACAAAGGTCGCAAAGTGCGCCCCGCTGAAAATTCCCATAAAATAAGCAATAGAAATAGTGAGGCTCGGGATTAAAATGTTTCGGATAGCAACACCGAAAATTATTTGTTTTTTGAGGGCAGGGATAGCCGAAAACTCAAACTGTGCCCCAAGCGCGAGAAGCGCCATAGGCGTTGCCGCAGAGGAAAGGGAATCAAGCACCTTGAATAGAGGTGTAGCATCGGAAAGGCGGAAGTCTATATCTGCCGAAACGAAAAGCGCGCGGAATAAAAGAACGACTACCGCAACGAGAACCGAAATAATCAATGGATTTTTGAGTATCTTTATCAGAATATCCCTTATCTTTGGCGCTTTTTCATCACTGTAAATAGAAAGGCAGATAACCGCCAAAATATTGAATATCGGGATAATAAATGCGGCGAGAATAGAGGCGTAAGCAACTCCCTCGCTACCGAAAAGCGAATTTGCAAGCGGAATTCCTATGAGTGCGTAATTCGAGCGGAAAATCGACTGCAAAATAGCACCCTTTTGGTTTCTTTTCTTGAAAAGAAAATTGACGACGGGAATAAAAACGAGGAAGAGAAGTACGGTAATTGTCACAACGTAAACAACGTACGTAAGGTTAATTTCGCCAATGTCCGCAATGTTGTAAACGTTGAGAAAAAGCATTGCAGGCAAAAGCACCTGAAAAACTATTTTGTTTATGTGGCTTGCAATTTGCGGTGTTAAAATGCCAAGCCGTTTAATAAAATAACCGAGCGCAACTGTAAGTACGATAGGCAGGGTTGCGTTGGTCGCAAAAATTAAAGATTTCATATCAAATACCTCTTTTCCATTTTAGCACACAAAACGTGAAAGTGCAACAATATTTTTCGGCTTTACGAATAAAATGTTGACTTTTTTCTAAAATGTAGTATAATAGTAATGCAAAGCTTCCTATGGGGCCGCAATGGTTTCGACAGGGGATTTGAAGTATGATAAGCGTAGCGCGCCGGATAATCGCGTCAAAATGTCCAAACTTAAATAATAAACGACAACAATAAAGTTGCTATGGCTGCCTAAGGGCAGTGCCGCGGCTTAATTTGCCGCCCGTACCGTGAGAGAGGACTACGGCTCTCACCGTGCGTCAAATCAGTAGTGAACATGAACCGT
>JAZNCB010000043.1:0-2689 GCA_046156285.1 Eubacteriales bacterium | reverse complement strand
GAGGTGGAGTATGGGGTATCCGAGCTTATGGAAATCATTGACGAAAAGTATTTGTCCATCTTTGATGAGCCGATGATGTTTGATGAATCGACCCTAAGGAAGAAGCTTAAAGAGTATACCGAGTTGGGTATAGTAAGCAGTAGAAAAGCAGGAAAGCGCCTTGTGTACAGACGCACTGAGGACAACGTATCAATACCCGATATGCATACTCTGAACTTTTACTCTGAAATCGCTCCTTGCGGTGTTATCGGTTCATTTTTGCTGGACAAAACCGAGCACGAGGAGCATCCTTTCGATTTCAAGCATCATTACATAACCTCAGCGCTTGATTCGGGCGTTCTAGCGATGCTTTTTGAGGCAATGAGAACGAAGAGCGTTATTACCGTATCGAATATGTCGAGAAAACGTGATGAGCCGAGAAGAAACCGTATTATACCTCTTCGTGTGTTCATAAGCGTGCAAAACGGCAGGCAGCACCTCTTGGCATACCAACCGGATTTTAACTGTATTAAATCATTTCGAATCGATTATCTATCGAATGTCAAAATCGAGGAGACGACACCGAGATTTGACGAGCTTCGTGCAAGCCTCGATGAGATGCAAACAAAAATGTGGGGAGTAAATACCAAGAGAAACCGACACGGTGAAGAGCATGTTGAGCACGTTGAATTTGTTGTTAAAATAGAACCGGGAGAAGAACACATAATAAGGCGTCTGAATCGCGAAAAGCGTGTTGGTACTGTTGAGAAAATTGATGATAATACTTATAGATTCTATGCTGACGTTTACGACACTATGGAAATGATTCCTTGGATCAGGACGTTTATATGCCGTATTATAAAGCTTAATTTCTCAAACAGAACGGCAGAGAATCAGTTCAAAACTGACCTTGGTACGATGTATTCAATGTACGGGCTTCGGGGAGGTGAGTGACCTGTGATTTTCCATGAAATATATTCCGCATATTACAATGCGGTTGCTAAAATTCTTGCGGCTCTCGTAAATGAGGACAAAACGGAAAAGGACCTGCAAAAAATCGTAGCTAAATACGCGTTTGAAGAGAGCGTGCTGACAATTCTTCCTTCACTGAAGGGTGAAAAATGGCAGCTTGTTACCAAAAATCTTACAACTCCCTTGGAGCACGAACCGACAATGCCACTTTCGCTCCTCGAAAAGAGATGGCTCAAATCAATATCGCTTGATAAACGTATTAAACTATTTGACGTAAAATTTAAAGGACTTGATGACGTAGAACCGTTATTCACCGAAGAGGATTATTACATATACGATAAGTATGCGGACGGTGATCCTTATGATGACGAGGGTTATATAGAAAGATTCAAGATTATACTTGAAGCTATAAATAAAAAATCCCCCTTGAAGATAGAGGTTCTTAACAGAAACGGCGAAACGTTATTCAGAAGGTGCATCCCAACAAGACTTGAATATTCGGAGAAGGACGATAAATTCAGAATGTACACGAGCGGGAAACGATACGTGTACGTAATGAATCTTGCGAGAATAACAAAATGCAGGCCATACGTGGGTGAGAAATTCGTTCCTTTTACCGAGAGTGCTCCCAAAACCGATACAGTAACCCTCGAAATTATTGACGAGCGCAATGCGCTTGAGCGTGTAATGCTTCATTTTGCGCATTTTGAAAAGCAGGCTGAGTGCGTTGGAAAAAGAAAATACCGTCTGAATATCACTTACAATAAGGACGATGAGCCGGAAATGGTAATCAGAATACTTTCGTTCGGCCCTCTTGTCAAGGTGCTTGGCCCGGATAAGTTTGTGAATTTAATTAAAGAAAAACTCAAAAAACAGCAAAACTGCGGACTCAAATGACGAGTTCGCAGCTTTTTTTCCGTGAAAAAGGGGAAATTTGATGGTAAAATATGCTTGCAAGGTTACTTCAAGCGGGTGTTTGAGTCAATCCTTCACAGCGGTGCACGAGGATATTCCAAAGTGTATGCCAGAAGAGCTCTTGCGATAGCGAGGCGCGTGACGCCTCAGCACTAAGGCGGATTTTTGTCAAGTATTTTGACACGCCCCTTTTATCGTGGGTTCGAATCCCACCGAGCCGTGCAATGCGGCTTGCCAGCGGTTTGGAGATTTTGATGTTCGAAGTAGAACTACAAAACTGAGTACGTGAGTGCTTTGAGAAATTCAGGCTGATGCCGTTCGGCTAAAGTGAAGAAATATTCTTCGCGAGTAGCAAATGCGATCTGGGCTTTGCCCACAGAAGGATACCGTGTATTCGAAATAAGTGCCAAGTGTTATGCTCCGCACTTTGCCCGTTGCACTTAAAGCTGTGGCCGCCCTTTCCCATGAACGGCGTTTGGCACGAT
Source organism: Eubacteriales bacterium (assembly GCA_046156285.1). GTDB lineage: Bacteria > Bacillota > Clostridia > Oscillospirales > CAG-272 > UBA1740. Next base: position 338 of record JAZNCB010000043.1, on the reverse strand, counting down.
TAAATTACCCTTAGGAGGTTTACATATTATGAAGAAAATCATTATTACTGAGAAGCAGAGAGGCTTGCTTTTCAAAAACGGAAAATTTATTAAAATGCTTGAAGCGGGCAAATATTTGCTTACGTGTGGAAAGAGTATTGATGTGCTTCCTCTTGACCAGCCGATAGCTTCGAAAAGCTGTGCACTTGAAACGTTGCTTGAAAATAAAGAGCTCGCTTCACGTGTGGCAATATGCGAGGTGGGAGATAACGAGCTTGCAATCCATTACGTTAACGGCAAGCTGTTCGGTGCACTTAAAACCGGCAAATATGCTTATTTTAATGATGTAGATAAGCATG
>JAZNCB010000042.1:0-2801 GCA_046156285.1 Eubacteriales bacterium | reverse complement strand
ACTGTTGAGCGCATTGAACGTGAACTGAAGCTCATCAAGGATCACAACATGAACGCAATCAGATGCTCTCACTATCCCAACAACCCTGCATTCTATGAAATTTGCACAGAGCTTGGTATATACGTTATGGACGAGGCAGATATCGAAACACACGGCTCGCTTGCAAGATACCCCGAGCCTAAGTATTCCGACTGGGCTGACTATGCGGAAAGCGAGGTCTTTGAAAAGGGGATTTTCGACAGACTTTCCGCCCTCTACGAGAGGGATAAAAACCGCCCCTCTGTTATAATATGGTCGCTCGGAAACGAAAGCTTCTTCGGAAAAGCCTTTTACCGTGGCGCAAGGTATATAAAATCCCACGATAAAATAAGACCCGTCCACTATGAGAGTCTAAGCAAAAAGCATCTCTACACAAAGTACGTCGATATGGTAAGCAAAATGTACTCGGACGTAAAAAGCATAAAGAAGAGATTTCTCGAAAACGAAAAGGAAAACCGTCCGTTCGTGCTTTGCGAATATACACACGCGATGGGAAATTCCTGCGGCGATATTGCGGCATATTGGGACTTAATATACTCAAACGAGCAATGTATGGGTGCTTTCGTCTGGGAATGGTGCGACCACGCCATAAAAACGAAAAAAGGCTTCCTCTACGGCGGCGACTTTGGAGAAAGGGAGCACGACGGAAACTTCTGTTGCGACGGACTTTTGACCTCGGATAGAAAAATCAAATCGGCGGCCCTTGAAATGAAAGCGGTCTACGGTGGAAAAACAAAATCCGAAATTAAGAAAATCGAAATCCCGAAAGCTACCCCAAGCGGAAAGAAACTTGAAATTAAGGTTGACGAGAATACCGGGTGTCTGTCTTCGGTGCTCCTTGACGGAAAAGAAGTCCTCGCAGCGCCTATGAAGCTAAATATCGTAAGGTATATTGATAACGACAGAAGAGTTATCAAAAGCTGGGATAAGTCCTACCGTCTTTTTGATTCGAGACCAGAGCTTTACACCCTCGAAAAAACCGAAAAAGGTTACACGGCTACGGGGGTAATTGTCGCAAATTGCCTTGTACCGAGCCTTTCCTACAAAGTAAGCTATTCGGTTTTTGGAAGTGTTCTTGAAATAGAGGTAGAATACAAAATCAGCGACCATATAAAAAATCTGCCGAGATTCGGATTTGAGCTTCTTTTGGATAAGAAGTATAATAAATTCGACTATATCGGCTTTGGTCCTACCGAGAGCTACGTGGATAAAAACGCCGCCTGCGAGTATGGGCACTTCGAGAGCACAGCGGAGAAAAACTACGACTATAACTACGTCCGTCCGCAAGAGTCGGGCAGCCACTACCATACCGAGTATTTACACCTCGACGGTCTTTTCTCGGTAACGGCAGAAAAACCCTTCTCGTTCTCGCATAACCCCTACACAACGGCTCAGCTTTATAACACAAAGCACAACTTCGAGCTTGATAAAAATGACTATAACGTCCTCTGCCTCGATTTAGCAATGCGAGGCATCGGCTCAAGCTCCTGCGGCCCCGAGCTCGACGAAAAATACGAAATCCCAAGAGAATACAAAAACAAGTTCAAAATTGTATTTTAAGAAAAAGTAAAACGCAGCTTCACTGTGTATTACACAACTTCACTTTTGCGACAGCAAAAACTTCACTAACAGAAAAAGAGCAGACACATAAGGTTTTTACGCCTTGCGTGTTTGCTCTTTTTGCTTGTATATAACTTTCGTATCTTTGCGTAACTTTCAAACTAAATTTATACCGATTTTATACCAATTTTATAATCTTACAAAACACGTAGCATTACTTTTAAATCATCCGATAAACTTAATTGTCAACGGTGTTGTCACTTTTTTATAAAAGTTTTTGAGTCTATCTTCAAACCGATGATTTTCTTGTAAAATAAGCGTAAAATCCACGAAATACGCAGATTTTACGCTTTCAAAGTTTTATAAATCAGTCGTCAAAAGACAGGAATTTGTATGCGGGAGTGTCAAGAGCCTTGGCAATATCAAAGAGGGTATCAAGAGAAATTGCCTTACAAACATTTGGAGCTTCAACGTGTCCAATAAAAGCCGCGCTTTTATCAATTTTTTCTGCCAACTCTTCCTGAGTAAGCCCACGGAGCTTTCTGTAATATGCAATTTTCAACCCAAGCTGTCTGTATTCGGCTTCATATTTTAATTTCATTTTCAATACCTCTTTTCTTAATTATATTGTAACAAAAAACAGTAGGTATTGACATTATCTCAAAAATATAATATACTATCTAATAGATATAAAAAAGTTGCATTCAGATATAAAACGCGGAGGTTTGATAATATGAAGTTTAGGTTTGAAAAGAAGATAGACAATTTGGGCAGAATAGTTATACCAAAAAGCATTAGAGATTTTTGCGGTATTGAGTTGAATGACGAATTGATTTTGATACCATGCGAAAATGGAGTGCTTATTACAAAAAAAGAAGAATCGAAGGATAAGTGAGCCTGTTTTATGTATGCAAACGAAACAACAGGAATTTGCTCCGTCTTGCGAGCTTCCTACGGGGAAGGACGGAGCAATGTTACGAACCCGAATCTGAGGCAAGCCTCAGAGCAGGTTCGCTGTGAGGATGCATAGTAAAAGAGTCTACCGCAAGGGCAGAGTGCAACAGGAATTTGCTCCGTCTTGCGAGCTTCCCACGGGGAAGGACGGAGCAATGTTACGAACCCGAATCTGAGGCAAGCCTCAGAGCAGGTTCGCTGTGAGGATGCATAGTAAAAGAGTCTACCGCAAGGGCAGAGTGCAACAG
>JAZNCB010000041.1:0-9506 GCA_046156285.1 Eubacteriales bacterium | reverse complement strand
CTGCCGGGTATGAACCGGACGCTCTAGCCAACTGAGCTATTCCGCCATTCGTTTTTGAGAACTCTCTCAAAATCTCGCTTGCCTATTATATCACACATGGATATAAATGTCAAGTCTTTTTTTAAGTTTTTTTCGTCTACTTTGAAAAAAATGTATTTTTGTCTTTTTTTGGCTGCAAAACCGACTTGCAGCTTTGCAGCCGAAATATAGCTTTACTTTTCTTCTTTTGCAAATTTATGGAGAATTACGAGAGCTACGGTATAATAAAACATGGGATAAAAATTGAATATAAAGTTGTCAAGCAGGCTCTCGCAAAGCAAAACCAGAATTGACATAAATACGAAAATCTTTTCAAGGCTTGGGCGCTTCAATATCGGCTTTATGGAGTGATAGCGGTAGTAAAGATATGCAAACAAGCCTACAAGACCGGTAGCCGAGAGAAGCTGTAAAACCGTGTTGTGTGCCTGCTTTGCTTGAAGCCCGAAGGAGAAGAGAAGCTCGTCAGAAACCTCAAAGCCGAAAAATCCGTTGCCAAACATAGGGGCAAGAAGAAAATTATCAAAAGCCGCCTCCCAAAGAAGAAAGCGCTTATTGTCCGAAAATCCGCGCTCAAAGTAGTCGGTAAGCACGGTATGGATTTTATCCTTGAAGATTATCGCAAGGAAAACCGCAGCGACAATTCCGATTGCACATACTATCCTGAACACCTTTTTATTTTTGCCCTTAACCGCTAAAATTATTACACACGCCACAAAAGCGAAGGTGGAAAACAAGAGCGCGTTTCTCGACATAGAAAGAACGGTGAAAACATAGGTGAGTGCCGCAACCGCAAGATAAAACCAGGGGTATTTACTGTTATTAACACCGTAAAAGAGCATAGGTATAAGGACTGCGAGGGAAACTCCGATAAGGTTCCAGATGCCCCAGCCGAGAGCGACGTTTTCCTTTATTATAACCCCGTCGACAATAACTCTGCCGGAAAGATAAAGAGCCGAAACCTCAGCAATTATAATCAGCGCTATCAGTGCCGAAACGTAGGAAAAATAGTCAGCAAGAGATTTCGCATCGTCCTCATCGGAAAGTCCGTGATATATAAGAATAAAAAGAAATGCGAAAACGATAGCATTGGAAAAACCTAAAACAAGGTCGGAGAAAACCCATTTCGGTGAAAAGAGACCGTTCAACATAAACGCTCCCGAAAGCAAAAGCATCGGTAAGAGCATAGGTGTCGATTTGAACGAAACTCTTTTATAGATTTTGTTTTTGACGATAAAGACTGTAAGCGCCGCCACGACTGCGAAAACTATCAGTATAAATACGGGCAATCGCCACCCGGTGTAATAATATTTTGAGTGTGTGGGGTATGCGGGGGCATGGTCTACCGAAATCTGCATAACAAACGTTATGAGGGAAATAAAGATAGGCCGTATAGATTTCGAGGTGAGAAAAGCACCGACTATGAAAGCTACGTGCACGAGGGCAAAATAAAGTTCAAGGTTGGTAATACTGCCAATAGCGGTGAGTAAGGCTATAATAAGCGGATACGTCTTTCCCATATAAAACGCAGAAAGCGCTTTTTTATTTAGGCGAGCTTTCAGTGAAAGTGTCATCTGTTAATCAACTCCGTCATTTTTCCGTATGTGTCGGGGAAAACCTTGTCAAACGAATATTCGAGATAACGCGCCTCGGCATCGTCAGGGTTAATCGAAATTTCACCGTCGTGCGCCTCGACAACAAGGCGGATAAGCTCGTTCATATTGCCGTTTTCATAGAGGTAACCCGACTTGCCCTGCTCGATAATATCGCGGTGGCCCTTGATGTTGGAGCAGATTACGGTCTTTTTACAGCCGAGCGCTTCAAGGATATTGAAGGGAAGTCCCTCTTTCTCACTTGCCGACACGTAAAGGTCGCACGCACGTATATAGTCAAAGGGATTTTTGCGTCTGCCCATAAAGTAAACCGAGTTTGAAAGATTAAGCTTTTCAGCAAGATCTACAAGAAATTGTCGGTCAACACCGTCGCCTACAAACCAAAGCACAGCATTAGGTATTTTGATTTGTATTTCGGGGAGCGCACAGATAAGCATTCTTTGATTTTTCGCTCTGTAAAGCTCTCCGACAAAGCAAATAATATACTTTCCCTCGCTTTCGTGAAGCTTATATATAAGCTCGCGCGGTACGTTGCTCTCCTCGGGCACGCTTGCGCCCATTCCGCGTGTCATAATAACCTCGCCTATGCAAAGCTTGTTCTCGGTTGCGATTTTGTAGTCATCGTCGTTCATAACGAGAATATAGTCGGTCTTTTTGCGAAGAAGCTTCTCGCAAAAGAAGAAAATCTTATTGCGAAGTCCCTTAATTTCGGTCGGGAACATATATCCGTGAACGAAGTTGATAACCTTGGGCCTGTTCTTTTTCGGAATACAAAATCTTATGTTAAATGCGGCAAGTGTCGTATTCAGAATAAGAACGTCAAACTTTTCCCGTTTAAGAATTTTTCTTATCTGCATCTGACACTTGACGTTGCCGAAAGAAACCATTTTTTTGACGAACTTTACGTCAAAGTCCGCACCCTTTCCGCTTGCCATAGTGAAAACCTCGTGACCGTCGGCCCTGAGCTTTTCTATATACGGAAGATGAAAGCTGTTTATATGGTTCATCGTGCCTGCGGCATAAAGAATTTTACTCATTTGTTTTTCCTTTGCTATCCTCTGCTTTGGTGTCTGTTTTTTCTATTGGGTTAAGCGCGTCTATTGGAGCGGTTGCCGGTGCGGCATCGGTATTGTCGTCCGCATTGACAAACCTCTCGCTTTTGTTTATCGCTTTAAGCGGTGTTTTTAAGAGCACGTAAAAGTCGAGTATAAGCGACCAGTTTTCGATATATTCGATATCCTCGTGGATTCTTGCCTCAATAGAAGTATCGCCGCGGAAGCCCTTGATTTGCGCAAGTCCGGTAATTCCGGGCTTAACGTAGTGCTTTATCATATAAAGGGGCACTATCTCCTTGAAATGCTCGACGAAGACCGGAATCTCAGGGCGCGGTCCAACAAGCGACATGCTGCCGAAAAGAACGTTAAAGAGCTGCGGAAGCTCGTCTATTGCCGTTCTGCGTAGGAAAGTACCAAACCTCGTTTTTCTCGGATCGTCACCGGTTGTCCAAGCCTTGTTGGAGTCTGTGTTGACACGCATGGAGCGGAATTTGAGCATCGTAAACCTCTTGCCAAGTCGACCAACTCTCTTTTGCTTAAAGAGTATTGGGCCGGGCGAGGTAACGTAAACACCGATAGCGGCAAATATCATAATCGGCGAGGTGAGTATAATCAGCGCAAGCGAGCCGAAAATATCTATTGTTCGCTTCATAAATGCGTTAGCCTTGTTATCAAGCGGTGTGCTGTGTATATTGATAAGCGGCACTGTGCCGAGCTGCTCTATCTGGCGCGAGTTTTTGAAGAAACCGTAAATAACGGGCAGGAAGAACACCTTTACGCAACGGTCGTCGCACATATTTACAAGATTGATAAGGTGGCGTTTATCGTATGCGTCAATTGCAAAAACCGCATCGGTAGGCTTGTACTTATCAAGTATTTTTTCGAGGTCGCTAAATCCGCCAAGCTTCTCAACGCCTACCTCTTCGGGGCTCATTTTGTTACCTACGTAGCCTATCGCCATCATACCGTATTGGGTGTTTGAGTTTATCTCTTTTATATAGCTCGATGCGGTAGCGGCGTTGTCACCTATGATAATAACCTTGCGAAGATGGTACTGTCTTTCACGCAGTGCCTGCAAAACTACGTTTATCAAATGACGCTTAAAGCTAAGAAATGCAGTTGAAATTATAGCGGTGAAAAGAAGCCAGAAAAGAACGAACTGTCTGTAACCCGGTCTTGCAATAAATGCCGTGATTATGGCGTTTATTCCGAAGTAAATTGCGTTCGCATTGAATATCATAGGAAAGCTTTTGAACGGGCGCAGATATCTTGCGGGCTTATAAAGGTTCATTATGTGGTAAATGAACGAGCCTAAGAGAACGTTTACGAAGATGATCATAACGGTGTATGGATGAGTGATCGGAACGCTCGTGTTCATCCATTTTAGCATCATAGTAAAGAGGTAGGCTATCAGAATAGCAATCACGTTTATGAGCATATCAATATAGGATTCTATTGCTGAAAGAATTCCGCGATTGTCGTTTTGCATAAAAAACTCCCTCTAAATATTTATTTTAGTCTTTTATATATAATATCACTAACGGGCGATTTTGTCAAGGTATTGTGTTAATATATAGTGTTGACAGAAGCCCGCAATAATATTTTCTTGACAAGCAGGGTAATAAGTGGTAAAATTATCTTACTACTGATAAAGGGAAAAAGTGAATGGATTTTAATAAAAATATAAAAGAAATAGAAGCGAAAATCGGATACACGTTTAAGGATAAATCGCTTTTGAAGCAAGCCTTTACGAGAACGAGCTATTGTAACGAAAACAAGGTGAAAAGCGGCAATGGAGCTCAGTCAAACGAGGTGCTTGAATTTTTTGGCGACAGTCTTCTTTCCAGCGCAATAGTCACTCTTCTTATGCAAAGCAAGGCAAAGAGATACGAGTTTGGAATAAAAACCGAGCTTAAAGAGGGCGATTTTTCGAACATACGCTCAAAGCTCAGCGACAAGACAAACCTTTCGCGCACTGTCGAAAAGCTTGGACTTCAAAGGTATTTTCTTATGGGCGAGGGTGACGCAAAGCTCGGAATAGCAAACGAGCCCTCGGTTATGGAGGACCTTTTTGAGAGTATTATAGGCGCGATATATATTGACAGCGGAAACGATATAAAGGCGGTTATTGCCGTAGTGTCAAAGCTTCTTGACGTCGGTGAGTACCTTGCGAAAAAATCCCCCACACTCCAAAGCTCGAAGAATGCGCTCCAAGAGTGGTGCGCAGACAAAAAGCATAAGAGGGAAGCCCCCGTCTACAAAACTCTCTCCGAGCGCGGTCCGGACCACAAAAAGATTTACGAGCGAGCGTGCTATATAGGTGATAAAATATACGGCGTAGGAGAGGGAAAAAATCAAAAAATCGCCGATATGATGGCAGCGGAAAAGGCGCTCGAAGCGCTCACCGAGGAATATAAAAATCAGGCAAAGGCACAAAAGTCCGCGCCGAGCCTCGACACCGCTGTCGCAAGGCTCAAAGAATATGCCGCAAAGAATAAAAAGCTCTCCCCCGAGTTTCACGACCTTGGTGAAACAGACAGGTCGAAAGCTACCGCCCGCGAATACAAAATAGAGTGCCGTATAGCAGGAATTTCGGTATCTGCAACCGCACCCGACAAAAAAACGGCAAAGGCAAAGTCGGCAGAGATGGCCTTGAAGCTTCTTGCCAAGGAAGCGAAGCCAAAAGAAGTGTCAAAACCCAAGAAAAGACAAAACAAACCCACCCGTGTAAAAAAATAACACAAGAGAGAACCGGGGTGTGCGAATTTTCGCATACCCCGGTTTTGTAAATATATATTTACGTCTCCGGTACTATCATACCGTAGTTGCCGTCTTTTTTCTTATATACGACGCACACCGTGTGTGTTTCAGAGTCTGTAAATGCAAAGAACGAATGACCGAGAAGATTCATTTGAAGCACCGCTTCCTCGGGTGACATTGGCTTAAAGGGGAAGGTCTTAACCCTTATGTCAAACTCGCGTTCTTCCTCGTATTCGTCGTCATCCTCCTCGCCGATTTCAAGAAACGCGCCGCGCTTTACTTTCTTTTCAAGTCTTGTCTTGTTTTTTCTTATCTGTCTTTCAAGACCCTCCGAGGCTCTGTCAAGAGCGGTGATAAAGGTTTCACTTTCCTCTTCGGAGCGGAAAACCACACCGTCGTAATTTACGGTAATTTCGAGTATCTTGTCTCCCTTGCGCGTTCTGCACGTTACGAATGCCTCAGTACCCTCACCGAAGAACTTATCGAACTTCGAAAGCTTCTTTTCTATGAGAAGCTTGAGGCTCTCGCGCACTGTCATCTGTTTGCCGTAAATCGTAATTTTCATAGCTGTGTTTCCTTTCGAATTCTTGCAAAGAGCGGTCCTCTCTGCATCTTTATTATAGCACAAAACTTGTAAAAAGTAAACAGTTTTCATTAAAAAATATCAACTTTTTTATTCAATGTGTACATACTGTAAATTTTGGATTTTCTTATAGAATTTTATTGACATATATTAGAATTTATGATAAAATATACTTGTTAGGCATAAAGAATTTGCTACCGATACTCTGGTATCTGTGGCAATTTTTTGACCTTGGAGAAAAAAGGAGAAAGGAGAGATTATGAAAGCAACGACATTGCTTTACGCAACTGCGGCAGATCCTGCAAACTATGCGCCCCTGATATACGCGTTTGTCATTTTGCTTGTTGCTATCGGTGCTATTGCCGGTTACTCCCGCGGAATTAAACGTCAGCTTGTCAGGACGATTACCGTAGCTATCGCATTTTTTGTTGCATACGCGGTTACCACATACACCTATTACCGCTTAAATCTTTTCTTATCCGACAAGACGATGCAAGACCTCAACGCGTGGCTCGTTACGTTTAAGATCATTGATTCGTCTACCGACGTTTCCTGGATGTATAACCTTGATTTTAACGCAGTTAGAGAAATTGCCGCTATTCCTATCTCTCTTGTTTTAGTTCCGGTAATGTTTGTTTCCGCATTCAACATTTTGAATACGGTGATGGCAATAATACATAAGCTTATAGCGGCTCTTTGCGGTTTTTCAAAGAGGAACAACAATATTGTGACAAGAATTTTAGGTATGCTTCTCGGATTTATTCAGGGCGCTTTTGTCTCCGCAATAATCCTCACCCCAATAACCGGACTTGCAGGAATGTCGCGTGATGCCATTGCAACAATGAGAGAATATGCGCCGGGCGAGAGCTTTACCGAGGTGTGCGAGGAAAAATACGAGGCCTACGTAAAGACGGCAAGCGAGAACCCCGTAATACGCCTTTATTCAAAGCTTGGCGGCGCCTTCCTTTACGAGCAAATCGTTACCGTCAGCGGTGGCGGACCTACTACGAATATGACCGACATCGTTCCCGATGCAACTAAAATAACCTCAGACATTGCAAGGCTTTACGGTATGGACATAAAAAATCTGACACCCGAAAACGAGGCAACTGTCGAAAGAATACTGGAAATTGTCAAATCAAATTCCTATCTCAAAAGAATAACGTCCGGCACGGCAAGCTCGCTATCAAACCTGTATACGAGCGGAGTTTTTAGCTTTGAGATAGAAGAGCCGTTTAAGTCGATAATTAACTCGGCTGTGGAAATATTCCATACGTCAAGCTCCGATAATATTTCGGCTGATCTCGATACAATAGCCGACGTATATTTCATTCTCTCGCGCGACGGTGTTCTTATGGCATTTGATAAAGGCTCGGACGAGATGCTTTCCGTCCTTACAACAAAGGACGAGAGCGGAAGCACGACGGTAAGCCGTGTCGTTGACGTAATACGTTCAAACGAGCGCACAAGTCCTCTCGTTACTTTGATAACCAAGCTCTCTGTTACGGTTATGGCGAGCCAAAGCGGAATAGGCGAGGATGCGCTTTCCACCTACGAGGAAATAAAAACCGGCATAAATAACGACGTTTTATCAATAGATAAGGAAAGCTACGAAACCGAGGAAGAATACGTATCCGAGATATCAAACGCGCTCGATATTACGCTTAAAAACAACAGTATTGAGCTTGAAAAGGAAATCGTAGACACAATGGCGCAGTACGTTGCCGATAATTTCAGTGATATGGAAGTTCTCACAGATGAAGAGGTAAGCGACGTAATCATCTATTACTACGATGCGTATCTTAAATATCTTGAAAGCAAAGAGTAAAAAAGCGGGGTTGCAAAACAGCAACCTCGCTTTTTAATTAAACAGTCAAAGCTTCGCTTTTTGTTGAGGCTTCGTTTTCCTCTGCCGATTTTTCAATATTTTTCTTAGCAGATGAAAGCATAAGCTTAATTCTGTTGAGCTGGTTTACCTCGCTTGCGCCGGGGTCGTAGTCGACCGCGGCAATGTTAGCCTCGGGGTAAGCCTTTTTAAGAACCTTGATTACACCCTTACCAACGACGTGGTTAGGCAAGCAGGCAAACGGCTGAATGCAAACGATATTTGGAACACCGCTTTTAAGCAATTCTATCATCTCGCCTGCAAGGAACCAGCCCTCGCCGTATTGGTTGCCTATCGAAAGGAAAGGCTTCGTTTGCTCGGCAACGTGGTCTATACGCACAGGCGCGTCAAATCTTTTGCTCTTTTTGAGTGCCTTAATTGCGTGGCGTCTTACAAATCCAAGCGCTATAATTCCAAGGCTTGAGAAAATAGCCGTTTTCTTTTTGTTGCCAAGATACTTAACTCTGTAAATTGAGTTATAGAAGCTGTAATTCAAGAAGTCCATAAGGTCGGGAACGACCGCCTCAGCCCCCTCTTTCTCTATAAGCTCAACGAGGTGGTTGTTTGCAAGAGGCATATATTTTACTAAAATTTCGCCAACTACTCCAACTCTTGGCTTCTTGATATCGCGAAGAGCTAACTTGTCAAAGTCTGAAACGATACCCTGACAAACCTTTTTGTATTTGTACTTCGTTTTTTTGTTTGTGAGAGTGTCTATTGCAATATCGCTCCACTTCTTGCGAAGCTCGTTTGCCGAGCCCGGTATAAGCTCGTACGGACGCGTTCTGTATAGGCATCTCATAATAAGGTCGCCAAGCACGATACCGCGCATAGCATCAGCCAAAATATCGAGCTTAACCTTAAAGCCCTCGTTTTTCTCCATGCCGTTTGCATTAAGGGAAATTACGGGAATATGAGAAAGTCCTACCTTTTCAAGCGCACGTCTTATAAACGCAACGTAGTTGCTTGCGCGACAACAGCCACCGGTCTGGCTCATCATAATAGCGAGCTTGTCGGTGTTATATTTACCCGATAAAACTGCATCCATAATCTGTCCTACAACGGTTATGGAGGGGAAGCAGGCATCGTTGTTTACGAATTTCAGACCCGTGTCTATTGCGATTCTGTTGTCGTTATCAAGGATAACCATATTATAGCCGTGCTTTCTGAACACAGGGCCGACTATATCGAAGTGAATAGGGCTCATCTGGGGGGCGAGAATGGTGTAATTCTCGTCGTACATTTCCTTTGTGAACTCTACTCGCTCGTAGTTTTTCGTGTTTGGTGTTGCCGGCAGATTTTTAACTCTGCGCATGTTCATCGCGGCAAGCAGACTGCGTATTCTTATTCTGACTGCGCCGAGGTTGTTAACCTCGTCTATTTTAAGAAGAGTGTATAGCTTGCCCGAGGCTTCGAGAATTTCGGAAACCTGATCGGTTGTAACCGCATCAAGACCGCAACCGAATGAGTTAAGCTGTAAGAGTTCAAGGTCAGGGCATTTCGAAACGAATTCCGCAGCGGTATAAAGTCTTGAATGGTATACCCATTGGTCAACTACGCGCAAGGGGCGCGAG
>JAZNCB010000040.1:0-6046 GCA_046156285.1 Eubacteriales bacterium | reverse complement strand
AGAAAAATTCCGCTCATGAAGCGGAATTTTTCTTTGACGGTTTCTATACTCAGCCCACGTGGGCATAAAGTCGAAACTATTACTCTTTGTCGGCTCTTTTAGCTGCGAAGCACTCGCTGCAGTAAACCGCTTTGCCTTCGGTAGGCTTGAAGGGCACCTGGCATTCCTTGCCGCACTCCGAGCAAACAGCTGCGAACATTTCTCTCGCACCTCTCTGCGCATTCTTCTTTGCGGCACGGCAATCCTTGCATCTTGAAGGCTCGTTTTCGAATCCTCTCGCTGCATAGAATTCCTGCTCACCAGCTGTGAACACGAAATCATTGCCACAATCTTTGCACTTCAGTGTCTTGTCCTCGTACATTGTTCCTTTTTCCTCACTTGATAGGTATTATAATTTCGCCCTTAGTCGGATTTCAACCAACGCCTTTGTAAACAACGCTCTCCTTTAAGCTACCGGGGCATAATGACTTGTTAAATATCGGAAAAGAGCTTACTCATTTCCCGAAGATGCTTGAATATTCGAGATTTTGCATTCTCGATAGACTTGACGTCACGCGAAAGCTTCTTAGCAATATCAGCGGCTGAATAGCCCTCAATATAAAGCAAAAATACTTCGTGCTCGTACTCGGAAAGAATGCTGCGAGCAGTTCTTAAATACTCGCTCATTCGCTCGCGGAAAAGAATCCTTTCCTCAACGTTTGCGCCTATGCTTATGCGGTCAACGTCAACGTCAACCGTTTGCTCCGACGAGGCGCTTTTACGAGCCATATCGGAAATACGGCGATATACGCATATTTTAGCATATAGCCCGAAGGTTATCTGCTCTGTGCGTGACAAATCATACGAAAGCGCCGCTCTGTGAAGGGCAACGCAAGCTTCTGAAAAAAGCTCGTCTCGGTTTACCGCTTGAAGAGCAAAGCTCTGCGCAACGCTGCTCATCATAGGAGTATAGCGGCGGACAAGCTCGGAAAAGGCCGCGTCATCAGACTCTCGCACCATTTCGAGCAGCTCAAATATGTCAATATTTTCGTAAAAATCCATCGCTATTTCGCTTTCATATAAGATTATTATATATTTTTGTTAACACTTTGTCAAGCCTTTTGTTAGAAAAAATTTCAAATTTTCTTAACTTATGCACATTTTTGATGGTTTTTTAACCGTATTTTTTATCACTTTCTACAATCTTTTGCAAATTACGACAAAAATTCGAGAATTCCCGTCGCTGAGAAAAGTATTCCGCGATAAACGGCATCAGGCTGACTTTCAAATCTGCGCTTTATCTTCTCCGCTTCCTCCTTGGAGTTAACGGTAAGAGATGCAGAAAGAACTTCGCCTACCGTATCGGTAGCCCGAAGCGTAACCTGATACCGCTTTCCCACAGCCTCGGTGACGGTAGCCTCGATAGTTGAGCCGTTTTTCGAAAGTGAGGTATACTTTGCGGTATACTTGATGCTTCTCTCTCTGAAATCCTTATCAATGGTATCGTAAAGCTCGTTTGCTATAACGCGGCCGGTTTCCGATATCATATAATACTTTTCACCCTCATTTTCTTCAAAATAGAGGTGACCGATATCAGCAAGCTCGCGAAGGCACTCCTCGTAGTCAAACCTAATCTCATCAGTGTTCTCCGAGAGCATACCAATAACTGCGGTGTGGTCTATCGGATAGTTGATATTGTTAAGCAGAAAGAGTATAAAGACCTTTATGTCATTTTTAGTTACAAGTTTGAATTTCTTTTGCTTTGCCATTTTTATCCCTTATATTATTAATACCCACATAGGCGGCGTCCTGACGACGCCGCACTCGTGGGCAATAACATTATTTCTCGTCCTTTTTAGGAAGATAGTACTCGTAGTTTTTAAGTGAAACCTTAGTGAATACGAAGTTGCCAAATCCGTCAACGGTAAGCGACGAAAGGTCGGAGCCTACAAACGCGAAGGTCTGGTTATATACAACGGGAGCGATTACACCGGATTCGATAAGAATCTTCTCTGCCTCAATAAGTGCGTTGGTGCGCTCTTCACCGGTAGCCTTGTATGCTGCGTTGATATACTGATCGTACTCTGCACTTGTCCAGCCCGCAACGTTTGCACGAGTGGTACTCGTCTGCGCATTCATGCCGTTACCGTTCATAGTTGAGGTGAACGCAGAAAGCGCTACGATAGCGTCGGTCGAATACATCTGCCAGTCAAAGCCGATAACGTCAAACTGACGGTTGCCGTAGGAGGCCTCCTTCATAAGAGTCTGGATCGCGGAATCCTCAATTTTATGGCTCTCGTCGGTGAGTGTATCCTTAATTGTAGACTGAATGGAAGAAACGGGCTCAACAGTTACGTTAAAGCCAAGGCTTGCCCAGCATCTTTTAGCAATAGTTGCCATTGCGATGCTCTCTTCATCATTATTAATTGTAAGGGTGAACGCCATTTCCTCTTCGGGAATGTTCGCTGCCGCGATAAGCTCCTTAGCTTCTGCAAGGTTTGAGTTGTAGTCAAGGAGAATACGCTCGGGAACTTCGTTACCGTAGAGTGTTTCAGCAATAGGATCGGGGAGGAAGCCGGTAGCCGCCTTTGCAAATACTACTGCTTTCTCTATCGCCGCTCTGTCAATAGCGATCGAAAGCGCATATCTTACGTTTGCATTCTTGAAAATAGCTTTATCGGTGTTGAAGAGGTAGGAATACGTAGAGAGGTCATCGTAAACCTTTGCGTTTTCTCTCTCAGCAGTTCTCACAGCGAGAGAAGCATCACCGATGAAGAATATGGTTTTGCACTCGATATCATCGTAGGAAACGTTGAGCTCACCGTCAACTGCAAGGAACGAAACAAGAGAGTCAGGTGTTACGTTTGCGGTATAATTCTTCGAGCTCGGGTTCTGGTGGAAGCCGGGGTTTCTCGAAAGTGTAAATTCACCTGCCGTACGGTCAAGAGCTGCAATTTTGAAAGGACCGTTGGTTACGATTGTAGACATATCCTTTGACCAGTGAGACTTCGCAGCGGAAACAACGTCCTGACGAAGAGCTGTCGTTGCAGTTGCGGCAAGATTTTTGAGAAGCTGCTCGTAATCTGCACCCTCACGGTACGTAATTGTAAGCTCGTAAAGTCCCTTTGCGCTTACGCCAAGAGTTGAATACGAAGCGTCGCCTGCCTTGATAGCAATAGCATTCTCAATATCGTAAAGAAGCGCTGCTGCGGGGTTAGGGGAGTTGGGATCAAGCAAAACCTCGCGCCAAGCATATATGTAATCCTCAGCCTTTACACGAACCTCGTCAGACCAATAGGTGTTACGAAGCTTGACTGAAATTGTTCTCGTTACGGTATCAACACTATAACTTTTTGCTCCCGCACACTGAACCTCGCCGTTTTTATCAAGCTTAAAGAGAGGCTCGTAAAGCAAGCTCATAACCTGGTCAGCATTGCTGTCCACGTAGTAGTCGGTAGGGTCGAAGTCAAAAACCTCAGCGCCAAGATAGACGTTAATTTTTGCTCCCTTACCCGTTTCTTCGTCGCATGATGTAAGAACCATAAGCGAACCGATAAGCAAGGCGGCTGTAAGAAGCAAGCTCACAATTTTTTTCATTTGAATCTCCATTCCGCTGTCAGCGCGACAGCACGGTATTACATAATAAGTCTTATTGCGCATAACACGCCACTATATTATTACTTTATATATTTTAACACAAATCTTTTTCTTTTTCAATGCTAAAATCTATTCATAAAAATTTTCGTTTTAATTGCACAAATTGATATAAAATATATTGTATACTTTTAACAATTTTACATTCGGTTGATTAAACACGGAAAATCAGGCAAAAATAAGTAAAAAAAGAGGTATAGGTTTGAAGCGCTACTTTACGGAAAGACGGGGAGAGATGAAAAATCTCTATACAGATCTTGCGGTTGAGCGCCGCAGAATAGACACCGACACAAGAGGTGTTGATTACACGAGCTATGAGTGTGAGGTCGGCTCGTGGGAGATTATCAATATTTATTCTGAGGAGGGGGCAAAAAGCATTGGCAGACCGCAGGGCAGCTACTGCACCCTGAACATTGGGCGAATGGACTTGATTTGCGACGCAGAGATAGAGGATGCCGCAGACGAGATAAGCAAAAGGCTATGTGAGATTACCGATTCGCTTGGCGTAATACCCGAAAGAATACTCGTCGTGGGGCTTGGAAACAAAAATCTGACACCCGATACGGTAGGTCCGAAAACAGCAGAAATTGTAAAGCCAACTTTGCATATCAAGGAATTTGACGAGGATATGTTTTTCTCGCTTGGGTGTTCGGAAATTGCGGTTATTTTGCCGGGAGTTTCCGCCCTTTCCGGCATTGACAGTGCGGAGATAGTCAAGGGTGTTACAAGACGGATAATGCCCGACCTTATAATTGCGGTTGACGCCATTGCAACGAGCTCACGGGAAAGGCTCGGAACGACGGTGCAGATTTCCGACACGGGAATATTCCCCGGAAGCGGTGTCGGAAACTCGCGCGGCGCTATAAACGAAACCACGATGGGCGTGCCTACGGTTGCTATCGGCGTGCCTACCGTTATTGACTTTCGCACCTTTGAAAACAGCGAAAAAAGTGACACGGCTATGCTCGTAGCGCCAAAAGAGATAGACGAAATCACCGACGTTGCCGCAAAAATTATCGGCGGCGCAATAAACCAGGCGTTTGGAATTTCGCCATATTAATAGCAAAGCGAGAGCTTCGTAAAATTGAGGCTCTCGCTTTAATTAGTATATCTCTACTCTCTTAATTTTCGGGCAGGTTGGACAGGCTCTTGTTTCTCTGTATTCGTCTGTCAATATTTTTCCGCAATGGTGGCAGTAAATTTGCGGTTCAATTATAATCTGTTTTCCGTTGGTAAGCATTCGAAGCGTGACCCCCTCCGTCAAGCCGAGCTCTTCACGGATATCTTTCGGAACGGTTATCTGACCTCTTTTGTTAATTTTCACCTCGCTCATACGGCGCCTCCAAAATCAAAAAGTGCGCAGACCGAAGCCTACGCACCGAAAAACGCAAACTCCGATTGCTGCAACACAAAACTCAACTCATTAAACAAAAACTTACGTCATCATCCAAATCGCCCAGTTGGAATTTGCATTTTTACCAAATGCCATTATGAACAATTTGAAGATAACGAAAACACCCTCTCAAAAAAAGAGCGTTTAATGAGTTTTATTGGTTTTTGTGTTGCAAAGTAATTATACCACACAAAACAGAGATAAGTCAAGTGGAATTAAAAAAAGTGCGATTTTTTTATTCTCGCACTTTTTGTCTTTTATAATATCAACTCTTCAAGAGAATACTTCGGGACTGCGTGACTGTCGTTTTCGTCACGGAAGTATTTTATATCACCGTCTTTTACCGAGGTTATATACACCTTTTCCGCGGGCTTGCCGAGAATGATAACAAATCCGGTTTTGTAGTCATTCTTTGAAAGCTCGGCATCAAACACCTCTGCGTTAAAGCTGCGTATCATACAACCGCCATAGCCAAGCTCTGCCGCGCGAAGAAGTATTGACTGCGCCGCAATGCCCATATCTATTGCAAGGTTGGTATCTATATTCTCTTCCCTATGCATCATTGCGATATAGGCTGTCGGACGCTCGGTGGGGGTAGGACCTGCCCACTCTTTGAGATAGCCTGCAAGCTTTATAGCAGAAAAAAGCTTATCGCAGGTGGCTTTATCGTTTGCGATAGCAAATCTTATTCTCTGTCTGTTTGCCGTAGATGCTGAGCATCTTGCGCACTCTATCATTGAAAGAAGCTCGTCGCGGGAAATTTTCACACTCGCGTCAAAGCGACGGTAGGAACGGTTCTTTTTTATAAGCTCGTCTATCATTTTACACTCCTTAATAAACGAAGTCAAACTCGAAATCGTAGATGCTTACGGTATCGCCCTCTTCAACGCCTGCCGCGCGAAGCTTTTCTATAACTCCGTTCTTTATAAGAACGCGCTGGAAGAAGTTAAGCGACTCGTAATCGTCGAAGTTGACCTGTCCCATAAGGTTGAGAAGCCACTCACCCTCAACGATAAACTT
>JAZNCB010000039.1:0-9156 GCA_046156285.1 Eubacteriales bacterium | reverse complement strand
GATAGCAAAGGTTATTACGTACTTTATTACCTACAAGACCTTTCTTCTCAGCCGCGCAATTGCCGACGGAGGAATGCCGAGTGCACACGCGGCAACGATAGCATCAGCTGCTACCGTTTGCGGTTTCATAGAGGGATTTAGCGCACCCCTTTTCGGACTTGCGGGAATATTGCTCGTTGTTGTTTTGAGAGACGCAGTCGGTGTTCGCCGCGATACAGGCAAGAATGCTAAGAAAATCGTTGAGATAGCAAATAAAATAAACAAGGATCTTCCCGACGAGGAGAAGATAGACACAAGCAATTTGAAGCTTATCGCGGGACACAGCGTTCCCGAGCTTATCGCCGGTGTTATCGTAGGCGTAGTTGTCGGCGTTCTTTACGTTCTTATCAGATACGGATTTTAATTAAATGTACGACGAGCTTACCGAAATAGACATAAAGAAGATGGAGGAGGAAATCCTCTACCGCGAGTCAGTTCTCGGTCCTGAGCTTCTTGCCGAAATGAAAAGAACGAGAGAATTCGGCGACCTTTCCGAAAATGCTGAATATAAAGAGGCGAAACGGGAAAAAAGAAAGAACGAGGGACGAATACGATACCTCAAAAATATGATACGAACCGCTAAAATCATTGAAATCTCCGAGGACAGTGATAAAGTTGGTCTATTTGACAAGGTAACGATATATAATGAAAATACGAGATCGGAAAAGACTATTCAGCTTGTCACGACTTTGAGGCAAAATGCGCTTCTCGGCTACGTCAGTAAGGAATCGCCGCTCGGCTCGGCACTTATGGGACACAAGGTCGGGGACAGGATTTTAGTAGAGGTTAACGACAGAGTTAAGTACTACGTCGTTATATCCGCACTCGTAAAGGGCGAGGACGATGACTCCCTGCCTATAAGCGGTTATTGATTTAAGGAGCAGTATGCAGGAAATACAGGTTTTTGATATAAACGAAAACGCAACGAAAAACGCAAAGGCTTTCGTTGACGGTGCAGAAAAAAGATATACCGAATTTACGGGCGACATTGCTGAGCGAATTGCAAGGGACGGCAAGATCAAGATAGTTTTGCTTGCAGGACCGTCAGGCTCGGGCAAGACCACGACCGCAAATCTTTTAGCTGATGAAATCAGAAAAAGAGGACTTTCGAGCGCGGTAATATCTCTTGACGATTATTATCGCTCGCCGTCAGACCCCGACTATCCTACTCTTCCAAACGGAGAGCGTGATTACGAGGCGGTTGAGGCGCTTAACCTTACGGATATTGTAGAAACCCTTATCTCCGTTGCAGACGAAAAGGACTTTACAGTTCCGAAATACGATTTCAAGCTTGGACGCAGAACTGAGGTAAGAAATTATCCAAAAATTTCACACGGGTGCGTAATAATCGGGGGGCTTCACGCTCTTAATCCGAAAATTTTCGAGCATTTGCCGAAGGAAAAGGTGCTCAGAGTATTCATAAGCGTGTCAACTAACGTTTACAACGGATTTGAGAGAATTCTTTCGGGCAGAAAGATGAGATTTATTCGCCGTATGGTGCGTGACAGTATATACCGTGGTGCAGACGCGGAAAGAACTCTCGAAATGTGGGGTAACGTGCTTTTTGGCGAGGATAAATACCTCTATCCATTCCGCAAATATGCCGATATAGATTTCAACACCTTCCATAGCTTTGAGCTTTGCGTTATGAAAAAGTACGTTGAAAAGCTTATAACTCCGGCACTCGCTTGTAAGGACGATTACGCAGAAGAGGTGCTCTCGGCAATTGAGAAAATTGTGCCCATTGATGAGGAGCTTGTTCCTCAAAGCTCGCTTATCCGCGAATTTATTAACGAGGGCAAGTACGAAGAGTTTTATTAATCGAATACACGTAATTTGAAGAGGGAAACCGAATGAATCGTTTGGTTTCCTTCTCTTTTATTATTTTCGTGCAAGAGATTGACAAACTATCGTTTTATATGCTAAAATATTATGATTAAAGATTTTATAGAGAAGGCAAGTTATGTCAGATTTACAAACAGAAATTAAAAGAAGGCGCACTTTCGCCATTATATCGCACCCCGACGCAGGTAAAACAACCCTGACCGAGAAGTTTCTTCTCTACGGCGGAGCAATTCAGACCGCAGGCTCGGTAAAGGGCAAGCAAAGCGACAGACACGCAACGTCGGACTGGATGGATATTGAAAAGCAGAGAGGTATTTCGATTACCTCTTCGGTTATGCAGTTTGAATACGACGGATACTGTATAAATATTCTTGATACACCGGGACACCAGGACTTCTCCGAGGACACCTACCGTACGCTTATGGCGGCAGATAGCGCAGTAATGGTAATCGACGCCGCAAAGGGTATCGAGCCGCAGACAAGAAAGCTCTTTAAGGTTTGCGCTATGCGCGGCATTCCGATTTTCACCTTTATAAACAAAATGGACCGTGAGGCGAGAGACCCGTTTGATCTTCTTGACGAGCTTGAAAAGGAGTTCGGAATAGGCACGTATCCTATGAACTGGCCTATCGGCTGCGGACAGAAGTTCAAGGGTGTTTACGATAGAGATTCGCACTCGATTTTGTCCTTTGACGATTCTCACAGAGGCCGCGACAGAATACACGGAATAAGCTGTGATATTACCGATACGGCAAAGCTTGACGAGCTTATCGGCGAGAATATGCGCGTGGACCTTTGCGAGCAGGTCGAGCTTCTTGACGGAGCTTCGTTTGATTTTGATATAGAGGCTGTAAGGAGCGGAAAGCTTTCACCCGTTTTCTTCGGCTCTGCACTTAACAACTTCGGTATTGAGCCCTTCCTCGTTCACTTCCTTAAAATGACCTCCTCGCCTCTTCCGAGAGTTGCAGACGGAGACACTATCGACCCGTTTGATGACAGATTTTCCGCATTCGTATTCAAAATTCAGGCGAATATGAATAAGGCGCACCGTGACAGAATTGCGTTTATGCGCATCTGCTCGGGAAAATTCGAGCGCCATAAGGAGTATTTCCACGTCCAAGGCGCAAAGGCGTTTAAGCTCTCCCAGCCCCAGCAGATGATGGCGGCGGAAAGAGAGGTTATCGACGAGGCATACGCAGGCGATATTATCGGTGTATTCGACCCCGGTATTTTCTCGATAGGCGATACGGTGTGCGAGCGGGGAATGAAGATTAAATTCGAGGGTATTCCTACCTTTGCGCCCGAGCATTTTGCGCTTGTTGAGCAGGTAGACTCAATGAAGAGAAAGCAGTTTGCAAAAGGAATGAACCAGATAGCGCAAGAGGGTGCTATACAGATATTCTTCGAGCCTAACTCGGGTCTTGAAAGAGTTATTGTCGGTGTTGTCGGTGTGCTTCAATTCGAGGTGCTTGAACACAGACTTAAAAGCGAATACGGCTGTGACCTTCGAAGAACGAATATGAACTACCAGCAGATACGCTGGATTACCAATGAAAATCTCAACCCCGCAACCTTGAAGCTCTCCCACGACACGAAGTGGGTGCAGGATTTCAGAGGAAACAACCTTTTGATTTTCACAAGCGAGTGGTCTATTCGCTGGGTGCTTGAAGATAACCCCGGTCTCGAGCTTGCCGAGTTTAACCGCGGCGACGATAACGACTGAAATTTAGGACGGATTTTAACACTATGAGAATGAGAAAAAAGAAAAACGGAGAGGCAAGGCTTGAACGTTGCTCGGAATTTTTGCTTCCAAAGCCAAGCGAGCCCTTGACCGACCCCGCAGGATTTATCGGCATGACGGGCGCTCCCGTTTTCCTTGAAATAGGAGCGGGAAAGGGCGGATTTGCCTGCAAAATGGCAGAGCGCCACGACGATGCGGCATACTTTGCAATGGAGCGCATAAGCGACTGTGTCGTTCTTGCCGCTGAAAAGGCTATGCTGGCAAAATCTGCGGGCCGCGACAATCTTCGTTTTATTATTGATACGGCGGATAATCTTCTTAAAATTTTCGGCGAGGGTACTGTTGACCGTATATTCCTCAATTTTTCTGACCCCTGGTCCAAAAAGGGATATGCAAAAAGACGTCTTACCCACAGAAGATATATTGCGCTTTATATGAAGCTTTTGAAGGACGGGGGAAAAATCACCTTTAAGACCGACAATTCGGGACTTTTTGATTTCACACTTCTTGAGCTTTACGATCTTGCTCTTACCCCCGATTTCGTTACCCGCGACCTGCACAATTCAGAGAGGGCGGCAGGTAATATTATGACCGAATACGAGGCAAACTTCTCATCGCAGGGTATGGCTATAAATATGGTAGAGCTGACGAAGCCTTGTGGATTTTCGCTTCCGGTACCGAATGAATTTTTACAGGAGAGATATGCAGAAAAAGAGTGATAATCTGCACGCAGGGCATAGATCCCGTATGCGGGACAAGCTCACAACTCACGGTAGAGAGGTGCTTCACACTCACGAGCTTCTTGAAATGCTTCTCTACCACGTAATTCCGTGCAAAAACACAAATCCGATAGCAGAAGAGCTGATACACCGACTTGGAAATCTTGACGGTGTTTTTTCGGCGAGCTGTGACGAGCTTTTGAAGATAGTGGGAGTTGGTCCGCGTGTTTTTGAGCTTCTTTCTGCCGTCTCGCTTATTGATATTGAAAAATCGACCGAGCTCTTTTCAAATGAGATGTCACGCAGATTTGATAACTACGACGAGGTGGGCGAATTCTTTGCGGAATATTTTGAGGGCAGGCTTTCTTGCGAGGTCGTTTTGCTTCTTCTCAACAGCAAAATGGAGTACATAAGCTGTGCGAGCGTTGCGAAAAGCGATTTTGACACCGCGGCAATTAAGGCTATGCCGTTTATAAATGCGGCGATAAGAGACAGAGCCGCAGTTGCCATAATAGCGCATAATCACCCGTACGGACCGTCCTTTCCAACTGTTGGCGACAAGGCGACAAACGATATGATATTCCGCTCGCTTTACGGAGCGGGAGTGCTTCTTGCCGAGCATTATATAGTTTCGGGCAAGAGGTATCTTGGATTTATGAACAATATAGAAGCGCGGTTTTCGCAGCAGGCGGAAATTCTTAAATTCTTAAAGAGTAAGGGGGCGGCACAGTGACTCGAAATGAGCTTGCAAGCTTTCTTGCACCGGTAACGAAAAGAAGCGAGGAATATGCGAGACTGCTTTCCGAAAAGTATTCCTCTTTTAACGAAATAGCTGAGGCGGAGGCGCTTGATCTGACCGAGGTTTTAGACGGTGACGCGTCAGTTGCAATTTACATAAAGCTTTCGGTAGCCCTTGCTTCGAGAAGAGGTGCTGACAGCTTCAAATTCGGAAAGAAGCATACCGAAGAGGAGCTTTGCTCCTATCTTATCGCAAAATCCTTCGGTCTTTCGGTTGAAACCGTGTACATTATCACGGAAAAAGAGGACGGAGTTATCATTGCTTGCGATAAGGCGGGCGAGGGAACGGTAAACTACTCAAACGTGCTTCCGAGAAAAATTATAGAAATATCGAAGCGCCACGGCGCAAAAAGGGTAATAATCTGTCACAACCACCCCGGTGGATATGCAGAGCCGTCCGATGACGATATCTCTTCAACGAAGCTTCTGTCCGAGCTTCTTTCGGAATCGGGAATAAAGCTTTCCGCGCATTACGTTGTCGCGGGGGATAAATGCAAGAAGATGGACTTTTAGAAAGCACTTGAAAGGAATTTCAAAATGAAAACTTATAACCAGGGATTTTTCACAGGAGAGAGGGCGCTGTATAATTCCCACGGAATTAAGATAGTCGACAGTACCTTTGCCGACGGCGAGTCGCCTCTCAAAGAAAGCTCCGAGATAGAGCTTTCGGGTTGCATTTTTAAGTGGAAGTATCCTCTTTGGTATTGCGAAAATATAAAGGCGGAAAATTGCGTACTTCTTGATACGGCTCGCTCGGGAATATGGTATACAGAAAATATAGAGATGACCGATTGCGTAATAGAAGCGCCCAAAACGTTCAGACGCGCATCGAAAATTTCTCTTACCGGATGCTCTATACTAAACGCGCAAGAGACGCTTTGGGGTTGCAAGGATATAAGCCTTACCGACGTTTCGGCAAGAGGTGATTACTTTGCGATGAACAGCGAAAATATCAAGGCGGAAAACCTTACAGTTCACGGAAACTACGCATTTGACGGAGCGAAGAATATAGAAATACGCGATGCAAAGCTCATATCCAAGGACGCGTTTTGGAACTGTGAGAACGTCACCGTTTACAACGCAACGATAATCGGCGAATATCTCGGCTGGAATTCGAAAAATCTTACCTTTGTCAACTGTACTATCGAGTCAAATCAGGGACTTTGCTATATCGAAAATTTGAAGCTTGTAGGCTGTAAGCTCCTCAATACCGACCTTGCCTTTGAGTTTTCTACCGTTGATGCTGAGGTCACGACCGAAATCGACAGCGTAAAAAATCCCATATCGGGCAAAATATCAGCAAAGAAAATAAGGGAAATAATACTTGACGAGGAGCTCGTCGACACGAGCAAAACCGAAATAATAACCGAGGAGTAATTCCACGATGAAATATAATTTTGACAAGCCCACCGACAGAAAAAATACGAATTCGCTCAAATGGGACGTTTCCGACGGCGAGCTTCCGATGTGGGTTGCCGACATGGACTTCGAGACCTTGCCCGAGGTACGCGAGGAGCTTATGAAAATCGCAAATAGCGGTATCTACGGCTACTCTATCGTACCCGACGAGTATTTTGAGAGCATTGCAGACTTCTGGCAAAGACGGTACGGATACAGATTTTCTCCCGATGATATGGTCTATTCAAACGGCGTTGTAGCCGCGATATCCTCTATGGTGAGAAAGCTTACAACACCTGCGGAAAACGTGCTTATACAGCCACCCGTGTACAATATTTTCTATAATTCTATACTTAATAACGGCAGACATGTGCTCGAAAACCAGCTTATTTATGAAAACGGCGAGTACCGTATGGATTTTGCCGACCTTGAAGAGAAGCTTCGCGACCCGCAAACGTCGCTTATGATACTCTGCAACCCCCATAACCCCGTAGGCAAGATATGGGACGGGGAAACTCTTATAAGGGTAGGCGAGCTTTGCAAAAAATACGGTGTTACGGTTATTGCCGACGAGATACACGCATCGATCACAAAGCCCGGAAAGGCTTATATCCCGTTTGCCTCGGTCAGCGAGATTTGCGCCGATATTTCGGTAAGCTGCGTTGCGGCTTCAAAGACCTTTAACCTTGCAGGACTTCAATCCGCCGCGGTTATTGCAAAAAATCCCGTGCTTCGCCACAAGGTGTGGCGCGGAATAAACACCGACGAGGTCGGTGAGCCTAACATTTTCGCTATGGCGGCAAATATAGCCGCTTACAAATACGGCGACGGGTACGTTGACGAGCTTTGCGAGTACGTATTCAAGAATAAAGAAATCGCAAGTGAGTATATAAAGGAAAAAATGCCAAAGCTCAGAGCGGTTTTGTCGGATGCTACCTATCTTCTCTGGGTTGACGTTTCGGCTTATACCGACAACTCCGAGGACTTTTCGGTCGATTTAAGAAAAAAGACCGGACTTTTCGTATCCGACGGAAAGGAATACGGAAGCGGAGGCGAGCGGTTTATAAGAATTAACCTCGCAACGCAAAGAGAAAGAGTTCTTGACGGTATGCGCCGTCTTGAAAAATACGTGAGGATGCTTGAAGATGAGAAAAATTGAGCTTTCCGAGGTCACAAGGAAAATTGAAGAGCTTTTCATAGAAGCCTGCGAGGTTTTGCCACAAAGCGTCAAAGACCTGCTTATTCGGGCAAGAGACGAGGAGGTCTCTCCGCTTGGCAAAGAGGTGCTTGGCCAAATTGTCGAAAATGCCGCTCTCGCAGAAGAAAAAAGATTGCCCGTATGTCAGGATACGGGTCTGGCTCAGGTGTTTTTGACCATCGGCTCTGAGGTTTGGTTTGAGGGCGATCTTTACGAGGCGGTAAACGAGGGTGTGCGCCGCGCGTATTGCGGCGGATATCTTCGCAAATCGGTCGTACGTCATCCGCTTGACAGAGTAAATACCAAGGATAATACACCTGCGATAGTACATATAAAGTATGCGACGGGAGACGTTTTCAAAATTGACGTTGCTCCAAAGGGCGGCGGAAGCGAAAATATGTCCGCTGTCAAAATGATGATACCTGCGGACGGTGAAAAGGGAATTATAGATTTCGTGCTTGATACCGTTTTATCAGCAGGTGGGAAGCCTTGCCCGCCTATCGTTGTGGGCGTTGCTGTCGGCGGCAGCTTTGAAAAGTGCGCTCTTCTTGCAAAGGAGGCATTGCTTCGTGAAATCGACGACGAGAGCGATGATGAGATAGCAAGAGGTCTTGAAAAGAAGCTTCTTTCGCTTATAAACGATACGGGCGTTGGTCCTATGGGATTTGGCGGAACGAAAACCTGCCTTGCGGTAAAGGTCAACGTTCACCCCTGCCACATTGCAAGTATGCCGGTTGCAATAAGCATTCAGTGCCACGCGGCAAGGCACAAGTCCTGTGAGATCTGAGGTGAGTTGTGTGATAAAGCTTAAAGCTCCGTTTGATCCGGAGGAAATAAGAAAGCTCCGCGCAGGTGACGTCGTCAGCATAAGCGGAGTGATATACACTGCAAGAGACGCGGCGCACAAAAAGCTGTGCGAGCTTCTTGAAAAAAACGAAACTCTTCCTATTGATATATTAAATAGCGGAATTTATTACGTCGGCCCTACCCCTGCAAAGCCCGGGCGCCAAATAGGCTCTGCCGGCCCTACGTCAAGCTACCGAATGGATAAGTATTCGGAGGCGCTTCTGGAAAAAGGACTTTCAGTTATGATAGGAAAAGGACCGAGAAGCAGTGAGTTTTGCGAATATCTGAAAAAATACAACGCGGTTTATATGTCGTCGATAGGCGGCTCGGCCGCTTTAATATCCGAGAGTGTGCGCTCCTGCGAGCTCGTAGCATACGAGGAGCTCGGCGCGGAGGCAATTTACAAGCTTGCGGTTGAGGATTTCTTTGCGGTAGTAACCTACGACGCATTCGGAGGCGACCTATTCGAAGAGGGAAGACGAAAATACGCAAAATAAACGGAGGGGCTCGCTTAATTTGGGATAGAAAGCGCCGTTTGCGACCGAAGGCGTACAAGGGTACGTCGAGAGTCG
>JAZNCB010000038.1:0-2375 GCA_046156285.1 Eubacteriales bacterium | reverse complement strand
TCCTCAGCCATCTCTGTGCAAAGCTCGATGAGAGCCTTGATGAGCTTTGCTTCAGCCGTGTCCTTCTTATCAAGGTCAAGACCCTCTGCAAGACCCTTTATATAAGCGCATCTTTCTGTAAGTGTCATTTTTTTATACCATCCTTTTTTATTTTAAAAACGGGAAATCCACGTATAATATGGATTTCCCGAGTTTTTCAGCTTTTAGCTTTAAATTAAGCTCTGGAGAGATACTGACCGTCGCGAGTATCAATCTTGAGAACGTCACCAACGTTGATGAAGAGCGGAACCTTGATTACCGCGCCTGTCTCAAGAGTTGCGGGCTTGAGTGTGTTTGTAGCTGTGTTGCCTGCAAAGCCGGGGTCTGTCTCTGTAACCTCAAGCTCAACGAATGTGGGAGGCTCAACTCCGAATACGTTGCCCTTGTAGGAGATGATCTTACACATCATTTCTTCCTTAACGAACTTGAAAGCGTCACCAAGCTTGTCTCTGTTAAGGGGAAGCATATCGAATGTCTCCATATCCATGAAGTAGTAAAGGTCACCGTCAGTGTAGGAGTACTGCATGTCCTTTCTTTCGATATACGCGTTTTCATACTTGTCTGTGGGGCTGAAAGTCTTTTCAACAACCGCACCTGTGATTACGTTCTTAAGCTTCGTACGAACGAAAGCGGCACCCTTACCGGGCTTAACGTGCTGGAACTCGATAACCTGGAATACGTTACCGTCCATTTCAAATGTAATGCCATTCTTAAAATCGCCGGCTACTACCATTGTTTTATACCTCCAAAATTAGATACTTATTTTTTTACGTATATATTTACATTTCATTATATCACGGCAGAAAAAAATTGTCAATAGGGCAATTGGATAAAGCCTAAATTTTTTATACCTTTTGGATGTCTATGAGCGCCCCGTCAAGCGAGAATATGCAAAATTCACTCTTTTCATATATCGCGTACGACTTGGGATTGCCACCCTTTGGCAGACTCACCGAGCCGGGATTAAGGCAGAGAATGCCGTCCTTTTCCACAAAGCCGAGCAGGTGCGTGTGACCATAGAGGAATACCGAGCCCTCGGGCAACGGAGGGAGGTTTTCGGGGTTATATTTGTGTCCGTGCGAGAGATATATAGATAGGTCCTTCTCACTATCGTATATCCAACCGAAGTCGGAAAGCACGGGGAAGGATAGCACCATCCCGTCGACCTCAGCCTCGCAGTTTCCCTTGACGCACAAGAGCTTATCGGACACCTTGTTGAGCATTTCAATAACCTTTTTAGGCGCGTAATTTTCAGGCAGGTCATTTCTCGGTCCGTGGTAGAGAATGTCTCCAAGCAATACTATTTTATCCACTCCGCGAGAGGTTGCCTCGTCGAGTATTTTCTGACAGCAGACTGCGTCGCCGTGTATATCCGATGCTATGAGTAGTTTCATATATTTACCGCCTTACTTGTTTTTCTTACTTGTATTATAACATAAAATTTCACACATTTCAACAAGCCAAGGCTAAGTTTTGTTTTGCGGCAGGGGTTTTTATTTTTTCCAAAGTTTTCAAAAAGTTTATACGTCATCCCCTTGAAAAAGAAGTGCGAAAATGGTAAAATAATTATAGGCTATAAGCCACAATTTTTCAGACGGTCAGGGCGAGCATAATGGTATTTTCAAGTATGTTTTTTGTTCTTGTTTTCCTCGTTTTGTGCTACGGAGTTTATCTTCTCGCAAAAACGATGAAGCAGAAAAATATAGTTCTTTTAGTTTCATCACTTATATTTTACGCATGGGGCGGTCCCGTCCTGTGCCTTTTGCTCTGCCTTGAAACATTTATTTGCTATATTGGCGCGAGAATAATTGACCTCACGAAGGAGAAAAAGCTCCGTCTGGCACACACATGGGTGACGGTGCTTGTCTGTCTCGGGCTTCTGATATTTTTTAAGTACACGGGATTTTTCGCGAGCAATTTTATAAGTCTTTTCCATCTTGATGCAACAGCCCCCTCAATAGTCCTTCCAATAGGTATATCTTTTTACACCTTCCAGCTTATATCTTACGTTATTGATGTTTACCGTAAGGAAACAAAAGCGCAGAAAAAATATTGGATGCTCCTGCTTTACGCGTCGCTTTTCCATCAGTGTATCGCGGGTCCTATCGTGCGCTATTCGGACGTAAACGAGGAGCTTGAAAGCAGACAGATGACGCTTGAGGGCATAAGCCAGGGCTTTACGAGATTTTCGGTTGGACTTGCCAAAAAGGCAGTACTTGCAAACGGCTGCGCGGTTATAGCCGATAGCTTGCTTGCGCTTGACGGACTTGGAAATCAGTCCTCGCTCGGAATAATTCTCGGAGTTTTCGCCTATGCGCTCCAGCTCTATCTTGACT
>JAZNCB010000037.1:0-8675 GCA_046156285.1 Eubacteriales bacterium | reverse complement strand
TGAGAGGTGCGGACTGCGTTTACGTTAAGCTCGCGCATAAGCTTTATATCACGGTTCAAATCTGCGAGGGTGACGGTTGCACCTGTTTTACAGTTTGAATCGTGACGGTTTACACCCTTTAATTTCGTGTGCTCACCGTTGATTTTGAAAACCTTGCCGTCAATTTTTACATTGCGGAATCCTACCTCCTCGAATATGACCTCGCCCTCGGAAAAGAGCTTTAAGGTATAGAGATTGGGAGCTTCGCTTGACCAGGTTTTCGCATTCTCGAGCTTTATTTCTACCTTGGCTTTGGGCGCGGCTATGATTTTCTTATCTGAAAGTGAAAGAGTGATAGCCACTTTGCTTTGGTTTTTGAATAACAGAATACCGGCGCCGTCAGAAACGGTGGCGGTGACGGTGTAATCGGTGATATGCTTTTTTGGACGTTTCAGAATATATACGCTTCTGAATATACCCGAAAAGCGAAACTTGTCCTGACATTCAAGATAGCTTGAAACGCACCACTTCAATACGACAACGTCAAGGGTATTCTCACCCGACAGAGTAAGCTCTGTAATATCGAACTCGCTCGTTGCGTGAGAAATTTGCGAATATCCTACGTATGCACCGTTTACGTAGAGATAAAACGCACTGTCGACACCCTCAAAATTGAGATAGTATTTTTCGCCGTCTTTTTTATCTATACGGAACGCCTTGCGGTAGTGCCAGGTTGGATTTTCGTTTGGCATATGAGGAAAGGTTACCGGAAAGGGATAGTGGTCGTTGATATACTGAATTTTATCGTAGCCGTGCATCTGCACGCACGATGGGACGGGTATTTTCTCGGAAAGAGGCTCGGATATATCGATATTTTTGGGGCTGTTATGCTGTTTTATCAGCCACTCGCCGTCAAGCGATATAAAGCGCGAGCTTGAATTTCTGTCGATTATACCGAAGCGTTTTTTCGGCTTGTCTGCCTCCAAAAAGGGTATGTAATAGCTTCTGTGCGGCAAGACACCGATTCTATCAAAGCTTTCGTATTCTCTCATAGTTTCACCATAAATTTTATTTTCAAAACTATATAAAACGGAAGCGAGGTACAGAGTAAATTCTATATCTCGCTCGTTTTTTCCGTTTTTATCTCATTTCAGCAAGGATTTTCTTGCCCTCGTCGATTATTTTTTCAGCGACACCTGCTTTGAAGTTTGAGCTTCTCGCTTCGTAGCCGCCCTCCTCGTAGGAGTCCATCATCGGAAAATATCCTTCGCTTGCGTTTGTAAGGCAGGTCGGGATAACCATCTTCCAGCCGGGTGCTGCTTTTATCGCTCTGCCGACACCGTTGAACGGCTCGCCGGGGATACCGAAGAATGCTACGTCACCTATTGAAACCGCGCTGAAAAGCATCGGGAAGTTATCGGGTGCATTTTCAAGTCTTACCATTCTGCCGGCCTCGGCAACAACGGTGGTGAGCATCATAGCCTTATACGGAATGAGGTCGTCTCTGCCTGCTTTATGCCACTCGTTATACTGACGGGCGAGGGGCATCTCTTCGGGAGTAGGCTTGTTTGAGGGAATATCAACTATCTTCTGCTGATATTTTACCGTGTCAACGTCCATATACTCAACCTTATCATATATCGAGAGGACGGCACCCGTGACCACTCTTGCGATATGTCTTGCGTGTCCGTAGCCTCGTGAGCAGCCGTCAAAGTCGTAGAACATATCGTTAAAGTCGCCTGCTTTTGGATGCACGTTTACGTGGTTTACGTCACCCTGCGCGCCGTTGAAGAAAATGCACTTCGTGTTGTCGATAGCTTTCTCAACAAATCTTCTCGTAAGTCCGGGCCAGTCGGCTGAAATCTTGTTTCCTCCGACAACGTCGGGGTGGTTTGCGAAATTCGCAATAACAACCGTTTCCGCTCCCTCTCTATCAAAACGGACGACGTGAACAGACTCGTCGGTAATACCGATAGGAGCTACGATATCGGGGTTGTTTACGCCGGGGTTTGTTTTAGCGCTTCCGTCCTTCATTCGATAACGGCGAATGAACGCAACGTTTTTAGCCTCGCTCGTTCCGATACCCATTTTCGCAGGCTTCATATCAGCAAGAGCAAAAACTGCGGCATCGTGAACTCTGTGACCGAGAAGATGTGCGTATTCTTCGTTAAGGGGGTTCTTGTACGACTTTGCCGTAATCGGACCCTGGTGGGTGTGCGTTGCGTGTATGTATATTGCTTCGGCAGGGACACCTGTATCCTTTGATATTTCTTCTCTCCAAACGTTAAGATAGTCCTTTGTAAGACCGCAATGGTCAACCGTGATAAGAAGAACGGTGTTTTCACCTGAGCCTGCCGCAACAGCGCATACTTCAAGCTCGTCAAGAACTCCGTCTGCTATTCTCTCTACGAAATATCCCGCAATGTTAACTCCGAGAGGGGGTGTCGCATTAACACGGGCGTAACCGACTTTAAGATTATTAGCCATAATACTAACCTCATACATTGAAATTAAAATAAACACAGTTTATTTTTAGAAAATTATATCACAGAGGCGAAAAAAAGTCAACAGAATTTGGCATAATATAAAAATAAAGGCCATTATAGTATTTACTTTTTGATTTTCTTGTAATATAATTAGAGTAAATACAAAAAACGACGGTGGAGATAGAAAATGAAGATACTTATCGTAAGACACGGAGAACCCGACTACGAAATAGACGGCCTTACCGAAAAGGGCGCTAAGGAGGCGGAGCTTCTCGCTGACAGACTGACAAAGGAAAATATCCGCGCGGTTTATTGCTCAACTCTCGGAAGAGCAAGGCTCACCGCAAAGCCGACACTTGACAGGCTCGGAATAACGGCGGAATATTGCGAATGGCTGCGTGAATTTGATTATGCAACGATAAAGGTTCCCTACCGTGAAAGACCTAAAAACGCATGGGACGTTCTCCCCGAATACATTAACACGCTTGACGGAATTTATGAGCACAAGCTTTGGTCGGAGGAGGATTTTGTAAAGAATTCCGACTTGAAGGAATGCTATGATGCCGTTTGCCGTGAGTTTGACGCGTTGCTTTCAAAATACGGATACGAAAGACACCGCCACAACTACAAGGCAAAGACGCCAAATCACGACACAATAGTCATCGTTTGCCACTTTGGTCTTATGTCTGTTCTTCTCTCTCATCTTATGAACTGCTCCCCTTATTCTATATGGCAGCATATTTGTGCCGCTCCGACCTCGGTCACAACGATATACACCGAGGAAAGATGCGAGGGTGAGGCACTCTTCCGTATTGGCAGCATTGGCGACACGTCGCACCTATACAAAGCCGACGAACCGATTTCCTTTGCGGCAAGATTTTGCGAGTGCTATACAGACGATACAAGACACTAATGCAAAAGACAATCTCAAAACTAAATTTATAACGTAATAAAAAAGACCAACCCAAGTTGCGGGTTGGTCTTTTTTATAGATTATTATCCCAGCAGCTTTACCAAAAGCTCCCAAAGGCTTGTAGAATTTGCAAGAACGGGAACTAAAACCAATGAAATTACCGACATCAGCTTGATCAGAATATCCATCGCAGGTCCTGCGGTATCCTTGAAGGGATCTCCGACTGTGTCACCGGTGACTGCCGCCTTGTGAGTATCACTGCCCTTGCCGCCAAAGTTTCCTGCTTCAACGTACTTTTTGGCATTGTCCCACGCGCCGCCTGCGTTTGCCATAAACACGGCGAGCATTATTGCAGAAACAAGTCCGCCGATAAGAAGTCCGCCAAGTCCTGCCGCGCCAAGAATAAATCCTGCGGCAACGGGAGAAACAAGAGCAACAAGTCCGGGAACGATCATCTCTTTTAGAGATGCCTTGGTGGAAATGTCGATACATTTGTTGTAATCGGGGAGCATCTTACCTTCGAGAATTTCAGGGTGTTCCTCGTACTGTGCACGTACTTCATCTACCATCTTGTTTGCAGCGCGGCCAACAGAGCCGATGGTGAGTGCGCTGAAAAGATACGGAAGCATTGCGCCTACCAGCATACCTATAAGAACCTTGGGGTCAGCGAGCGAAATTTGAACCTTTGCCGCCTCAATGAACGACATAATAAATGCAAGAGAGGTAAGCGTTGCAGAACCGATGCAGAAGCCCTTGCCGATAGCGGCTGTGGTGTTGCCGACAGCATCAAGCTTATCGGTTATCTCACGTACACCGTGAGGAAGCTCAGACATTTCGGCAATACCGCCTGCGTTATCTGCTATCGGACCGTATCCGTCAACAGAAACGGTGATACCAACGGTAGAAAGCATACCCACAGCGGCAAGAGCGATTCCGTAGCTTCCGCCGAAGAAATAGGAAACTGCGATAACAACCGCAAGACATGCAATGGTGAGCCAGGTAGACTTCATACCGACGCCAACGCCTGCAATAATGTTTGTACCGTGACCTGTTGTGGACTCCTTGGCAATCTGCTTAACCGACGCATATTCATCAGAGGTATAAAGCTCGGCGATAAAGCCAACTCCGATACCCGCAAGAAGACCTGCGGTTACGCAAACAAGAAGCTTCCACTCACCAACGTAGAAGATAGAAAGAACAACAGATGCAATAACGACAATTGCAGTAGCAATATATGTAGCAATATTAAGCGCTTTGTGGGGATCTGCCCATTTTCTTGCGCGGATAATCATTACCGAAATTATAGATGCAACAGCACCGATACCGCAGAGCAAAATCGGGAACAGAAGAAATCTTTCGAAATTAGGCTTAAAACCAAGCGTAAGCAGTGCCATCGTAAGTGCGGAAAGGATAGAGCCAACGTAAGACTCGGTAAGGTCAGAGCCCATACCTGCGATATCACCAACGTTATCACCAACGTTATCGGCAATGGTTGCGGGGTTTCTGGGGTCGTCCTCCGGAATGCCGGCTTCAAGCTTACCGACAAGGTCTGCTCCGACGTCTGCCGCCTTGGTATAGATGCCGCCGCCAACACGTGCAAAGAGCGCGATAAGCGAACATCCAAGGCTGTATCCGGTGAGAATCTGAATAGGCTCGTGAATGTCCTTTGTGATAGCATACACAACAAATGTAATAGCTGCAAGTCCGAGAAGACCGAAGGCAACTACCGAGAGACCAAGAACCGAGCCGCCGCTGAACGCAACGCGAAGCGCGCCGGACATTCCCTCTTCGTTTGCCTTTACAGCGGTGCGGGCATTTGCCTTAGTAGCAATGAACATACCGATCCAGCCTGCCGAGGCGGAGAAAAGCGCACCGATTACAAAGCAGATCGCAGCCTTCCAACCAATACCCTCTGCGCCTTGAAGCGCGGGAATAAATCCAAGGACTGTGAGTACGACACCTATTCCGAGAACGAACGGAATGATAAGCTTGTATTCGCGAATTAAGAAGGTCATCGAGCCCTTGTGAATGTGATTGTGAATATCCTCAACCTTTTTATTGTTGATTTGGATTCTTGAAACCTTGCGGAAGAGTACGAATGCATATCCAAGAGTGATTACTGCCGCAAAGATTACAAGTATCAAAGGAAGATAAATTGATTTTTCCATTGAAAAACCCTCCTTTACTTTTATTTAATGAATTTTGATATCAAAAAACAGAAAACGTAACTTTCGTTGCAATAGCAAACATAGAACGAAGATAAAACGAAAATGGATAGAGAATATGAAAATCCTCCATCCTTTTCTTTTCTTTGCTTTTCGCCGTTATCTATTGAGAATAAGCTTTGTGAGCTCTACCGGCTCAACGATCTTGTCACCCTTGTAAACACGCATATTGCCCGAAGCAATTTCGTCGATAAGGATAACCTCACCGTTGTTGTAGCCAAACTCAAACTTGATATCCCAAAGGTCAAGACCAATGGTTTTAAGGTCGTCTGCAACAACCTTTGTGATTTTGAGTGTCTGCTCCTTCATAGACTCGAACATTTCAAGTGACATAACGCCAAGAGCTGCAAGTCCTTCGCCTGTTACGAGGGGATCGCCCTTTGCATCGTTTTTGAAAGTACATTCTACGTAGCCACCGGGAATTACAGTACCGTCAGCTATGTATTCGCCGTATCTGCGAATAAAGCTACCGGTTGCAACAAGACGGCAGATAACTTCAAGTCCGTGACCGAATACCTTACCGGGAAGAACCTCCATAGTTGCCTCGTCAACGTTAGCGCTAACGTAGTGAGTCTTAACTCCTGCCTTTTTGAGAAGCTCGAAGTAATATACGCTCGTTTCAAGGTTTGCACGACCGATACCCTCGATAGTGAGACCTACACTGTTTTCACCGGGATCAAACACACCGTCTTTGCCGGTGCAGTCGTCCTTGAATTTGAGCATTACGTTACCGTTTTCAAGCGAGTAAACGTCCTTGGTTTTGCCTTCATAAATCTTCTTCATTAGTTTATACTCCTTAAAGTCGCAGTTGCGACAAAAATTAACACAGTATATTTTAGCACATTTTTATGCGTTTGTATAGAGTTTTTTGAAAATTTTTCGAAAAAATTTCAATTTTGTCTATTTCAATGAATTTGATTTTACGGTTTTTGAATTTTTGTGAATTTTTGCTGATACCAGATAACGAAGAGGCAAATGGGATACGCAATCACGGTTGCCACAAGATACATAGGCAACGCATACCACAAAATCGGCACGCATCTGCCGTTTGGCATAAGAATAAGTCTATCGGGGAAGACCGCTTTGAGAACGGAAATCAGCCACGAAAAGCTCTCGGGAGGTCCGTACATCCAGACCGAGTTGGTCGCGTAAAGAGCGTCGGAGAGCGACATATTATCGGTCGTGATACCGGGGTAAATGCCCAAAAGAATTGACACGGTATTGTTGAGAGCTATAATTCCGAGGGCGATAAGGACGTAGAGACCGATAAAAAGAAAGCTTCTTTTCGTAGGCCTATGAAGTCCGATAGCAAGTGAAAGAGATGAGGATAAAAAGAGGAGCGAATGACAGAAAAGAGATCGCAAAAAGTCGGGGTCTGTCGGAGGCTTGCCAATACTCCAATAAGGAATTGCTATTGCAATAAGTCCTGCAAACGTACCGAGCAAAAAGACAAAATCACGCAGCGGACGAAGCTTGACGAAATAAGCTATCGGAGACAAAAGTATCAAAAGGGCACACATATTGTATGCCGTGCTATATACCGTAAAGCCCGAGAGGTTGAGATGAGTGTAAAGAATTGTTTTCAAAAGATGCTGTGCGACGTTGATAATCATTATAGAAAACACGACACATCTCGCTACCTTATGCGAAAATTTGCGTAAAACGTGCGAGATAAGAAAAAAGAAAAGTATCGGTATCATAATCGACACAATATAAGAAAACGAGCCATATTCTACCGTCATAGTCTTTCCCTCCCCATTTATTTGCGCATTTCTCGACAAATCACTTACGAATTTATTTTACTACTTAATGAAAGAAAAAATATGAACAAATTGTAAATAATGCCGTTTTACCTATAAAAATATTATAAAAGGTATGGAAAAACTTTCTATTCTGTGCTACAATATTAAAAGCGAATTTGACGGCGCTGTCTTTTCGTGCGCCATTTTGCAGATTCGTTACTAAATTGTCAAAAAAATAAATTTTATATTTGGAGGAAAAACAAAAATGAAGAAGTATGTTTATCTCTTCTCAGAGGGTAACAAAGACATGCGTAACCTTCTCGGCGGTAAGGGTGCTAACCTCGCCGAAATGACCAGCATCGGTCTTCCTGTTCCCCAGGGCTTCACTACCACGACAGAAGCCTGCACACAGTACTATGAGGACGGCAAGCAGATCAACGCCGAAATCATGGGTCAGATCATGGAATACATTGTAAAGATGGAAGAAGTTACCGGTAAGAAGTTCGGCGACCTTAAAAATCCCCTTCTCGTTTCTGTTCGTTCAGGTGCGAGAGCTTCCATGCCCGGTATGATGGATACCATTCTTAACCTCGGTCTTAACGAGGACGTTGTTGAATACATGGCTAAGGCAAGCGGCAACCCCAGATGGGCTTACGACTGCTATAGAAGATTCATTCAGATGTATTCTGACGTTGTTATGGAAGTTGGTAAGAAGTATTTTGAAGAGCTTATCGACAAAATGAAGGAAGAAAAGGGCGTTAAGCTTGACGTTGAGCTTACTGCTGACGACCTCAAAGAGCTTGCTAACCAGTTCAAAGCTGAGTACAAGGCAAAGCTTGGTCAGGACTTCCCCACCGATCCCAAAGAGCAGCTTATCGGCGCTGTTAAGGCCGTATTCCGTTCTTGGGACAACCCCAGAGCTAACGTTTACAGACGTGACAACGACATTCCTTACTCTTGGGGTACCGCAGTAAACGTACAGGCAATGGCATTCGGTAACATGGGTGACGATTGCGGTACGGGTGTTGCATTTACACGTGACCCTGCAACAGGCGAAAAGAAGCTTATGGGTGAGTTCCTTACGAACGCTCAGGGCGAGGACGTTGTTGCCGGCGTACGTACTCCTATGCCTATCGCAGAGATGGCTAACAAGTTCCCTGAAGCTTTCGAGCAGTTCAAGGAAGTTTGCCAGACTCTTGAAAATCATTACAGAGACATGCAGGATATGGAATTTACCGTTGAGCACGGTAAGCTCTACATGCTCCAGACAAGAAACGGTAAGAGAACAGCTGCTGCAGCTCTCCAGATCGCTTGTGACCTCGTTGACGAG
>JAZNCB010000036.1:0-4441 GCA_046156285.1 Eubacteriales bacterium | reverse complement strand
TACCGGTATGGGTATGGCAAAAATGATTAACGACAATACTGCAACGGCAAAATACGAGTTCAAATTTTACAACACTCCCGCAGCGGCAAAGGACGCACTTGTAGCAGGTGAGGTTGATATAGCTTGCCTTTCTACCGATATTGCCGCAAACACATTTAATACTGTTGACGATAACACAACTGCACTTGCGATTAACACACTCAGTGCTCTTTTCCTTGTTTCAAGCGAGGAAGCAAATATCACCGCATTCAACAAAGCCAACCTTGACGGCAAGAAAATCTACACGATAGCACAAGGAACGCCCTTGAAGGTATTGCAGGCGCTCATTACTGCATACGAAATCGACGCTGAGGTTGTAACCAGCGTAAACGGTACAACTCTAAATTCCCCCGAGAACCTTAAAGACGCAATAATTGCAGGTCTTGTTGATATTGCCGTAGTTCCCGAGCCGGCTCTCTCTGCATCATTTGCCGCAAGAGGTGCAAGCGGTAAATCTGCATACAAAATCGTTAACAACCTTGGCGACCTTTGGTCAGCTAAAATCGACACACCTATGACAATGGGCTGCATCGTTGCAAATCGCAAATTTGCATCCGAACACAAGGCTCTTATAAACTCGTTCCTTACGGAGTACAAGGCTTCTATCGAATATGTCAACAATTCTGAAAACCGCAGTTCTGCCGCAGAATATATAGCCAATGCTGGTATTTTGCCTAATGTCAATATAGCAACCTCGGCTCTTACAAACCTTGGAAAATCGATAGCTTATATCGACGGTCAAGAGATGAAAGCGGCGCTTTCTGCCTTCTATTCCGTAATAGGTATCAGCACTCCGAAGGATAGTTTCTTCTATGCAAAATAAGTTGTTTTTTGTAACAAAAAAATATATAATTCCTCTGATTTTCTGGCTTTTGATATGGGAGCTTATTGCCCTTCTTGTCGACCACACATACTTCTTCCCACCCCTAAAAAACACAGTCGTAGCGCTAAAAAATCTGCTTCTTTCTATCTCTACCTACGGAGCAATTTTAGTTACGTTTTTAAGAATTACGGTAGGAATTTTTATCGGAGTTTTTCTTGGAATTTTGTTTGCTACAGCATCGCATAAATGGGACTTTGCAAGGGCTATTCTCTCTCCTTTTATCTCTGTTATGAAGATAACACCGATAGCAATATTTTACTCGCTTCTTTATATCAAGCTTGGTTTCGTTTTGCCGGAGCTCGTTGCAATTTTGATGGTTATTCCGATAATCTGGCAAAACCTTATTAACGGTTATAATTCTATTGATAAAAATCTCTCCGAGGTGTGCGACGTATTTGAGTTTACTTATTTCAAAAGAGTAAGATATCTCGTATTCCCTGCTTTGTTCAGATATTTTATACCTGCGCTTATTACGGCAACAGGTATTGCATTCAAGGCTGAAATTTCCATGGAAATTCTCATTTTCTCGGTAGATTCTATCGGCGGCGCGATATTTGATGCAAAGCAGAATTCGGACACCGCAACC
This sequence comes from Eubacteriales bacterium, assembly GCA_046156285.1. Lineage (GTDB taxonomy): Bacteria > Bacillota > Clostridia > Oscillospirales > CAG-272 > UBA1740. The sequence goes on along the minus strand of JAZNCB010000036.1, from coordinate 2,933 downwards.
GTTTTTGCGTGGGCTATAATTATAATTTTGCTCGGTATTCTGACGGAAAAGGTTTCAAAATATCTACTTCGGAGGTATGAAAATGAGCTTAAAGCTTAATAGTATTGAGAAAAGTTTTGATGAAAAGACTATTTTCGACGGCTTTTCCTATGAGTTTTCTGACACCGGAATTTATGCCGTCTGCGGTGAAAGCGGTGTCGGAAAAACTACTCTTCTGCGACTGATTTCAGGTCTTGATACCGATTTTGACGGTGAAATTACAGACGGTGGATTTGAAAACGTATCGTTTGCCTTTCAGGAATACAGACTTTTTGATAATCTCACAGCTCTTGAAAATGCGGTAATCCCAAACGGCAGCATGAAAGACGAAGCCCTTATTTTGCGCGCAAAAAAGCTCTTTTTCAGCCTTGATTTTTCGGAAAATGACCTCTCACTTCACCCGTGCGAGCTTTCAGGCGGTATGAAGCAACGCGTTTCGCTTGTAAGAGCTCTTCTCAAAAGTAGTAAAATACTTATTCTTGACGAGCCGACAAAAGAGCTCGACAGCTCAATTATCTCATCATTATACGATATAATTAATGAAGAGAGCAAAACTCGACTTGTTATTCTTGTAACACATCGCAAAGAGGATTTGGAAATCCTCGCTCCAACAGTAATAAATCTATAAAATCAGCCCCGATTTTTCGGGGCTTTTTGTTTTTCTCTACAATAATTATATAATATTATAAAAAACACTTGACTATTTTGCAGTTTGGTGGTATAGTATATTTGGTGAAAGTTGGGCTACTTTCAAAAAAGCACAAAAAATCACCTGAAATTGTTATTAATTTGGAAGGAGAGATTTGCTTAAAAGCAAATCGGGAATTCGGTTTGAATAAATACACAAAAATCGAAATCTGTGGACTTCCAACGGCAGAAGAGCTTCGCAATTCCCTTCTCGCATCTGAGTCAAGCGATACGAGAGAGATGCTTAGTATGCTTTTTGACGAAAAGACATTCGTTGAAACAAGCACCTATGCAAAGCGCGCGTTTTCTGACTTCTTGTCCACGGAAAAGGCAAACGAATTTGAAGGTGTCATCACTGGCTACGGCGCAATAGACGGTAAGCTCGTCTTTGCTTTCGCTGAGGACGCTTCAAGAATGGGTGGCGTAATTGACGAGCGTCACGCAAAGAAAATTACCGACCTCTACAAGCTTGCCCGTGAGAACGGCGCAGCAGTTATCGGTGTTTTCAACTCTAACGGTACTGACGTTTTCGGAGGTACTGCTTCCCTTGCTGCATACGGCAGAATTATGGCAGCGGTTTCCGAGGCATCGGGCGTTATTCCTCAGATAGCTCTTATCGCAGGTAACTGTATCGGTACTGCGGCGGCTATCGCTTCAATGTTTGACTTCGTTGTTAAGACGGAGGGCTCAAGCTTCTACGTTTCCTCTCCCGTTATTACAGGCGCAAAGAATGCTCAGGATTCGGTTCTTGCATTCGCAGGTGCAAAGGAACAGTGCGCTCATTACGTAAGACGCCTCGTTTCCTATCTTCCCGACAACTCTTCGGTTGGCGTTGTAGTTTCGGAATGTGCTGATAATCTTAATAAAAAGCTCGGTGAGCTTGATTTTTCAGGAGATGCTCTTACCGCTATCGCTAACATAGTTGATAACAGCGTATATTACGAGGTTGCAGGCGAATTTGCTCCTGCTGTTTCTACCGTATTCGCTACTATCGGCGGTGTTAAGTGCGGCATCGTTGCCAACTCCTTTGCTAAAAACGACGGCAAAATTACAGCTTGCGTTGCTAAAAAGATTACGAAATTCGTTAATTTCTGCGATGCATTCTCTCTTCCTATCGTAACTCTTGTCGACTCTCTCGGCACTGATACGGCTAAGGAGAGCGAGGAGGCAAATTTCGCATCTGAGCTTGCTAAGCTTGCATTCGCTTATGCCGGCGCTACCGTTCCTAAGGTAACCGCTATTATCGGACACGCAATCGGTGCTTCTTTCGTGCTTCTTGGCTCTAAGTCACTTGGCGCTGACCTCGTATATGCTACTGAGCGCTCCGAAATCGGCGCACTTAATGCTGAGCGCGGCGTTGCATTTGCTTGGGATAAGTACATTACTCTTGAAAAGGGACGTGATGAGTTCGTTGCTGAGTGGAAGGCTAACGTAACCTCCCCTGCGGTTGCTGCGGCAAGCGGTGAGATAGACGATATCATCACAGTTAACGAGCTTCGCGCAAGAATCTGCTCTGCTTTGCTTATGCTTTCCGCAAAAGGCACTGCAAATATAGCACGTCGCAAAGTTCTTCCTCTTTAATCCGGAGGTTAACCTATGAACACTATCTTAAATGTTACGGCAGATAACTATACCGAAAAGCTGAAATTCCTCGATGCGCTTGGCTTCGGCGGTGAGATGCTCCTTATCGGTATGCTTGCTGTGTTCTCGGTTCTCGGTATTATTTGGGCAACCCTCACGGTCTTCAAATTTGTCTTTAACAAGGAGACGCCCGTAAAAACGGTCGAGAAACCCGTAGCACAGCCTGTAAAAGCTCCCACAGTCGTTACTAAAAACGACGAAATCGTTGCTGTGATCGCCGCCGCTATTGCTATGGCGGAATCTGAGTGCGGTGACGGCACGAAATTCAGAGTAGTTTCGTTCAGAAGAAAGTAATCTTAGTATAAGAAAGGAATTAACACAATGAAGAAATATAATATCACAGTAAATGGTACAACCTACGAGGTTATCGTCGAAGAGGCTGGCGAGGTAGCATCTGCTCCCGCTGTCGCACCCGTAGTAACAGCTCCCGTTCAAGCTCCCGCAGCAGCTCCTGCTGCCGCTCCTAAGGCACAAGCACCCCAGGGTGCAGCCGGCGCAAACAAGGTAACCGCTCCTATGCCCGGTACTATCCTTGACGTTAAGGTATCTGTTGGTAAGTCGGAGGC
>JAZNCB010000035.1:0-5873 GCA_046156285.1 Eubacteriales bacterium | reverse complement strand
GGTCTTCTTCTGTGCTACCGCGCAAGGACCTGCTTCAATCAGGGTTACGGGTACTACGTTGCCTTTTTCGTCAAAAATCTGAGTCATGCCCAGCTTCTTACCGATAATGCCCTTTTTCATTTTTTCCTCCATTTAGGTTATTGGTTGACAAGTTTTGAATTTCGCTTACGCGTTCCTGCCAACGTGACCACGAGGTCGTGGTATGAGCTTTTGCTCCGGGATTTGAAGCTCCCTTAAATTAAGCCTTGATTTCGATTTCAACACCGGCAGGAAGCTCAATGCTCTTAAGAGCCTCGATTGTCTTCTGCTGAGAGTCGAGAATGTCGATCAATCTCTTGTGTGTGCGCATTTCAAACTGCTCACGGCTGTCCTTGTACTTGTGAACCGCTCTGAGAATTGTAACAATCTCCTTGTCGGTAGGAAGCGGAATAGGACCGCTAACCTTGCTTCCGTTTCTCTTTGCTACTTCAACGATCTTCTGTGCTGCGGCATCGATGATTGTGGAGTCATAGCTCTTGAGTCTCACTCTGATTTTTCCCTGTGCCATTTGGTATTCCTCCTTTTACGTATTTACGATTTGCTCGAACCGTTTAAGAAGGGCGAAGTTTAACATTGCGCCGGGTGTATCAAATGCACCCCAACAAAATCAGTTCTGTAAGCCATCCGCAGTGGCAAACAAAACCGAAAATGAACGCAATACGCCGATTTCTCGGCTTAACTCTTGGTTCGCCCGGTTAAATATCGGACATACTCCACGGAAATTCCCTACCTCATTGGGTAGCCACCTCCCGCTTCATCGCATATCAAGCCATATAATTATACAGTATAGAAGCGCAAATTGCAATAGGTTTTGAAAACTTTTTCGAAAAAAATAAATGAATTTTTTGCAATATTTTTGTTGAAATTGCACAAAAACAATTTTCTAAATTTTCTCAAAAAAATTTCAACTTATTTCCATTTGTATATAATTTGTTAACAATTTTGTAGTACAATATTACGTAATGACACTTCTATTATTATCTATTATAACATATAATGAAGGATTTTTTCAAGGATGAGAAACAAAAACAGAGTTTTCACAATATATGCCGCGCTTTTCGTGCTGCTTGCCGTTGCAGCTGTCACGATGAGAACCGTAGCGCTCTTTTTGCATTTTGATGAAAATCACGTATATTTCAGCGAAAAGACCTTGGTTAACGTAGCCGATTATATTCTCGTTGCGGCTTGTATTTTGTTTATAACCTATATTTTCACCGCCGGCAAAGAGGTAAAGCTTATTCCGAATTTCACCTCCTCCGCAACCTATATTCCCACCGGTATCGTTTCGGTTGCTCTCGTTTTTATGGAGATCGCTCTTGTAAGGCGCTTGTATGCTACGGCAAAGAATATCAGCTATCTCAAAACGGTAAATCCCGCTGAGGCGGCTTCGGAAAGGCTTGTGCTTATAGTGCTCATTATAGCTGCTATTCTCGCGCTTTTCTCGATTATTCACTTCGCCTTGACCGCTCTCGTTGAGACAAATTCAAGCCAAAAGCGCGCAAACTTCGGTCTTTGCACAGTTATGTTTCTCGCTATATACACGATATACCTGTATTTCAGCTCCGCGCTTCCGATTAACGCGCCAAACAAGATGCTTGACGAGATGGTATATCTTTTCTCCGCAGTATTTTTTCTGTACGAAACGAGGCTTTCGCTCGGCAGAGAAAGATGGAGACAGTATATCGCCTTTGGATTTATTGCCGCTATAATTTCGGCTTATGCTTCAATACCCGCTATCATCTATTACTTTGCGGGCGGCGCGGTTATCTCAAACAGTATATACGAGGTCGTTTTATCCTTTGCCCTCTTCGTATTTATTACGGCAAGGATATTCTTGACAACAAGACTTATCGAGGATAAGGCATCGTCATTCGTTTCTGCGCTTGCTTTTGCTTCCGATACACGCAAGGCTGCCGTAAGCCCTAAGGTTACCTTAAACGAGGTTATAGACGTAGTAGGCGAGGCGCTTGAGGCGGACAAGACCGACGAGGCGCTTGAAAATCAGATTTCAATAGATGACAGCGAGCTTGCCGTACCGGGCGAGAGTGCAGAAAAGGAAGCTGTACAGAGTACAGAAGAAAAAGAAGAGCCGACGGAGGACGCAGAATGAAAAGGATACTCGTCATAGACGGAAACAGTATAATCAACCGAGCCTTTTACGGTGTTAAGCCCCTCACGACTAAGGACGGAAAGTTTACAAATGCCATTTTCGGCATGATTAACATAATATCAAAACAGATGGACGCAGTTAAGCCCGACTATGCTGCGGTTGCGTTTGACTTAAAATGCCCGACTTTCAGGCACGAAATGTACGAACACTACAAGGAGGGCAGACACCCGACACCCCCCGAGCTTCTCTCGCAGTTTGACGATGCCAAGGAATGCCTTAATCTTCTCGGTATTCACGTGCTTGAGCTTCCCTGCTACGAGGCTGACGATATTCAGGGCACGGTTGCACGCTTTGCGCACACAAGTCCCGACGTTGAGAGCTATATTCTCTCGGGAGACCGCGACCTTTTGCAGCTTATTGACGACAAGACCACGGTTCTTTTGGCAACCAACCACGATACTCTCAGAATGCGCCGCGACGAATTCCTTGAAAAATACGGCATAGAGCCGTCCGAATTCGTTGATATGAAGGCTCTTATGGGCGACTCGTCGGATAACATTCCGGGTGTTAGCGGTGTTGGAGAAAAGACGGCGGCAACTCTTATTCAGAGCTTCTCTTCTCTTGACGGAATTTACGAAAATATTAACGATGCAAGAATATCAAAGGGTGTGCGCGAGAAGCTTCTTCGTGACAAGGATAACGCATATCTTTCACGTGCTCTTGCAAAAATCAATACCGAAGCTCCGATAGGAATTTCACTTGAAGACATAAAATACGAAGGCCCTGACAAAGAGGCTCTTTACAAGAAATTTACCGAGCTCGAGCTCAATTCCTTTATAGTAAAATTCGGCTTAAAGGGCGCTGTACAGAAAAGCTCTGCAAGCTCGGCTACTATTACCGTCAGCACAGCTGACGAGATAGTGAAAAACGCATCAAAGCGCATTGCAGTAACCCTTGTGGGAGATGAAATCCTCGTTTTCGACGGAAATTCTACCGTAAAATACTGTGGCGAGATTTCGAAAATCTCTGCGCTTTTTGAGGACACTGACGTTATTTGCTACGACGGAAAGGCTCTTTGGCACAAGCTTGACGCACTTGGCTACACACCAACCGAAAAAACGAGATTTCTCGACGTATTGCTTTATGCGTACGTTTTGAACCCGGGAAGCTCAAGCTCTACCCCGTCTACTCTCGCATCAATATTTCTTGGGGAAGCCGTTTCGGACGACGAAATAACCCCACAATTGCTCTGGAAGCTCGAAGCAGAGCTTGATAAAAAAATCGTTCATGATGGGCTTTCATATATTCTCAAAAGCCTTGAAATCCCGCTTATAAACATACTCGCTTCGATGGAAAAGTGCGGCTTCAAAATAGACAAGGCGGGAATGCTCGAATTTGCCGATGCGCTCGACAGTCTTGCCACCGACCTTACCGAGAGGATATATATGCAGGCCGGCAAGGAATTCAATATCAATTCCCCAAAGCAGCTCGGCGAGGTGCTTTTCGTTGACTTGGCTCTTCCCTACACGAAGAAAAAGACGAAAAGCGGCTACTCAACCGATGCTGAAACCCTCGAAGAGCTTCGTCAATTCTCACCTATCATCGACGATATTCTCGAATACAGACAAGTAACAAAGCTTAAAAACACCTACGCGGCGGCACTTCCGCTCGTGGCAGACGATGCCTCTCGTATTCACACCGATTTCAAGCAGGCGCTTACCGCAACCGGCAGACTTTCAAGCGCTGACCCTAACCTGCAAAACATTCCGATAAGAACGAAAATGGGGCGTGAAATGCGCCGATATTTCGTTGCGGAGGAGGGTTATACCCTCGTCGATGCTGACTACTCGCAAATAGAGCTCAGGCTGCTCGCTCATATTTCCGGCGACTATAATATGACCGAGGCATTCAAGGCAGGCGAGGACATTCACAGAAAGACCGCAGCGGCAGTTTTCGGTGTCAGTGAGGACGCGGTTAACGAGGAGATGAGAAAGCGAGCAAAGGCGGTTAATTTCGGCATAGTTTACGGCATTAGCGGCTTCTCTCTTGCAAAAGATATAGGCACTACGACAAAAGAGGCTTCAAAGTATATCCAAAGCTACCTTTACAACTATCCGTCAATAGACGCGTATCTTGAAAACGTAGTGAACGAGGCCACCGAAAACGGTTATACAAAAACCCCGATGGGCAGAAGAAGATACATTCCGGAGCTTGCTATGCCAAACCACACCTTAAAGGCTTTTGGCAAAAGAGTTGCGATGAATGCTCCCATTCAGGGTGCTGCGGCAGATATTATGAAGCTCGCTATGATTAACGTCAGCAACGCGCTTAAAAAAGAGGGGCTTGATGCAAGGCTCGTTATGCAGGTGCACGACGAAATCGTAGTCGAGGTATCCGAGCGCGACAAGGACAGGTGTGTCGAGCTCGTTGCACGCGAGATGGAAAACGCGGCTACACTTTCGCTCCCGCTTACCGTCGAGGTAACGACGGGCAAAAACTGGCTCGAACAAAACTGAAAATGCAAGCTTTATAAAGCAAAAATAACGGAGATACCGATTGAATTTCTCAGCGGTAGCTCCGTTTTCTTTTTATCTGATTATTAATTTTTTAATCTTTGGAGAGGACATACCGGTGAGCTCTGCGAGGTTATTATCCCGTGCGAGCTTTTCGGGTGTTGTGTGGAATTTTTTTGCCACTTCGAAGAGATTTTCGTCACTGTCGGGAAAATAGACCGTAACCGTCGAGAGCGAATTCTCATAATGTGTATCACCGATAAGCGAGCATTCGGCAAGCCTTTTAATATTACTCTCCGCACTCACCCTGTAACGCACGTCAAGAATACATTTTGCGCTCATTTTCTCAGCGTCAAGTCCCGTTTCAAGAGACGGTGCGGTAACGGTCGCCTCGATAATTGCGTTTTCCGGTATTTGACAACCACAGTTTACATTTATATTGAACGGAGAGGTAAATTTAACAGGAATATAATTAACCGAATTATCCTCGTTAACTTCACACGCTATGCCACTAAACCCGATATCACCCGAAATGTCAAAACCGCCTGCGCTCCGTTTTTTCTCTATTCCTCGCGGCTCAGCAAACATGACGAGTATATTTCTCGCATTTTCAAATCCGAGCTCGCTTCTGTCAAAGGAAAGCTTTATTTCCTGGCTGCTTACACCTGCTGTGACAAGGCTCGAATATTTATAGTCCTCGTGACGCGAGGCGGTATCTCTGTCGACGACGTACGCGTCCTTTATTACCCTTTCCGATTTGTTCTCGGAGAGCATAGCAGATAGCTCGACTATTGCGTTTGCTGTAATAGAGCACCCGCCCTCGCTCTCACTCACTCCGGCACTTACCGAGGTGAGATTTGCCACAGCACTTGCAACAGAATTCGAGGTGTCGGTGCTGAAATCTATTTTCTCCTCAAAGGGTATACTTTTCTTTATGGCAAAGGGTGGCTGCTCCTCGGTTTTTACTATCGAGGTAATTATGATTTCGCCCTTTACCTCAACACCGCCCGTGACCGCGAGAGCTTCGAAAATTCTTACCGCGCCCGACGTATAAAGCACCTCAACGTCATCAGGTGAAACTCCTTCTATTCTCTCTGCCTCCTCTGCATATTCTCGCTCTGCAAGGCTTGCAAAAACCGAGCTCTCAACCTTTACCTCCTCTGCGAGCACCTCAACTGCCATACCCTCGGAAAACGCATCACCGCCCGCCT
>JAZNCB010000034.1:0-17960 GCA_046156285.1 Eubacteriales bacterium | reverse complement strand
AGTTTAAGCGATAATTCATTGACAAAACGGCAAAAATGGAATAGAATTACATATAATAATTATTCGGAAATCACCCACGGGAGGATCACAATGAGCATAATAGTCGGTATAGACGTCGGCGGAAGCACGACTAAAATCGTTGGATTTCGCAAGGACGGCGATAAGTGCGAGCTTATAGAGCCGCAGTTCGTCCGCGCAAACGACCCGGTCACAGCGACCTACGGCGCTTTTGGAAAATTCACCGATGAAAACCGCCTTTCAATAAAGGAAATCGACAAAATTCTTATGACCGGTGTCGGCTCTTCTTTCGTAAAAAGAGACCTTTACGGTCTTGACTGCGTGCGTGTTCCCGAGTTTAACGGAATAGGCCGCGGCGGACTTTATCTTTCGGGACTTAAAAACGCGCTCGTCGTCAGTATGGGCACGGGTACGGCAATAGTCCACGCAAATGAAAACGGAGAAATGAACTATCTTGGCGGTACGGGTGTTGGCGGAGGAACTCTTATGGGACTCTCGAAGCTACTCCTCTCGGCAGAAACGATAGAGCATATTGAGGAGTACGCGACCTCGGGCGATATAGGAAATATCGACCTCAGAATCAAGGACATTACGGCAGGAGGCTCTGCGAGCATACTTTCTGCCGACCTTACCGCGTCAAACTTTGGCAACGTATCCGACCTTGCGAGCCGCGAGGACCTTGCTCTCGGTGTACTGAATATGGTATACGAGACCATAGGAATGGTATCTATTTTTGCGGCAAGGAGCGTCGGAGTTGAAAATATCGTTCTGACCGGAAACCTTACTCGTCTTGCGTTCTGCAAGACCAAGGCGGACTTCTTCAACTCATTGAAGGAAAACTACGGCGTCAATATGATAATACCCAAAAAGGCTGAATTTGCAACAGTAATAGGAACTGCGCTTCACGGATTTTGACACTCTTGATTAAATAAATCACGAGAGGTAACACTAAATGAACATTTTGCGCTTTATAATTCCAAAAAGCTCGGTCGTGTGTCTTGATAAATCAAGCACTGTAAGGCAGGCGCTTGAAAAAATGCGTTTTCACAGATATGCGGCTATTCCCGTTCTTGACGAGGAGGGACTTTACGTCGGCACGTTGCGTAACGACGATATATTCAAGTACTTTTTGCAGAACGGAAAGTTTGATTCAAGAGCGGCAGAGAGGGACAGCATTACGAGCATACTTGAAACCTCGTATTCAAAGCCGCTCTATCACAACGCCACGATGAACGAGCTTATAGAAAACGTAAAGGAGCACAACTTCGTTCCGATAGTTGACGACAGAGGCTGCTTTATCGGAATTATTCTTCGTCGTGACGTATTGAATTTTCTTTCAAGGTATTACGAAGAAAACAGCGACGAGGATTAAATCCTTCATCAAAGCTTTCAAATAACACGCAAAGGGGGTGTGGCAACGGTGGAAAAGCTTAATACGGAAAAAGAAAATACCAATATCTCGGCGGTTGCCACAGCGCCCGAGGTATCGCTTGAAAATGCGAAAAGCATTCTTGAAAAGCAGGATACGAATATAGAAAAGAAAAAGGCGAAAATAGAAAAGAAGCTTCTTCAAAACGAGGAGGCGGGAAAAGAGCGCAGCGAAGCATCAATAGCCAAATTGCAGGCAAATAACGAGAAAGCAAAGCAAACTGCAAGCGAAGCTCTTTTAATAGCCGAATACAGCGGAGAATACCAAAGACGTCTTGCAAAGGCGCAAAACCGCCAAAAGCAAAAGGAACTGCTCGAAAAGCAGGAGAGAGCGCTTTTAGCCGAAAAGGAGAAAAAAGAAGCAAGACAAAGCGAAATAGACGAATTTTTGCGCCGCGAGAGTGAAGAGCAGTCGGCGAGGGAGGGGCGCGCCCTTTCTATGCTCGAAAAGCTGAATTCGCTTTATGAAAAGGGCGGAGAAAAAGAATTAGAGAAATCAGAAATAACAGAAGAAATAAACGAAAAAATTGACACGCCTACCCCCGTTTCAGAGCAAAACGAGGACAGCGCGGAGGATTTGCAGACACAAAACGAAGAGAAAAGCCAAGACGATGAATTGGTTTTGAAAATAGGATATAACAGACCTATGGACGAGGACGAGCTTACTATTCGCATAGGTGCGTTTTCAGTACCGTCACCAAGACCGGAGGTTGAGGCAATCAACGAGGAAATCAGGATTGCAGAGCAACGTCACAGTGAGCTTCGACGCAATGCGGTGATATGCGCAAACGGAGTTTTCGAGGAGGAGAAAAGGCTTCTTCGAGACGAGGACACAAGATACGCAGAGGAGATAGCAGAGCTTCGCGCAAGGCTCGATGAGCTTTCCTTGCGTCAGGATAATTTTGAGCCCGCAATGCAAACTTTTGTTTCCACCGTTCCGGTTGATTTTCAGGGTAGTGAAGCTGATTTGCACTACGAGGATATAGACGCTCTTAACAGAGAGCTTGGCGAGAAGGCGGAAAAGAGAAGGTCCTACGGAATAAGCAAAGCTTATTTGGACTCCGAGCTTATCGACAGCTTTGAAAGATATCAGGAAAAAAGCAGCCGCCAAGAGAGTAAAGAGTCCCCGGAGCTTGATGAAAAGCCCGAAAAGAGAGCGGCTGACGGAATAAGCAGGGCTTATTTGGATTCGGAGCTCATCGAAAGCTTTGAAAGATATCAGGAAAAAAACAACCGCTCAAACCGCAAGGAGAGCAAAAAATCCCCAGAGCTTAGCGACGCATTTTTGTATCCCGAAAAGGAGCGCAAAAGAGTGCGTGAGGACGGAGAATACAACGAGCAAATTTTTGATCAGGAGTATTTGAGGCACTACGATGATGCGCAGGCTGAGGAGTACACGCGAGAGCATGCTATAAGCTATGCGGAAAGCTATCCCAAGATGCGCGATACCGTTTCCTACGAATCGCGTTATGACGAATACGCGCCGCAGCCTATTGAGCCGCCGATTTACGAGGAAAGCTACTTCTCATACGAGCCGTGGGAAAATCCGCCTCCTCAAAAAGCTGTCCCGAAAAAGAGGGTAAGCGATACCAACCTCTATGATGAAAAGCGCGATATTTCCGCATATCATACCGACGAGCTTGATACGTTCAAAAGAGCAGAGCTTATATCGAGGCTTGACGAGTTTTATAAGCAGGAAAAGCTTGCCGAAAAGAAGATTTCTAAGCTTGAAGCATCTCAGAAGAATGCGGAAAAAGAGAAGAATATCGCCCTTATCGTAGAGAAAATAGGCGTAGAAAAGGAAATTACCGAGTTTGCAGTTGAGGCTCTCAGCTCAGCGGCATATGCAGACGTACGAAGCAGAATATCGAGACAGAAAAAGAGCCTTGAAAGACATATTGAGAGATATAATCTCTTCTGCGACGAGTATGAAACTGCGACCGGAAGACCGCTTGACCGACTTCCAAGGAGTATGGTCAGCGATGCTATGGCCGGCAGAATATGCAAGCCGATCCCCAACGTTTATTACGGTGGCGATGACACCACGCTTGATGAGCTGAGTGACAGGGCGCACCGACTTCATTATGAAGAGAGCGTGCTTCATAGGGAATACGACCGTTATCTTGAAGACGGTGCAAGAGCGGAATTTTTGCCCGAGAGCGAGAGACCGCGTCAGAAGTCCGACAGAATGAGCAAAATCAGATACGCAACCGAGCGTGACGTTTTGCTTATCGGCTTGCGGAGTGAATACAGACTTGCATCTCTTGAAGCAAGACGCGACGTTCTGACACATTCCTTCGGCTCTGATACGAAGAAGCTCACTGAGCTTGAAAAAATCGACGCGAAGATAGAAAAGGTCAGAAAATCGGTTGACCGCGCGCTCAAAATTGAGCGAGGCGACAATGCAAGATACTATATGCTTCCTCTTCTTGACCCTATCGACGAGAAAACGAAAAAAAGGGCAAGACGCGAGCGACTTAACGCTCTGAGAGTAAGGCTCAACGTTCTTCTCGCAGAAAGAGAGGATATAAACGAGCGCCTTATCGCACTTTACGGAGGCTCGGATAAGAAGCTTGGTAAGGTTGAGCTTAACCGCAAGGCAGGCATCGTAAGACGCAAGAGCGCAAAGGCGATGCGAAGAAGACAGCACCAGATAGCCAAGATTATCAATAAGTACAAAGCTCCTCACAGTATGAAAGAGGAGGCTTACGAGCTTCTCAACAACAAAATCGCGCTCGTCGCATTAGCCGAGGAAACGCGATATAAGCTGAAAAAAGAGGGGGCTGTCGGCAATTTGCGCCGTGAGCTTTTGAGAACTCTCAGAAAAACCAGACGCGACATAAAAAGGAACGACAAAGAAATCACCTTTATGATAAAACGCATAAAAACCTACGAGGCAAGGCTTCAAGACAAAAAGGACTGGGCAAAGATTATGCTTATGACCTTTGGCGTTGTCGCCATTGTTTTTGGTGCGGTTTTCATCTGGGGCGAAAACGTAATTGCGTATTTTACCGACCTGATATCCAAATTCAAAAAATAATTTTTACATACGCTTTTGCATAAGAAAGGAGAAAATATGTTCTTTACCGGTTCGGATAGAAAAAGTCAAAAAAAGATTGACGGAATGTCCTCTATCGAGCGCGATATGATGATAAGACGTCTTGAAAAAGAGCGCAAAAAGGTTAATGCCGAGATAGAAAGCATATTGAAAAGCTATGCAAAGGAAAGCGGCAACAAGCAGCTTATAAGAAGGCGAATGAGGAGAAGACGTTACCCTAATGACTTTGATTTTGCCGACTGATTATAAAAAATAATATATTTTTTGGAAAAGTATTGATTTTTTAGAAAGTATATGATATAATGTAGTGGAATAATGGATGATGAAGAGTGGCTCGTGGGTCACTCTTCATTTATTGTAAAGCGAAAGGTTGACCGAATGAAAAAGAGTATTAAAGAAACCGTCAGAGAGGCGATTTTGCAAACCGTCACCGAGCTTGGATACAGAATATGGGACGTTACCTATTCCAAGGTCGGCGCGGACTACCATCTTGAAATCACAATTGACAGTGATGCGGGCATAAATATCGAGGACTGTGAAAAGGTGCACAGAGCGATAGACCCCATTCTTGACGAGGCAGACCCCATTGAGAATTTCTACTACCTTGAAGTTTCTTCCCCCGGTGTAGAAAGAGAGCTTCGCACAGACGAGCATATCAAGCTTTCTGTTGGAATGCGCGCTGAGGCAAAGCTTTTTACCCAAAAGGACGGAAGACGTCAGATTATAGGCGTAATCAAGGATTACGACGGCGAGGTTCTTACCTTGACCGAGGAGACGGGCGATATTACGCTCGCAAAAAATGAGATAGCAAAACTCAGAACGATATATTTTGAATAAAGAAAGGACTGTAACCAATAATTACAGGGAGGTAAAAACCAAAAATGAATAAGGAATTTTTCGAAGCCCTTGACCTTATAGAAAAGGAAAAGGCTATTCCCAAGGAGTATATGATAGCGAAAATCGAGGCGGCGCTCGCAAACGCTTGCCGCAAGGAGATAGGACAGACGACGGTTGTAAGAGTAAATCTCGACCCCGTAAAGCAGGACCTCAAAGTGTACCAGCAGAGAACGGTAGTTGCTGACGGTGAGGTAGAAGACGTCAAGTCTCAGATTTCTCTTTCCGATGCAAAGGCGCTCAGCCGCAGAAACAAGCTTGGCGGAGTAGTTGAAACCGAGCTTAAAACAAAAACCTTCCGCCGCATTTCCGCAACCACGGGTAAGCAGATGATAATTCAGGCTATCCGCGATGCAGAGCGCGAAAGACAGACGAGAGCTTACGAGGAGAAGAAGGAGGACGTTATCACCGCTATCGTTGATAAGGTGGATACCGCGACAGGCAACCTCATTCTCGATACCGGCACAGGATACGCTACTCTTCTTAAATCCGAGCAGATACCCGGTGAGGTTCACGAGGTTGGCGAAAGACTTAAAGTCTTTATTTCCGAGGTTAAGTCGGGAGAGACAAGAGGTCCTATCGTAACACTTTCAAGAATACACCCCAATTTTGTAAAGCGCCTTTTCGAGCTTGAAATTCCCGAAATTCAGGACGGAACAATAGTAATAAAGGGCATCTCGCGTGAGGCGGGAAGCCGTACCAAAATTGCCGTTGAGTCAAGAGACGAGAACGTTGATGCAGTAGGCTCTTGTATCGGTAAGAACGGAATGAGAATTTCTGCAATTCTTTCCGAGCTTGAAAATGAAAAGGTTGACATTATTAAGTACAGCGATAATCTTCCCGAGTACGTAGCAGAAGCTCTTTCTCCCGCAAGAGTAATATCGGTAGAGATGGAGAGCGAGCGCTCTTGCAGAGTTACCGTTTCACCCGACCAGCTCTCACTTGCGATAGGCAAAGAGGGACAGAACGCGAAGCTTGTTGCAAGACTTACCGGCTGTAAGATAGATATAAAGGCTTAATATGAAGAACACGGCAGAAACGAAACTTCGCAAGCAGCCTATAAGAAGATGCACGGGATGCGGAGAGCATTTCCCCAAGACCTCGCTCATAAGAATAGTGAGAACTCCCGAATCTGAAATAGTGCTTGACGAGACCGGAAAAAAATCGGGCAGAGGAGCGTATATTTGCAAAAGCGTTTCCTGCTTCAAGAAGGCACGCAAGGCAAAGAGAATTGAAACCTCTCTTGAATGCTCCATACCCGAGGAAGTATACGACAGATTAGAAGAGGAACTTACAGTTGAAAAGTGAAGGTAACCGTCGTATTTTTGGAATGCTTGGTTTCGCTATGCGAGCAGGTAAGCTCGTGATAGGAACAGAGCTTGTATGCAGCAGCATGCCGCGCGGAAAGGTAAAGCTTGTGCTTATTTCTTCCTCGGCATCTGAGGCCACGAAAAAGAAGCTTTTGACAAAAAGCGAATATTACGGCATTTCGACAATCGAGGTGGACATAGATACGGAGCGCCTCGGTAAAACACTTGGAAAAACCTATTCTCCCGTATGTGTTGCGGTGACGGACGAGGGATTTGCGAGTGAAATTATTAAGGCAACCGTACAAAATTGACGAAAGGAAATTTTCGCGAAAGCGGAAATGGTGAATTATATGGCTCAAACAAAGATTTCTACGATATCCAAGGACTTTGATATAAAGACCAAGGAAATTACGGAAATATTCAAGGAAATAGGATTTGAGAAAAAGAATAGCGGAGCTGGCGTTGAGGCAGAGGAGTACGAGATATTTCTTTCATTCTTAACAAAAAAGCATGAAATAAAAAATCTTGATGCTTATACTAAGGGTGAGGTTACGATTTCCGCACCTAAGCCTGCAAAGGTCGAGAAGCCCAAGGAAGAAGCAAAGGCCGAGGTTAAGGAAGCCGTTCAGCCGAAGCCCGAGACGAAGCCCGCACCGCAAAACAAGCCTCGCGTTGACACCCCCGAGAGAAAGCCTCAGGAGAGAAGACCTGAGTATAGACCCGACTCTCGCCCTGCCGCAAGAGGCACAGAGCAAAGACCTGCCGATAAGCCGAGAAGCAACTCGCAGGTTTACTATGCTCCCCAGAACAATACAAACAACTACCAGAAAAGATATACCGAGCGCCCGCAGGACGATCCGTTTGCAAAACGCCGTGAGAATATGAACCGTGCGGCAAACGGCAGACCGGTTGATCCTAAGTTTGCAAACAAGGGACAGCGCCCCTTCGAGCAGGAAAGAAAGCCCGAGGCTAAGGCAGCTCCGAAAACTATTGAGGTTAATACAACCTCAGGTCTTCGCCCCGCTCAGCAGGCTCAGCTTGAAAAGCGAGAGAAGAGCGTAAAGCCGCAGGAGCAGATGAAGGCTCAACAGCCCAAAAAGGAAGAAAAGCGCGCTCAAAAGCAGCAGTTCAAGACTATTACTCCCTCTGTTGATATGTCTAACGTCAAGGGCGGCGTAAATATCCACTCCGAGTACACGGTAGAGACACCGAACAAGACACGCGTCGTAGATATGAGAACCTCCGACGTCAATATCTCAAAGTATGACGAGCGCTATAACGACCAGTTCTACGCAATAGCAAACGGTACCGATACAAAGGCATCGAAGCAGAAGCTTAAAAAGCAGGACAACCGCGGTCAGAACGTAAAGAGCGCAAAGGATAAGGAAAGAGCGGCGCAGGAGAAAATCAAGCGTCTTGAAGCTGAAAGAGCAAGAAACAAGCAGCTTGAAATCACCGTTCCCGACGAGATTACACTTGGCGAGCTCGCAACAAGACTTAAAAAGGCTTCCGGCGAGGTTATCAAGAAGCTTATGATGATGGGCGAGATGAAGGGCGTTAACGACGTCGTTGATTACGCAACCGCAGAGCTTCTCGCTGATGAATTCGGTGCAAAGGTAACGAAAGAGGTTGTAGTAACGATAGAGGAAAAGCTCTTCACAGAAGCAGAGGATACCGATGAGGACCTTGTTGAAAGAGCGCCCGTCGTATGCGTTATGGGTCACGTTGACCACGGTAAAACCTCAATTCTTGACGCAATAAGACACACAAACGTAACAAAGGGCGAGGCAGGCGGAATTACGCAGGCTATCGGTGCTTACAGAGTAAAGGCGAACGATAAGGATATCACGTTCCTTGATACCCCCGGTCACGAGGCGTTTACCGCAATGCGTATGCGCGGAGCAAAGTCCACAGATATCGCCATTCTCGTTGTTGCGGCAGACGACGGAGTTATGCCACAGACAATCGAGGCTATCAACCACGCGAAAGCGGCAGGAATTGATATTATCGTCGCAATAAACAAAATGGATAAGCCGCAGGCAAATCCCGACAACGTGCTTAATCAGCTCACACAGTACGAGCTTGTTCCTGAGGCATGGGGCGGTGACGTAATCTGCGTTCCCGTTTCGGCTCTTACGGGTATGGGAATTGACGACCTTCTTGAAAACGTGCTTCTCGTAGCCGAGGTTAAGGAGCTTCGTGCAAACCCGAACCGTCGTGCGAAGGGTCTTGTTATAGAGTCTAAGCTTGACAGAGGAAGAGGTCCTGTTGCAACCGTACTCGTTCAGAACGGTACTCTTCACCAGGGCGACTACGTAATCGTAGGTAACGCGGTTGGTAGAGTTCGTGTAATGATAGACGATAAGGGCAAGGCGATAAAGACCGCAGGTCCTTCCGTTCCCGTTGAAATAGTAGGTCTTGACGACGTTCCTCAGGCAGGCGACGAGCTTAATGCGGTTGAGGACGAGAGAATGGCGAGAAGCCTTGCAGAGCAGCGCCGTGAGAAGCAAAGACAGGAAATCCTCACCGCTAACGCAAGAGTAAATCTCGACGAGCTCTTCACACAGATAGCAGACGGTGTTAAAACTCTTAATATCATAGTTAAGGCTGACGTTGCAGGCTCTGCCGAGGCAGTAAAGGCATCGCTCGTTAAGCTCTCTAACGAAGAGGTTAAGGTTAACGTTATACACAGTGCGGTCGGTGGAATTACCGAGAGCGACGTTATGCTCGCTACCGCATCAAATGCAATTATCGTAGGTTTCAGCGTTCGTCCCGACAAGAACGCGCTTGATTCAGCTGAGAGAAACGGAGTAGATATCCGTACTCACCGTATCATCTACGAAATCATCGACGAGGTCGAGGCAGCTATGAAGGGTATGCTTGCGCCTACCTTCAAGGAGGTTATTCTCGGTCACGCAGAGGTTCGTCAGACAATCCGTGTTCCGAACGTCGGAACTATCGCAGGCTCTTATATTCTTGACGGCAAAATCACCCGTCAGTCCGACATTCGTATCGTCCGTGACGGTATCGTAATCTTCGAGGACAAAATTTCCTCTCTCCGTCGTTTCAAGGACGACGTTAAGGAGGTTAACGAGGGCTACGAGTGCGGTGTCGGTCTCGATAAGTTCAACGACATCAAAGAGGGCGACATCTTTGAAGCATTCATTATGGAAGAGGTTGCAAAATAATATTTTAGGGGGCAGCTTCATTTAGATACAACCCCAAAAGAGCGGAGATTCCGTAAAAACACGGTTTCTTCGCTCTTATTTTATTATTAAATAAAATAAATTCTCAAAAAGTGTTGCATATCAAGGGTATTTATGGTATCCTATATGCAAGTGAAGAAAACAGAGGGGAGCTTTTGTACAATGTGCAATAAAGACTTTGTAACCTATGAACAATTTGGGGCGGTCGGTGACGGTGTCACCGAGGATTTCCCTGCGATTTACAAGGCTCACGAGTATGCGAATGAAATCGGCGCTTCCGTAAAAGCAAGGGACGGAGCGCATTATTACATACACGACAACAGAATAGACGGCGAGGCAAGGTCGGCAATAATCAAAACCGACGTGGACTGGGGAAGCGCAAGCTTCACTATCGATGACCGTGACATTTCGACAAATCGAAATGACGAAACCCACAGTATGAATATTCCGATTTTCAAGGTCGAAAGCGACTATGAAAAGGTGAGAATTACCGACAGAGAAATTATCGACAAGGTGGTAGAGGCAGGACTTTTGCAGACCTCAAAGAAAGTCGCGCTTAAATTCGACTATCCTGCAATGATAATCCCCTATAACGAAAAGCACAAGGTGTACAGACGCCGTAGTTACGGCACGTTCAGAGGACAGCTGATGCGTGAGATTATCGTCATTGATACCGAGGGCAATATTGACGAGAGCACTCCCTTAATGTTTGATTACGACAATATAGATTATATCGACGTTGTAAGGCTTGACGTTAAGCCCATAACCATTTCCGGCGGTGAGTTTACAACAAGAGCGAGCCGGGTTAACTGCGTATTCAGAAACGAAAAGGGTGTTCTTGACTCAAACGTCGGCTACATAACCCGTTCGATAAGAGTGGAGCGCTCGTACACCACGGTCAAAAACGTAAAGCACTACGTTACCGACGAAGCTGTAATGGACGAGCAGATTAAAGACGGTGAGGTAGTCTTTGCCGCAAATGCTTACCACGGATTTTTCGAGGCGTATTTTTCAAACGAGATAACCTTTGACGGTTGCGTGCTTACCGCAAGAAGATGCTACCGCTCACCAAAGCGCGGCACGATGGGCACGTACGACCTCACCGGTAGCGAAACGAATAAGCTCATATTCAAAAATTGCCGGCAGTCAAACTTCTGGATTACAATAGACGAAAATGGAATTATCCACCCTGCAAAAGAGGGCGATGAGGGTGCTATGTCGAGTATGGCTGTTTCATACAAGGACGACATCAAATTCCAGATACACTGGGGCATCGGAGGCTCAAACTTCTGCAAGAATATGGAGTATCATAACTCAACCCTTTCACGCTTCGATGCACACTGCGGTCTTTATAACGGAAAGATAATAAACTCAAACGTAAACGCGATAGCGCTTATCGGTAAGGGAAATTTTACGGTTGAAAACACCACGGTCTACGTAGGACGCACAAATTCAAATATGCTTTTCGCTCTTCGCGGTGACTACGGTGCAACCTGGAACGGAAACCTTAACGTCAAAAATGCAAAGCTTTACGCATTTACAAGCCGACCGATATACGTTTGCCATAACTCCTATGCAAACTGGTACTACGGCTATGACGTAGCATTCCCGAATATTTCTATTGACAATATCGAGTTTTACGATACGGAAACAAAAGAGCCGCTTGCGGCTGACTACGAGATTTTCCTCTGTGGCGACGGAACGGCAAACGAGCCCTGCGCTCACTGTGAAAAAACTCTCTTTACTCCGCCGTACTATGCCGACGTTGACGACGACGGCGACGGTTTCGTTGACGGAACGGATATTCCGTACGACAACGTTGTTTCGAGAAGCGGTGTTCCCGATGAAAATTCGAGAAAAAATCTTAACGTAATTACCCCTCCGTCTCTTGTCAAAATCACCTCTCATAGCGGTGCAGAGGGAAAATGCAAAATTGCAGTATACGACACCTCATATATCGAGGGCGTTTCGGACGGCGGATTTTTCGGAAAAACGAGCTTTGTAACCGACGGCAATACCTACGTTGGAACAAGCTATACCGATACGGAAACAGAAACCTTTAAGTTTATCAAATACATAAAGAGCGAGGAGAACTGAAATGGATAAAAAATACGTAACCTACGAAGAGTTTGGAGCTGTCGGCGACGGTATTACAGAGGATTTTGCCGCGATATACAAGGCGCACGAGTACGCAAACGAGCACGGGCTTGAAGTAAGAGCTGCCGACGGTGCTCATTACTATATCCATAACACGCGTGTTGACGGTGTTGCAAAAACGGCAATTATCAGAACTAACGTAAACTGGGGCACGGCAAAATTCACCATCGACGACCGTGAGCTTTCAACCGCCGCCGATTCCGACAACAAGGATATGAACATCAATATCTTTACTATCGCATCCGATTATCCGAAGGAAAGAATTGACGACAGAGAAATCCTTGACAGAATAGTCAGAGAGGGACTTGGCGAAAATTCGACTAAGGTTTCTCTTAAATTCGACTATCCCGTTATGATTATCCCCTACAACAGAAGACATAACGTTTACAGAAGAATATTCTACGGAGGCTTCCGCGGTCAGTTTATGCGTGAGGTTATCGTGCTCGATAAGGACGGAAATATCGACGAGTCAACGCCTCTTATGTTCAACTATAATCATATCGACTATATCGACGTTATAAGACTTGACGTTACACCCATTACCGTTTCGGGCGGTGAATTTACGACGCGCGTAAGCCAGGTTAACTGCGTATTTGAAAAGGAAAACGGTGAGCTTGACTCAAACGTAGGATACCTCGCACGCGGACTCAGAGTAGAGCGTCCCTTTACTAAGGTTAAGGGTGTTAAGCACTACGTAACCGACGAATTCAAGCTTCGCGATCAGGTAAAGGACGGAAGAATGGTCCTCTCGCCTAACGCATACGCAGGATTTTATCACGCTTACTCGACCCACGACGTAACCTTTGAGGACTGTATTCTCACGGCGAGAAGATGCTATCTTTCGCCAAGACGAGGAACGATGGGCACCTATGACCTCCAAGGCGGCGAGGTAAACAAGCTCGTATTCAAAAACTGCGTTCAGTCTAACTTCTGGATTAAGATAGACGAGGACGGGATAATCCATAATGCAAAAGAGGGCGAAGAGGGCGCTATATCCAGTATGGCGGCGTACGTTCTTGACGGAAACCGCTTCCAGATTCACTGGGGCATCGGCGGCTCAAACTTCTGTAAAAATATGGAATATATAGGCTCAACCCTTTCTCGCTTTGATGCGCACTGCGGTCTTTATAACGGAAAGGTTATAAATTCAACCGTAAACGCAATGGCGCTTATCGGCAAGGGAAAGTTTATCGTCGAGAACACCAAGTGGTTTGCGCAGTCGGAGGCGTCATGCGCTATTCTCTACCTTCGTTCAGACTACGGTCATACATGGCAGGGTGATATAACGATTAAGGACGTCAAGGCGCATATATATCCCGAAGCGCCTACCTACGTTACAGGGCACGGCTATTATAACTGGTATTTCGGATATAAGTGTTACTTCCCGAATATACTGATAGATAACCTTACGTATTACGATGCAAATACATTCAAGCCTCTTCCCGCAGGACACGAGGTATTGCTTGCGACACCGAGCTTCACAACCGAGCCCGCAATGCATCTCTCCGAAACGATAAAATCCCCCCCGCGTTACGCTGACGTTGACGAGGACGGAGACGGATTTGTTGACGGCACTGACATTCCGTATGACGATGTTGTCGAGCGTGGCGGAGTTATGGATATGAATTCGAAAAAGAATCTTAATCAGGTAACGCCTCCGAGCATAATCTCGATAAAGGGAAATGATAATGCAACGAAACCCGGCAAGTGCAGATTTTCGGTTTACGACAGCTCAAAATACGGCGGAGTTACCGACGGCGGCTTCTTCGGAAAAACCGAGTTTGTAACCGACAGTAATAGCTATCTTGGAACCGATTATAAAAATCAGGATACCGAAACGTTCAGATTTATCGACCCGGTTGTCCTGGTAAAAAAGCAAGCATAGGAGACAATGTAATGGATAAGAGTTACGTAACCTACGAGGAGTTTGGCGCTGTCGGCGACGGTATTACAGAGGATTTTGCCGCGATATACAAGGCGCACGAATATGCAAATGAAAACGGCCTTTCCGTAAAGGCGAGAGAGGGCGCTCATTACTACATAAGAGATATCCGTATTGACGGTGTCGGACAATCTGCGGTGATTAAGACCGACGTTGATTGGACGGGAGCTTCTTTCACCATTGACGACAGAGATTTTTCAATTAAGCCCGGCTCTGAAACGGCTGATATGAATAAGCCCATTTTCAGAATTATGCCCGATTTTCCCAAGGTGAGAATAGACGATAGAGAGCTTCTTGATAGGATAGTTAAAGAGGGCTTCAACCGCGAAACGACGAGAGTGACGCTCGGTCTTGACTACCCCGTAATGATAATTCCTTTCAACTCAAAGCACAAGGTTTACAGACGCCGTGCTTATCGCTCATTCCGCGGTCAGACAATGCAGGAGATAATTCTTCTTGATAAGGACGGAAACGTTGATGAAAGCACTCCTCTTATGTTCGATTACAATCACCTTGACTGTGTCGACGTATACAGAGTAGAGGGTAAGCCGATTACCGTCTTGGGCGGTGTATTTACAACGAGAGTAAACCAGGAAAACCGCGTTTTCGAAAAGCCTGACGGAACCCTTGATTCAAACGTAGGATATCTTGCTCGTTGCCTTTTGGTTTCAAGACCTTATACAACGGTTAAAAACGTAGAGCACTATATAACAGACGAGCCCGGGCTTCGCGCACAGTCAAAGGACGGTGTAATAGTTTACGCACCTAACGCCTACAACGGATTTTTTAAGGCGGCTGACACAACCGACGTTACCTTTGACGGCTGTGTTCTTACAGCACACAGATGCTATCATTCGCCAAAGCGCGGCACAATGGGTACGTACGACCTCACGGGTGAAAACGTAAACAGACTTACTTATAAGAATTGCGTTCAGTCAAACTTCTGGATAAAGGTTGACGAAAACTACGAAATTCATCCTGCAAAGGCGGGCGAGCCCGGCGCAATTTCGAGTATGGCAAACTACGGGTATGGCGGACTTAAATTCCAGCTTCACTGGGGTATCGGAGGCACAAACTTCTGTAAAAACCTCACCTACGACGGCTCAACTCTTTCCCGATTTGATGCGCACTGCGGTCTTCATAACGGAAAGATTATAAATTCAACAGTAAATGCTATGGCGCTTACAGGTCAGGGAGATTTCCTTATCGAAAACGTTACGTGGTATGCGGCGAGCGACACTAAAAACGTTGTTGTTTCGAGAAGAAACGACTATGGCTCGGTATGGAACGGAACAATCACAATAAAAAATCTTAAAGCTTATATCCGCTCGGATTCAAGCGGCGGACTTACAAGCTGTAACTATTATAACTGGTATTACGGCTATGATATTGGTTTCCCCGACATGATAGTTGATAACGTTATGTTCTACGATATAGAAACCGGCGAGCCGCTTCCCGCAGGCAAGGAGTTTGACCTCGTTGCTCTCGGCTCTCGCACGATGAACCGTTCTATATTCAGAGAGCCGACACCGCATCTTCCCACCATTATGAAAATTCACCCGAACTTTGCCGACGTTGACGATGACGGTGACGGTTTCGTTGACGGAACGAAGATTCCTTATGATGACGTCGTATCCACGATAGGAGTTATAGACGAGTCCTCTTACGTAAACCTCAACGTTATAACACCGCCAAGCGAGATAACGATTCTCGGCAACGAGGGCGCAAACGCACCCGGAAGATGCAGATTCCTCGTTTACGATACGAGCAAATACGTAGGTGTGTCCGACGGAGGATTTTTCGGCAAGACGAAATTCAAGACCGAAGAGTGCGAGTACGTTGGAACAGACCACGTTGGAGAGGATACCGATAGCTTCAAATTTATGCCTCTTTACGAGGAAATGCTTTAATATAGGAGAGGGACAAATGCAGAAAAATTACGTAACCTACGAGGAGTTTGGTGCTGTCGGTGACGGCATTACCGACGATTTTGCCGCGATATATAAGACACACGAGTATGCAAATGAAAACGGCCTTTCCGTAAAAGGCAGAGAGGGAGCGCACTATTACATAAAAAGTCTTCGTGTCGACGGAGAGGCAAAGTCGGCAATAATAAAGACAAACGTTGATTGGTCGGGTGCGAGCTTTACGATAGACGACAGAGACTTCTCTATTAAGGCAGGCTCGGAAACAAACGACGAGAATAAGTCGATTTTCATAGTTGCATCGGACTATAAAACCGAGAGAATAGATGACAGAGAGCTTCTTGACAGACTTGTCAGCGAGGGATTTAATACTAAAACCACCAAGCTTTCTCTCGAATTCGACTATCCCGTTATGATAATTCCGTACAATGCGAAGCATAACGTGTATAGAAGACGTGCGTATTCCTCATTCAGAGGGCAGGTAATGCGCGAGGTAATTATTGTCGATAAAAACGGCAACGTTGATAAATCGACACCTATAATGTTTGATTACAATAATATTGACTATATCGACGTTTACAGGTGCGACGCAAATCCTATCACGGTAGAGAATGCAACCTTTACGACAAGAGCAAACCAGGAAAATAAGGTTTTTGAAACTCCGAGCGGTGCACTTTCATCAAACGTTTCCTACCTTTTACGTTGCATATGCGTTTCAAGACCTTATTCTACCATAAAAAATATTAAGCACTACGTAACAGACCAGCCCACACCTCGTGAGCAGGTAAAGGACGGTCTTGCCGTTTACGCGCCCAATGCCTATAAAGGATTTTTTGCGATAATGAACACCACCGACGTAATGATAGAGGACTGTGTTCTTACGGCTCATAGATGTTACAGATCGCCAAAGGGTGGCACGATGGGCACGTACGACCTTACGGGCAACTGTGTCAACAACCTTACCTTCAAAAACTGTGTACAGTCTAACTTCTGGATTACAATGGACGAAAACTACGTAATCCGTCCCGCTAAGGCTTCAGACGAGGGGGCTATGTCAAGTATGGCATCCTGCGTCATTGAGGGTGTGCCTATGCAGCTTCACTGGGGCATCGGAGGCTCAAACTTCTGTAAAAACCTCACCTACGACGGCTCAACTCTTTCTCGCTTCGACGCCCATTGCGGCCTTTATAACGGAAAGATTATAAATTCCGAGGTAAACGCAATAGCGCTTATCGGCAAGGGCGAATTTGTAATAGAAAACACAACCTGGTATTCGGCAAGTAATGCTAAAAACGTTGTAGTTGCTCCAAGAAGCGATTACGGCTCGGTATGGGACGGCAGTATAACGATAAAAGACCTTAAAGCATATATCAGACCCGAGGCGGGCGGTGCTTTGGTAAACGTTGCGTATTACAACTGGTATTACGGCTACCCTGTTGCATTCCCCGAGATGAGGGTGGACAATATCACGTTCTATGACGTTAAAACAAAGGAGCCGCTTGCGGCAGGCACGGAAATTGAATTTCTCGAAAGAGTAAGGCGTTGTATATACAGAGAGCCCACGCCTCACCTCGCAACGACAGTGAAAATTCACCCCGACTATCCCGACGTTGACGACGACGGTGACGGACTTGTTGACGGAACAAACATTCCCTATGATGACGTTGTCTCGAAAATAGGAGTTATAGACGAATCCTCAAACAAGAACTTAAACGTTGTAACACCTCCGTCCGAGGTAATAATAAAGGGCAACGAGGGTGGAAAAGCCCCCGGCAAATGCACTTTTGTTGTATATGATACCTCAAAGGCAGAGGGAGTTTCGGACGGCGGATTTTTCGGCAATACGAAATTCATAACCGACGGTAGCGAGTATCTTGGCACAGACTACGTCGGCAAAGAGACCGAAACCTACGTGTTCCGTGAGCTTAACACCGAGGGCTTATA
The DNA here is from genome assembly GCA_046156285.1 of Eubacteriales bacterium. Classification (GTDB taxonomy): domain Bacteria; phylum Bacillota; class Clostridia; order Oscillospirales; family CAG-272; genus UBA1740. The sequence continues at coordinate 78 of JAZNCB010000034.1, read as the reverse complement.
AAAACACAAAAGAATAAAGTTAGAGCGGAGAAACCGTGGTTTTTACGGGTTCTCCGCTCTTTTTGGGTTCTGCCTAAA
>JAZNCB010000033.1:0-17530 GCA_046156285.1 Eubacteriales bacterium | reverse complement strand
GGACTTCTTATAGTTGACGAGGAGCAGCGCTTTGGCGTTTCACAAAAGGAAAAGCTAAAAGAGATGGCAAAGAACGTTGACGTTCTTACCTTGACGGCAACACCGATACCGAGAACGCTGAATATGGCGATGAACGGAATTTCGGATATGTCTATTCTCGACGAAGCGCCCGGTGAGAGACGGCCGGTACAAACCTACGTTCTCGAACACGATGACGGAATTATATTTGATGCGATGAAGAAGGAGCTTCTTCGCGGCGGTCAGGTGCTCTATCTTTATAATAGGGTAGAGGATATTTCCTTTGTTGCAGGTAAAATTATGAGAGCGCTTCCCGAGGCGAGAGTTGCCTATGCTCACGGTCAGATGGATCGCGACGAGCTTGAAGATATATGGCAGATGCTCGTGCGCGGCGAGATAGATATTCTCGTTTGCACGACTATTATAGAAACGGGTGTAGACCTGCCTAACGCGAATACCCTCGTTATAGAAAACGCAGATAGAATGGGACTTTCCCAGCTCCACCAGATAAGAGGACGAGTAGGAAGAAGCGCGCGTCAGGCATATGCTTATTTCACTTATAGAGCAGGAAAAGCGCTTTCCGAAGTGGCGACAAAACGTCTTGCGGCGATACGCGAGTTTGCCGAGTTTGGCGCAGGATTTAAGGTTGCGCTCCGAGACCTTGAAATACGCGGAGCAGGAAATCTTCTCGGTGCGGAGCAGCACGGATATATAGACAGTGTCGGCTACGACCTTTACGTAAAGCTCTTAAACGAGGCGGTACTCGAAGAGAGCGGCAGAGCCGCGGAAATAGCCTACGAGTCGACTATTGACATAAAGGTAAATGCCAATATACCCGAAAAGTATATTCCCGTAAGCTCGCAGAGAATGGAAATGTATAAGAAAATTTCCCTTATCACCGTGCCCGAGGATATGCAGGATATACTTGACGAGTTTTTCGATAGATTCGGTGAGCCGCCACGCGAGGTTGAGAGGCTTCTTGAAGTGGCACTATTACGCTCACTTGCATCAAAATCGAAAATCAAGAAAATTGAATTTCTCGACGGCACACTCACCTTCCGTGAGGAAAGGTGCGCGCTTGAAATATGGTCGGAGCTTTTCGGAAAGCATAAGGGCCTGACCTTCAAGGCGGCAGGCTCTCCGACGGTGGTTATGAGGGCGAGGACGAGTGACGAGGCGCTTCGGACAGCCCTTGCGGTAATCAGCGATTATTTCGCCGTGAAAACCGAAATAGAAAATACGGAGGAAGACAAAAATGAAAGCGGCAAATAGTAAAACGAAAAATCAAAAATTAAATAAAAAGACGCCCAAAAACAAGTTTTTGCTAATCTTTGTTTGCATTTTCTTGGCAATAGTCCTTATTTTCACCTGCGTTTTTATGGCGATTTCCTATTCAAGAGAAAAGGGAAGCGTTGCATATTACAAGACCGCCTCAATGGATAAGGAAACGGCAAATTACTTCGTAACCAAGTATAAGTATATCTATATCGCAGAGCTTCGTTCAAGCGGTATAAGCACGGTGTCGGACACAAGATATTTCTGGAATTCCGTAGCAGAGGACGGCAAAACCTACGGTGAGCACCTCGTCGAAAACACGAAAGAATTTATAAGTCAAATTCTCGTTACAAACTATCTTTTCGATAAGTATGCTACCCTGACAAGCGCCGAAAGAGACAAGGTAATACGCGCGGTTGAAGAAACCATAACCTATCAGGCGGGGGGTAACGGAAACACCTTTGAAGAGGAAGTGGGCAAATACGGATTTTCCTATAAATCCTATAAAACCGCCGCGATAATGCTGTATAAATCGCAGGTTGCGCAAGCAATTATATGCGGTCAGGACGGCTCGGCGCTTACTGATGAAAAGGAGCTTATTAGTGAGTATTTAGACGAATATTCCCACGTAAAGCTTCTCTTTATCCGTACGGAAACGGCATTCTCGCTCGACGAGGACGGAAATCGTAAAAAGGACGATAACGGAAACTATATTTTAGTTGACCTTACCGATGAAGAAAAGGCGAAAAGAGCAAACCTTATAGCCGAGATAAAGGGATATATAGATGCGACAGGCTCTGCCGCTTCTATGAATAAAACCCTTTTTGAAAATTATCTTGCATCGAGTGATGAGGGCGACCGTGAGACGCACAGCTACGGATATTATTTCCACGAAAATTCTGAGTTTACTTACGTTTTCAACGAGAAATATCCGCTTGTCGCAGAGAAAATCGCAGAGCTTGGCAAGGTGACTGGCGACGGAGCAAAATTCGGATACGCAGACGTTGACGTCGGTGTGTGCTTTATATACAAATACGCACCCTCGACCGCGGACCTTGAACAGACGAGCCTTTCGGAGTGCTTTGCGGATTTCTATACAAATCTTTCGGCTATCTTCTTCGAAAATCAGGTGAGAGCACTTACTCCATCGGTAAAATTCAAAAGCAAGTTTTCCGAGGTTGACGTAATAGGCTTGCCGTACAATCCGGCATATCTTCCTAAATTTTAATAAAGTGACAACAGGGGCTGCCAAATGGCAGCCCCCTTTTTGTATAACAAAAACCACGCGATAGTCGCGTGGTTCAATAAAGGTTAACCGGTGAAAAATAAAAACTCCGTATAATGTGAATTAAAAAGACCTGCCAGTCAAAATAAAACACAATACGGAGAAACAACAAAAGCTGTTTACAAGATTGTAGCATAATATAGTAAGAAAATCAATAATATGCAAATAAAAAGCAAGTCTTAAAAGAAGAGCTTGTTGTGAACCCGTTTACGGGTAGCAAGTAATCAATGCATGGCTGGCAGGCCAATCTAAAACGCACTTGTGCGTCGCCAGTAACATTTAGGGTTTTACCCGAAACTGAAATACCCCCCGTTTGACGGGGGGATTTTTATTTGTTTTGCGAATTTTAATCGGTGGATACGTGGGTTTGGGATTTTATAAATGCTTCAACGAGTCTTGCCTTGGCGTCAAGCCATAGCGGTATCGTTTTCTTCGTGTAATTATAGCCAGACGCATATCCCTTAAAGCCGATTATCGGCAGTGATGCGAGCTTGAATATTCCGTCTATTACGCCCGACGCGGTAAGGCCGTCCTTTGCGGTAAGCATTACCGATACGGTAACCGTCATACAAAGCGTCGTCGGAATAAGCTTTAAGAGCATTTTTAAGTGCTTTTTGCTCTCGGGGCTTTGAAGCTCGCTTTTAGTCTTGAAGCGCCCCTTGGAAAGAAGCGCCTGCGGACTTAAAAAAACAGCCCTCATTCTGTCAGCCCGTTTGAAAACCCGGAGCGCCTTTTTTTGAAAATCTCCGCCGCTTTTATAGGTGGCGTAATCCTCGGACGAATATCCGTGACCGAGAAGAAAGCTCTCCTTTCTGTATGACAGCTCTTCCTCGGAATATCTTTTGCAAAACTCCCGTAGAGGTGAGAGCATATCTCCCTTGATTTTACCCGAAAGCTCCTCGCATTTTTTAATTGCGCGCTCGTATTCCTCGCTTTCCTCACCGAGAGATTCTCCTGCGTCGGACATAGAAAAATACATAATATAAGAAGCCACGAGCATAACCGCAAGGGTTGAGGTAAAGCTCTCGGTTTTGAAATCCTGAAAGCTTATGTCGGTAAAAAGAGCAAGAGCGGAAACGATAATCGTTATAACCGCTATAACGCGTCCTATGTTTGCGACGAGAGCTTCTGCTCCTTTTTTCATAAGCTCACCTGATTCTAAAAGCGAAATTTCAAATCTGTCCTTCATTCTGCGGTGTCCTTTTCTTTATTTTCCTTGCGATTCGCCGCCTTGAAGAAAAACGAGCCTATAAGGTTTCCAATAAATCCGACGAATGAAATTACGGTCATCTCGTCTGCGATTTTTGAGAGCATAAAGAAAAGCAGGAATACGATAAACCACATAGCATAGGCGCTCGGTGAGCGCAGCATCGACTTTGCCATTTTGAATAGCGGAGTAAAGGCGAGCAAAAGAAGCAAAAGGGTAAAGCCGGACAAAACCGCCCCGCCGCCTCTATCCGTCCAGATAGGAAAGTAGAGAAGTATTGCCGAAAGCGGAGGCGCTACCGAGAATATAAGCCCGAGCGATACGAAAAGCGCGCGTCTCGGAGTTATCTCATTCATTACCGATTTCCTCCGCAACATCTGAGAGCTTTTCTTTCATTGCGGATATTTTTTCCCCTATCGCTTCCTTTTGGAAAACGGGGAGGGAGCTTGCCATAAAAACCTCATAAAGCATATCTATCTGATAGCCCATGATTATTTTGATATCCGAATTCTTTTTTTGCTCCGTCTTTGCCGCTTCAAGCTCTCCGTTTAAGGCTTCAAGCTTTTTCGAGAGCGATTTGAGAAGCTCCTCTGCCTGCGAAAGCTTTTCGGTTGCGCACTTTATCTCACCCTCGGAGAGCTCCCCTGATTTCTTTGCTTCTTCTTTAAGTCGGCTGACACCCGACGTGAGAGAGGAAATGCCGCCCCTCAAAATCGGAAGCATTCCCTTGCGGTATGTAATAATAAGAAAAACCGAGCCTATAAAAGAGAGAAGCGAGAATATTTTGTCCGAATGCTCTGCTAACTCGTTATAAAGGGCTTCAAAAAAATTGTCCTCACTCGTGGCTGCGCTTTCTGCCTCGCTTGCAAACGCAAAGGTTGAGAGAAGCGAAAAGAGAGCTGTGAGTACAATGATAAGGGTTATAAGTTTCTTCATTTTTATAAATTCTCCTTTCTTTAATAAAACTACTCAAAATTCAAGTCTTTGAGCGATACTGTTTTTGATTTCGATATTAGCGACTTCAAGCTCTGAGATGCGCTCTTCAAGCTCCGAAATCTCTTTTCCGAGTCGCCTTACGTAATCTGCGTCCGGGTTGTGACGTATAATAGCTCCGCACCTGAGTGTAAAGCCTTCTATTTTCTGAGGGCCGTTACCCGTGTAAAGCTTTGGCTCTTTCACACCGTCACCGAGCCTTGAAAAATTTGCCTTGCAAATTCCGCAGGATACGTCAAAATCTGCATTTCCGATTACCAGAACACCGTCAAATGCTTCCTCAAACCTTATGCTGACCTCGTCGCCTGCGCCCTCGGTAATATCCGCGATTTCGTAGACGCCGAACATTCTTTTATATGTTATAGCTCTCATACGTCCTCCTCTACGGTTATACCAAGATGAGCGATTATCGCGTCAACGTCGTGGCGAAGCGAGGTGAGGTATTCTCGGAGTGTGCCGACCGGCGCGCCAAAGTAATCGCATATAGCGCCGCTTACAAGGTCGTCGAAAAACTCGCGGAGGGTTTTCGTTGCGTTTATTCCCGTTTTGAAGGAGTCGGTAATATCTCCGCCCTCCTCACCGCGTATATCGTCGATAAGCTCGTTAAACCTTTCGATAATATAAAGGGGGAGCTTATCAAACGCGGCCTTAACCTCGGTGGCGGTATAACCGCTTCCGCCAAAGGCGGTGGGGGTAGTAGGTCTTGTCGGCAGTGACGAAACCTTAATACCGGATATGTCGGCATCGTTAATTTTATTTGCTTTCATAAATTAAATCCTTTCTTTTGCTTAATACTTTATCTTTCCCTTTACGGCAAATCGGTAGCTTAATGAATAAAGACCGAAAGGGGACATAAATTTTCCCGTGTAAAAGGTAACCTTTTTTTCAATCCAGCCTCGTTCCTTTTCCTTTATCGGAACAGTAGCGCTTTCGTTGTTTGAAAACGAGAGGGAGGAAAAGTCAAGCTCTGCAAAGTTCAGCGAGGTTGCAGGCACTCTTGAAATCTCGCAAAATCCCCTTTTGTCCGTGCCGACCTCGCAGGTAATGTAGCCCTTTCCGAAGCACCTGAGCTTTGCGGTCAGTGAATTTTTGACCGTGCTTTTTGTCAGGTGGGCAATTCCGCCGTTGTCGCTGACCGTGCTCAACGCGTAAAAGGGAGCGTGCTCGTCAAAGGAGTAAAAATACGGGTGTATTCTTTTTCCGTAATGCGCCTTGTAATCCTCCTCGTCAAAGTCAGCCTGAGCCGAGATATAAAACGGAGCAATTCCGCGCTTATCGTTATTGAACACGCAAATATCGCCCGATTCCGTTCCGAAAAACAAGAGGTCGTTATCTGCTGAGCATACGACAGTGGCAGGGCTGAAAGTACCGCCAACTCTTTCGTAGTCTGTGTAGACCTCGTACTTCTTTCCCTTGACTGCGGTGTAATAAAGGGTTTCGCCAAGATCATTCATTGCGGAGTAGACCGTGCCTGATACCGGCTCGTCGATAGAATCCTCTTTTACAAGGTAGCCCTCCTTTGCCCGCTCGGAAAACTTAAATAAAAGAGTTGAGTTTTTATAAGTGCCGATGCCGGAAAGATAGTACCATTCGTATTCACTGCTTCCGTATTCGTTTGTAAAGAGCTCTCTTGAATCGGCAAGATAAATATGCCCCCTTGTCAAAAGCACGAGGTATCCGCACCATTTTGCCATCGAAATTTCGGATAGGTTTTCCGAAAGGAGCTTTTCATTTACGTTGCTTGACCGACACGCAATACTGCGTTCGAGATTTATCATCTTTTTATCAAGCGCGGTAAGACCGAGGTCGGAGATAAATACCGGATCGTCAAAGAATGAAAAGGAGTCTCCGACAGCGCTGATTCCGCTGTGAATATATGACACGGGGTATATCTTTGGCAGAATATCTATCCCCGTTTCCTTCGGGGTGTGATAATAAATACTGCCGCCGCCATCGTCACCCGATTTGAATACCGCAAGAGAGTCGCCCGCAGATAGAAGAGATTTGATAGGGAAAGATCCCGTGCCGTCGTTAAAATAGTTAAGAACTCCGAAATAGGTCGGGTTGTTTTTGCCGGTGCAGTCGCGCGAGGAATAGAAAACCGTGTTCGGAAGAGCGGGGTTTCCCGAGAGAAAAATTCTTCCGTCAAATGCCTCGGCAACACGGCAGCCGAGAATTGCTGATTTTGAGCCTACTGTACCACCCGTAACCGACATAAAATTCGTGCCCGCAGAGTTTGCGGTGAATTTAGTCGAATCCATACTTCCCGAGATGCAGAGCTCCTTTCCGTCAAAGTCCGAGGCGCGAGTGCCCTGCAATATTACTGAGCGGTGACGCCCAAGCAAGTAGTTTGAGGAATAGTTTGTAGAGTTTCCGTCCAGGGTTACCGAGCTTATGGAGATTGCAGGGCTGAAAATAGGAATTTCAACCGTAATACTGTTGTCATTTACACCGTAGTTTACCGTTATTCCGTCGAGGGAGGCTTTGTTATCAATATTGTTAAAGCTTTCCTCGTCGCCCGCATAGTTTATGCTTTTGAGCTCCGCACAAGCGCCAAAGGCGCAAACACCGATTTCCTTTATTCCCGTTCCAAGATAGAGGGTATTAAGCTTTTCACAACCGAGAAACGCGTTATTGCCGATTATCTCTGTCCCGTTTTTGCAGTATACTCCACGAAGATTAGTGCAGCTGATAAAGGCGGTATTGCCAATTCTTTTTACTGTTTCGGAAAGACGAATTTCATTTACGGCGCGGTTTGCGTAAAAGGCGTTGTCGCATATTTCGACCACCCTGTATCGCTCGCCGGCTATCGTAGTATAAGAGGGAACGTAAACGACACCGTTAAGGCTTGGGGCGACGGACGAGACACCCGCGGTTTTTTCCTTATCGGAAATTATGCGGTAGTTTAATCCGGTGCTCCCCATTGCAAAATCCGAGGAAATGGAGATAAGATATTTCTCCATAAATTTGTTGGTAAGAAGATTTCTTTGCTCGTATTCCTCACCGTTATAGTAGGTTGTCGGTATGTAGGGCGCGGTTTCACTCTGGTCGTTGACGGTTGTAGCCTTTCCATTGCCGTCTATTTTAGTTATTTTACTTCCGTCGAGAATATAAAGGTCGTTTCCGGAGATAAAGCCGCAGCTTTTTCCGTCGTTTACCGTAGCTATTGAGGTTGGTAACGGGCCGCTGTCGCGCTCTGAGACGGCAAAGCGGTAAAGCGAATTTCCGCCGTGCACGACGACGTATTCTGCTCCGTCCTTGTCTCTGTGGGTGTAGAGCGCATGTATAGCTTTGTTTACAGCGGTAACCTTTCTGAAGCCGGGTACGCTTTCGGTTATGCCTTCGCCTCCGCCACAGTAATCCTTGTACATATTTTCAAGGTATGAAAAGCGGTGTCTTTTAGGATTAGAGGCAAGCGAGGAAAAGGCGACGCCTCTCATTCCCGTATAAGTTACGGTGTATTCACTTGCTTTTGATATGTGATTTTTCTTTACGCCCATTATGCCCACCCGTTAGTGATTTTGTAGCCCTCACCGATGCCGGTGCGATTATAATAGTTTACGGCAGACATTCCCTCTCGGTAAAGCGACATATAGTACTCTGCTTTTTCGGAGTCGTCGTCAAGCCATACGTAAGAGGCTGCAAGGAGGGGGAGAAGATGCTCGCAGCCGCTCGGTACGAAAATTTCCTCGTCGGCAGAGCCGCGAATACTTTTAGCTCCTCTTTTGTAGGTCAGATTTATACGACCGTAAAAGTCCGACGGTATTTTCATAATATTTCCGCAAAGCGAAGCGCCCTTGATGCTCGCTCCCGCATCGTCGGTCGGAGCAAAGGCAAACGCGAGAAAATCGTCGCAAAAATCGCGCATATCGTACTCGCAAAATGCCGTCAATACCGGAATATCGCTTTCAGATGAGCCAAACAGCTCGTCAAAAAAGCAAAGGTTTGTTACTGCAAAGGAATAGTCTCCGAAAAACTCTATTCTTCCCTCGCCGTGTAAGAAGCCTCGCTCCACGTGGTTTTCGCCAGAAAAATTGATAGTTTTCTCCGTATCTCCCTCGCAGATTTTATAAGAGCCTTCCCCTGCGCAAATAAAAGAGTAGCAGTGTGCGTTATAGCTTACCGTATCGACATCAAAGCTCTTGTGCTCGATTTTTTCTATCCTTTGCGACGGGGAATATTTCTTTTGATATATGCAAATTTCCGCAAAGGAAGGGCGCTCGGTGAAGATAGTGCGGAGGGCTCGGTTAACCGACGAAATCATAAGCTCGTCGGATTCTGTTTCGCTTTCAAATCCGAGCGAAATAATTTCATTATATAAATCGTTGTAGGTCAATTTTCTTCCTCCTTTTTTCGAAAAAAGCGGGTGCGTGTCCGAATTAGAATTCGGCAAAATGCATACTACCGCCTTTCTCTTTAATTTTTATATTAGAGCTTGGTTGCCGCGCCGGATGGGGTCGTCGAATCTACTGCAAGCAAAATGTGTTTATATGAGCCGAAGCCTACGCCGAAACGACATCTGCCGTTCCAGATATAGTTACCGGTATGGTTGTCCACCCAGTTGGTAATCGTGAGGGGAATACGGTTGAAGAACATATTGCCGCAAAGGTTCTTGTTCGCCTCGCTTGACATAATCATGATTCTGTCGTCTGTCGGCTGCCAGTTAGGCAAAACAATAATGTTCCAGTTGCCATAGTGAAGGTTAATGTCGTTATAACCGTTTCCGAGAGTACCCTCAGAGCCACATACCTTCTTGACGATTGTCTCTACCACAGGTCTGTTGCCGGGGATAATAATAGTATCTGCGGTATAGCCGAGGGGATCGCCCTTGTCGTCCTTCATGTTACGAAGCTTGATGGAAAGCTCGCTAAGAGCCTCTTCAAACACCTCGGTAGAAGCAACTCTGTCCTCACCGCTTCTGAAAATGTCGCCGTAGAAGTTGTTGGACTGATTACCGGTAACGTCGGGATTTATGCGGTGCACAGACGAAAAAAGAGGTGTTTTGTCAGCGGTTGTAAGGTCGAGGTTTGCGCGTGCAAACGTCGTAGAGCTTTTCGTTGCGTTTATGAGAGCGTGCTCGCAGATTTTGTTGATGGTCTTGTAGTATGCGCGAGTGAAGTTTTCTGCTCTGCGCTTTGCATCTGCCGCAACGCCGTAGTTTGCATCCTCCATCATTTCTGCCGTGATGGTAAACTCCTTCATAAACTGAATGTGTTCTATAAACTTACGGCCGCTCTCTTCCATACTGTCGTTTTCTGCGCCCATGCCTTCGCCCGCCGCCTTGAAAACGTCAAATTCGTTTTCTGTGATGATGGTCTCACCGAATCTTGAGCTCTTTTCAACGTTGAAAAGCCAAGAGCATATGCCGCCCTTCTTTGTGAGAAGGTCGCTTTCGTGCTCGATTACCATCTTAATAGGCGTTTCGATCTTGCCGTATGCGCCGTTGGTTGCGCTACCGTTTTTTGAATAAATAATCATATCATTTTTCCTTTCTTTTTACCATTTAAGTACGGCAATAACCTTGCCGCTTACAGGTGTGTTGTTATCTTCGATAACGAGTGCATCCTCGGTGTCGCCGTCTTCCACAGCGCAAAATCCCTCGCCGGTATTTAACTCAATAAGCGAAAGTGTTGTGCCGGGGTTAACATGGTTTTTTGGGTTGCGGTAATCAATTTCAAAGACCATGTTATCGGTTACGAAAAAACCGTACACATAGCTTTTTTCGTTATCCTCGGGAAGATTTTCGAGAACGATGAATTTTCTTTGGTCGCCGGCCGTTGGGTAGTTTGTGAGCTGGCCGTTATCGGCGTAGAAAAGCGAACCTCTGTGATAGGGTGTGTATCTGTTAATAGGGAACTTAACCGGTTCGGGAACGTTGGTTGAAGAACCCAAAATTTTAATAAGTTTAATCATAAAAAAATCCTTTCTTTTTACTTTGTGACTCTTTTATAGAGTCTTCTGATTTCTGCATCGGAAATGTCGCCGAAAAGCTCTCGGCAGGAGGCCATTTCTGAATCGCTCATAATGTTCTGATGAGTTGATTTTACGTTGTGAATAGCGCGAAGGTGCGAGCGGTTGTCACTGTGTCTTTTCCTTGTGGCAAGATATGCTTCTCTCGGAGAAAGACCAAGGTCGCGCAGCTCGGCATAACGGAGCGGATTTTCAAGCTCGGTTATGTCGGAAAGTCCCGAAAGCTCGTAAAATTCCTTTTTAAGCTCCTTGACGTCCTCGATAATAAGCGCGGCATAGTCAATCTCGTCCGGTGCTGTTTGTGGTAAATCTACCTCTTCAAAATCGCCACCGGTTTCGGCTTCGTTAATTTCGACATTATCCGAAATTTCATTGTTTTGCAAAGTTTCATTTGCATTTTCTTCCGAAATGTTTATTTCCGTCATTTTCTTTTTCCTCCGCGGAGGTCACTTTTTCCAACTATTTTAGCTGACTTGGGGTCCTTAACCTTACCCTTAGGAGCATCTATTTTGTTAAGACTGTACGTGCCGTACGGGGAGTAATTGTTTTTCTTCACGTTTTTAATTCCTTTCTTGGTTTACTTTTTGTTGTTTTTCTTGTTTTCGAGATATTCAAGATAATCGGAGGAGTAGTACGCCGCCTGATTTATTTTGAAAGCGTATTCCGCAAGCTCGTCCGCCTCGTATTCGCCAAGTCCCATAGCCAAGGCGTATTCGCGCGCTTGGCTCTCCTCAAAGTTACGTGCGATGATGGTGTTAAGGACTTCGTTTCTGAGATTTTTGTATGCGGTATCGCTTGCGCTTTTTGCGGCTATGGCGGCACTCTCATCGTCAAGACCTGCACTTATTGCGTATTCGTACGCCTTGTCATAGTCTATGATTTTCGATGCGGTGATTTCTGACACTACGTTATCGTAGAGCTTCTTTGCCTCGCTCTTTTTTTCGCTTAAATACTTACTGTATCCCGAAAGATTTTTCATTTCGTTTTCGGCGTAGCTTTCCTTTGCCGACTGTTTTCTTTTCTGCATCTCCGAATAAGCCTTTCCGCTAAGATAGTCGGAATATCCGCTGGCGGAAAGCCCAAGCTCACCGAGCTTTTCAGCCCTCGTTCCGTATTCGCTTTTTGCTCGGTTGTAGTCAAGTGTTATATCCCTTACGGTGTCTGCGTAGGTTTTAGACGAATTTATTCCGTTCGTAAGAACCCACTCCTTATAGTTTTCAGCCGAGCCTGCCTTTTTCTTGTTTTCTATGTAGTTCTCAACGAACTCTTCAATTGTTCCTGCCGTTTTCAGCGTAATATACCTCCTTTTCGTTGTCACCCGCGAAGCTCTCCTCGGCTTCGGCGGCAAGGGTAAAATATTCGACGTTTTCTCTTGCGTGCGGGTAATGCGCGCGCTCCTGACATTGCCAATAACGCAGAAGCGTTACGTTCTTTGTCGGGTCGCCGAGAGTTCCGGCTTTGAGGTTTTCAAGATTTCTTTCCCAAAGCGCCTCTCTTTGATATTCTATTCCTCCGTTAAGGTCCACAGAGAATAAGTAGGCGTCGTCGTAATAGTACTTACCCGTCGTTATATCGTATTCGATAAAATCGTAGCGGTTGAAGCTTGAATTGTGAATTCTGCCGTATGCGTCCTTGAAAACGAGGGCGCGCGGCTCGTCGGCAAACGCAAGGTATTGCTCGAATATGAGCCTGTCCATTTTCGCGTATGCCGTGTGCTTCATCTTTTTCTTTGATTCAAGACGTCCCGATGCCTGAGAGATTTTAAGCTGTCTTGCGTAACCCGATTCGCCGGTATATGAGTCAAGTCCTTGAAGCGCATCGGAAATTCCGAGCGTTCTCTTCGAATGGTCGTAAAGCCTTTCTGCCTCTGCGATGTCCTGTGAAATATCAGGAGTAGTATCGACCTTTCCGTACTGAGAAGCGCTCTCGCCGGGCTTCATTTTTATAACCTGACCGAAAACCGAGTTGTTAAGCGAAATGCTTGCGTCCTCGGGCACTATCGGTGTAATGCCTGCGCGAAGAAGCTTTTGAAGAATTCTCGACTCGATTTTGTTTATCGCCTGCTGCTCGGGGCGTATGTATTCGCAGTCCGACTGACCGAAAAGCGAATCGCCAAACGAGGTGTTTTTTCTTATAACTATCGGGAAAGAGCGCGGGGTGTAGTAGGGAATTTCCGTATCCTTCATAATGTACCCCTCGCTGTTTTGTAAAAGCCTGCCGTCTATGACCTCGGGAGAATATGCTAAAATTTTTGATCCGTCGCCAAGGATAACGTCCTTGGTGATTTTCTCGTAAAGCTCGTCCCTTGTGATAAAGGATTTCTTCGAGCAGGTGCAATCGCTTTCCGAAAGACCGCATTTTTTGCAAAATCTCGTCTTGCGTCTGTAATACTTCGGCATATCAAAAAGCGTCAGCGAGCCTGAGAAGACAAATTTTGAAATCTCGCCCTCCTCGTCCTTATAAAAGGCTACCACGAGGGTTGCTGTGTCGGTATCGCATACCTCGCTGCCGTCGGTGTCATATTCGGCAAGGTCGAGCAAATCCTCGGACACGTTATACCGTCTTGCAATCTCACCTCTCGTTATTGATAGCTTCAAAAAGCAATATTCCATATCCTCAACGTTTGATATACCCGGTTGCGGTATAAAAACCTCAGGAGACAGGCAGTGCAGTCGCACACCGCCCACCTCGCGTCCGAGCTGAATTGAGTTATCCCATTCAACGTACCAGACACTGCCGCCGTAAATGTAGGTGTATCTTTCGTCAATATCGTTCATTTCCTCATAGGGAAGCTTGTCGCGAATAGAGTAGAGAAGTCTCTCTATTGCAAGAGAATTTCGGCTTCGCTTTTCGCTATAACACGCGGCGTCAACCTTGGGGTGAGGAATATCGGAGGAAACCTGGCTTTCCACTATCTCGTAAGTAATATTTCTTACGGTGGTAGCGCTTTCGGGTGAGCCGTCTATTTCGTCTGAACCGCGATATTGCTTGACGTGCCGCTCGTAGAGCGAGAGCGCATCGGAGTAGCTGTTTTTTGCATTTTCATAAAGCGAGCTGAAAAATTCAAGTCTCGCCTCTTTCGTTGTTTTTTCTGTTCTCACATTGGTTCTCCGTATTTGAGTTTTAGATAATTTTTCTCCTTCTCACCGGCAGAATTGTAGTCCTCCCACATATCAGGTGTCCAAACCGTTCGTTTCTTCTTTACCGCCACCTCGGCAGGCCGTGCGTAAAATATGGCAAATCCTCGCAAAGCGTCTGGGGCGTGCGTAATTTCGTGGGGCTCGTTTGAGCAATCGCTTGGACGGAGCTTGTCTACCGTGAGGGCAGGCAAGCACCTTATGAGCTCGGTACAGGTAGAGAAAATTTGAAGCCTTACGCCACTATCCGTGTCGCATAAAAGCTCCTTTATTGCAAGCCAACCGGTTTCTCTGTCGTTTGAGGTTTTTGTAAAGTTAACGCCGAATTCCGAGAAAATCGAGGCCTTTGTTCTACCGGTTTCTTGACTTCTTGAAAAAAGGTCGGGCGGAGCGAGGGTTGCGTATATGTCCTCACTTTTTGGCGTTCTCTCAACTATCGCCTTTGCCGATGCACTGATAGGCAAATCGGACGCGCAAAATTCGCGGTACACGTAAACTCGCATATCCGGGCTTATCGCAATCCAAAGGCAAACAAGTCGGTCAAGTCCGTAGTCTATCGTCCTGAATTTTCTAAAAGATGGAGGTATCTCAAAGGGGGATATGACGTGCTTTGTCATTGAAAACTCCGAGAAATACTGCCCCTCGAAAATATTCCAGTCGCCGTAAAGAAGCGCCTTCTTTTCTCTTTCGGGAAGTGCTAAAAGTCTTTTCTCGTAATCGGGGTCGCCCTCGCGAAGAAACTTGTTGTCAGCGAGCAAGGAGGGAATAAAAATTCTATCCATACCGTCAAGCCCCTTGAATGGACTTGACGGAGCTTCTGGGTCGATAAATCTTTCCTTTACCCAGGAGTGCCCGACGCCTCCCGGGTTGGTTGATGATTTTATCTGCTTTGGATAACTGTTCGCTCCTCTTACTCTTGATATGAGGTATATGTATTGCGCCTCGGTGAAATGAGTGAGTTCATCGAAGCGAATGACGTCGTATTCTGCGCTTTGATATTGATATACGTCGTTTTCGGTGGCGCAGTAGCCGAAGTCGATTACAGAACCGTTTTTGAATTTGCCGGTATGTGAGGAGGAATTAAAGGTGTAAATTTCTCTTGGAAAAAGGGCGAGTGAGGTTCTTATAAGTGATTTTTCAAGCTCGGAAAAGGTTCGTCTTAAAACCAGCTGCTTTGACCTTGGATATCTCAGGGCAAACAGTAGCGCGTCTACCATTTGTCCGTATGATTTTCCGCCGCCTGCCGCTCCGCCAAAGAGCACCTCGGACTCTTTCGCGTCAATAAATTGCTTTTGCTTTTTTGTGACCGAAAGTTTAAGCTCCACCCTTATCGTCCGACAGAACTTCCAGCGTTACAGCGAGTTCTGTGTCTTCCTTTTCCTTTTCTTTTTCACCCATTCCGTACTCTGCTCCGAGAAGAAATTTTACGAGTGAGGAGTCAAATCGCTTTGTCAACGCTCCGTCAATAAGGTAATCCCTTCTAATTTCGTTACATTCGCGAAAGGCTCTCTCAAATTCGTCGTGCTTTCTGAAACGCTCGATATCTTCAAGCGTTGCGCCGATGCTCCTTGCAAATTTTTCGAAGCTCGGCGCTCCCGGGTCGGAGTAGCCAAGGAAAAAGGTGTAAATGCTACGCGGTAGATTTGCCGTGTACTTGATTTTCCTTTTCACAACTTTTCACCCTTTCTTGCCGCGGCAGAGCGTCGTATCCGGAATTGACGCACTCATCTCGCCTCGGCAATCCTATTCTAACACCGAAATTCCACTGTGTAAGTATAGTGTGGTTACAAACATTGGCTCATTTTGCGCCTTAATTTTGTAGAAATTGCACAAAAGAAAGCGGCGTTTTCTGCCGCACCGCTAAAACTTTGAAAATAAAATAAAATTTCTATTGCTTCGCGCGCAAAAGTATGTTATACTTTATACGGAGTAATATGCAAAGCGAGGGATTACGATGGAGGAAAGGTTTATAAGCCTCATATATCCAACCGAGGAAGAGAGAAATTATCACGCGGACAAATCGAAGCTTCCGAACATATCCGAGGCGGTATGCGACGAGCTTGGACTTACCGAAATATTCAATCTTAAAAACAGCTCTCTTACCGATTTTTTCACCGATAAAAAGGACGTAATTTTATATAGACAAGAGACCATCGCCGATATGATGGACATTCCCGAAATCAAGGAAACTCTTCTGAAAGCACACCCCGTGCTCGACGATATACAGGAGCTTCGCCGCTTGGACGTGGAATCGAGTGAGGCTGCTGATTCATATCTTTACAGCATAACCGAAATAGAGCTCTACGTATCTTGTATAGAGATACTCAACAAGGGACTTGCGCCCGTGTTTGACAAAATGAAGAGCGAGGCGTTCAGAAGTCTTACCTCGTTTATAACCGAGCTCTGCTCGTCGGATTACTATAAGGAGCTCAACAAGAAGCTCGAAGCGCTCACGTCGAGAGTTCACGAGGTGAAAAGCATTACCGTCGGAGTAAACCTTGACAGACAGTTCCGCCCCTCCTCCGCAGGTGTTATCTCGGTAAATTCCGAGCCGTTCAAGTCAGGAAAGGTGCTTGATAAAATTCTTCGTCTTTCCTTTAAGAACGACGCCTTTACCTGCATTGCGGAGCTTTCCCCGTTCGGAAAGGGCGAAAGCGACAACAAAAAAGAAGCGCTCGTCGGCGCATTCAACAGCGCTATTGAGGATATATTCCGCTCGTCAGTCAGAGGCTGGCGCACGATAGTCGGCGAGTACGTGCTCGACAACACCGACTTTCTTCTTAAAATGCTTCCCGAGATAGAGTTTGTATCGAGGGCAAGTGAGCTTATGCGCTCACTTCGAGCGCACCCCGGCTGTAATATCTGTATGCCCGAAATCACCGAGGCATCGAAAAAGGAGTTTTCCGCTACGGGACTTTATAACCCGAGGGTAGCTCTTGCAATAAGCGAGCCGATAGTAACAAACGACTTCAAGTTTGACGAAAACGCAGGAATATACGTTCTCACAGGACCGAATAGAGGCGGAAAATCGGTAATAACCGTTGCTCTCGGAGCTTCTCAGGCTCTTGCTCAGCTCGGCTTACCCGTTCCCGCAACAGAGGCTAAAATATCAATTGTGGACGGCATTTTCACGCATTTTCCCGAGGGTGCTGACGATACAATCGATAAAGGCAGACTTGGTGAGGAGTGCGCGCGCCTTAAAGAAATCTTTGATGAGGCAACCTCCGACAGTATGATACTTCTTGACGAGTCGCTTTCGTCTACGGGAGCATACGAGGCTTCGTATATCGCCTCTGAGATACTCACCGGATTTGCGGCAATGCGTTGCAGGGGAATTTTCTCAACCCACCTTCACGAGCTTGCCTCGGCAGTTCCCGAAATCAATGCTCGTTCAAGGGAGCGCGGCGGTGTTTCGATAGATACGCTCGTTGCCGGTATGGACGAGGGAGAGCGTTCATTCAAAATACACAGAATGAAGCCTGACGGAAAATCTTATGCGAGGGACATTGCCGACAAGTACGGCCTTTCATTTGAGAATTTAATTGCCCGAGCAGAAGGGAGAATAAAGAAATGAGTGTAATTATAGGTATAGACGTCGGCGGAAGCACGACTAAAATCGTTGGATTTCGCAAGGACGGCGATAAG